>NZ_JASJPW010000001.1:2197305-2525958 GCF_030052995.1 Gemmobacter sp. 24YEA27 | reverse complement strand
GCGCTCTGACTGCCGCAGGACCGGGGTTTCCCAGTGCAGTCCCAGCCAGCTGAGATCGTCAAAGACGGCGGCCTCATAATCGGGCCGCGCGCGGGCGGTGTCGATATCCTCGATCCTGAGAAGAAAGCGATCTCCGCGCGCGGCGGCGGTCAGCGCGGCGAAAGCATGGCCCAGATGGAGCGGCCCGGTTGGCGACGGCGCGAAGCGGGTTACCCGAGCCATTCTGTGAAAGCGTCTTTCGCGCGATCGGTATAGGCCTTGTAGCGATCCTTGCGACCCCGGCGCCCGCCTTTGGCGTCAATCGGGGGGAAGAGGCCGAAATTGACATTCATTGGCTGGAATGTCTTTGCCTCGGCACCACCGGTGATATGGGTGATAAGCGCGCCCATCGCAGTGTCCGCAGGCGGTGGCGGCAGATCCTGGCCCTTGATTTCCGCTGCTGCCATACGGCCGGCGAGCAGGCCCATTGCCGAGGATTCGACATAACCCTCGACCCCGGTGATCTGGCCGGCGAAACGGATATTCGGCCGCGACTTCAGTCGCATCCGGTCATCAAGCAGCGTCGGCGAGTTGATGAATGTATTGCGATGGATGCCGCCGAGACGGGCAAATGATGCATTCTCAAGGCCTGGAATCATTTTGAAAACAGCAGTTTGCGCGCCGTATTTCATCTTGGTCTGGAAGCCCACGATATTATAGAGCGTCCCGAGCGCATTGTCGCGGCGCAGCTGAACCACCGCATAGGCTTTGGTTTCGGGATCATGTTCATTGGTCAGGCCGACCGGCTTCATCGGGCCAAAGCGCAGCGTTTCGCGCCCGCGTTCGGCCATGACCTCGATCGGCAGGCAGCCATCGAAATAGCCCGCCGTTTCACCTTCATGGAATTCGGTTTTCTCGGCGGCGAGCAGCGCGTCGATGAAAGCCTCATATTGCTCCCGCGTCATCGGGCAATTGAGATAGGCCTTTTGTTCCTCTTCAGTCTCGCCCTTGTCATAGCGCGACTGGCGCCAGGCGACCGACATATCGACCGATTCCGCGTAGACGATAGGCGCGATGGCGTCGAAAAAGGCGAGGCTGTCTGCTCCGGTTTCGGCGCGGATTGCTTCTGCCAGGGCGCCGGAGGTCAGCGGGCCGGTCGCGATGATCCAGTGACCATCTTCGGGAAGGGCACGGATCTCACCGGGGTCGAATGAAATCATCGGATGCGCGCGCAGCCGTTCTGTCACCGAAGCCGAAAAGGCGTCGCGGTCAACAGCAAGTGCGCCACCTGCCGGCAGGCGGTGACGGCGGGCCATTTCCATGATCAACCCGCCCGCCGCCTGCATTTCCCAATGCAGCAGGCCGACGGCATTCCGTTCATCATCATCCGAGCGGAAGGAGTTCGAGCAGACCATTTCGGCGAAGTCGCCGGTGCGATGCGCGAAAGTGCCCACAGAGGGGCGCATTTCGTGCAGGACGACCGGGACGCCGGCCTCGGCCGCCTGCCAGGCGGCCTCGGATCCGGCCATGCCGCCGCCGATGATGTGGAGCTTTTCCATGGCTCGCGATGTAGCCCTGCCAGGGCGACAGTTCAACTCCTCAGATCAGGGCGACACGTTCGCGTTGCGCAGGATCGGGCCAGGGCCGGTAGAGACCGATATCGGCATGGGCGATCATGCCATGCATCTGGTCGTAGCGGCGCAGCGCCTCATCATCGCTGGCAGCGAGACCGGCGAAAGCTGTGTCGAGGCCGGCAAGGCCAGGCAGCTCAATCTCCAGCAGGAAATCGGTATGCTGCCCCGAGGCCAGTCCCAGTTTGCGACGCAGAAGCCGCCAGTCGCTCACCAGGCCCTTGCCACGCAGATGATCCATCCAGGCGGCGACGGCAGCCGCGAATGCCAGGGCCCGTGCCTCTGGCCGCAGCTCGATCAGGCAATGGTAAAGATGCACCGCTTCCTCCCTCGGGCCATCCGCCCGCATCGAGTGAAACAGCGAAGATTTACCATCGGGTTAAAATGAAACGGCCCGCCACAGGGGCGGGCTGTCACATCATTCCGGAGCGGTCTCGGGCGGCACGTCAGGGGCCGGCGTATCGGAGGACGGCGTATCGGGAACCGTCATGTCCGGGGCTTCGACACCCTCCTGCTCGGCGATGCGGGCGACCGAAACCACCTCTTCCTCGCCGCCGGTGTTCAGCACCTTCACGCCACCAGCCGACCGCGAGCGGAAAGAAATCTGGTCCACCGGCACCCGGATCGACTGTCCGGACGAGGTCGCGAGCATGATCTGGTCGGAAAGATCGACCGGGAAGGAGGCCACCAGCGGCCCGCCGGGCATGGATTTGGCGAAGGCTGTCACGCCCTGGCCGCCACGCCCGCGCACCGGGTAGTCATGGCTGGACGAGAGCTTGCCGAGACCGCGCGCGGTGATGGTGAGGATCAGATCCTCGGCCGCCGACATTTCAGCATAACGCTCGGGCGAAAGCTGGCCCGCTGCGGCCTCTTCCTCGTCATCCGCCTCGATCTCTTCGGTCACACCCGCGACAAGGCGGCGCTGCTTCAGATAGGCGGCGCGTTCGGCCGGATCTGCCTCGAAATGGCGGATGATCGACATCGAGACGACCTTATCCTCGCCATTCAGGCGGATGCCGCGCACACCGGTCGAGCCGCGCGATTTGAACACGCGGATCTCTTGCGTCGAGAAGCGGATGGCGCGGCCCGAAGCCGTCACCAGCATGACATCGTCATTCTCATCGGCGATGGCTGCGTTCACAAGTGTAACGTTTTCAGGCAGTTTCATCGCGATCTTGCCATTGCGCATCACATTGGTGAAGTCCGACAGATCATTCTGCCGCACATCGCCATCCGAGGTCGCGAAGACAATTTGCAGCTTGTCCCACTCATCTTCCGGCACATCGACCGGCATCAGCGCGGCGATGGAAACGCCGGGTTCGATCGGCAGGATATTGACCAGTGCCTTACCTTTGGCATTGCGGCCCGCCACCGGAAGCCGCCAGGTCTTGAGCTTGTAGACCATGCCGGAAGTTGTAAAGAACAAGAGCCAGGTATGCGAATTCGCTACGAAAAGCGTTGTGACGACGTCATCTTCCTTGGTCTGCATGGAAGACAGACCCTTGCCGCCACGGTTCTGCTGGCGGAACTCTGCCAGCGGCGTGCGCTTGATGTAACCGCCCGAGGTGATGGTCACGACCATATCCTCGCGCTCGATCAGATCCTCGTCATCCATATCGCCTTCCCAATCGGCGATCTGGGTGCGGCGCGGCACAGCAAAGAGCGAGCGAACCTCGGTCAACTCATCGGAAATGATCCCCATGATCCGATCCCGAGACGAGAGAATATCGAGGAAATCCTTGATCTTACCGGCAAGTTCTTCCAGCTCGTCGGTGACCTCCTTGACCCCGAGCGCGGTCAGACGCTGCAGGCGCAGCTCAAGGATCGCCCGGGCCTGGGTCTCCGAGAGATTATAGGTTCCATCCTCGTTCATCTTATGACCGGGATCGTCGATCAGCCGGATATAGGCCGCGATATCATGCGCGGGCCAGTTGCGGGTCATCAGCCGCTCGCGCGCCTCGGCCGGATCGGCAGAGGAGCGGATCGTCGCCACAACCTCATCGACATTCGATACCGCGACCGCGAGACCGCAAAGGATATGGCTGCGCTCGCGCGCTTTCCGCAGTTCGAAAGCGGTGCGACGTGCGACAACTTCTTCGCGGAACACAAGGAAATGGCTAAGAAAATCCCGAAGCGTCAGGGTCTCGGGCTTGCCGCCCACCAGCGCCAGCATATTGCAGCCGAAATGCACCTGCATCGGCGAGAACCGCCAGAGCTGGTTCAGCACGACATCGGGTGTGGCATCGCGTTTCAGCTCGATCACCACCCGCACGCCGACACGGTCCGACTCGTCGGCGATCGAGGAGATCCCGTCGATCCGCTTGTCGCGCACCGCTTCGGCGATTTTCTCGATCATCGAGGCCTTGTTGACCTGATAGGGGATCTCGTCGACGATGATTGCCCAGCGGTCTTTGCGCAGCTCTTCGACATGGGTTTTCGCCCGGATGATCACCGAGCCGCGCCCTTCGAGATAGGCCTTGCGCGCGCCCGAACGACCAAGGATCAGACCCCCGGTCGGAAAATCGGGCGCCGGAAGCATTTCCATGAGCGATTCCATGGAGATATCCGGGTTTTCTATCATGGCCAGCGTGGCGTCGATAACCTCGCCGAGGTTGTGCGGCGGGATCCGCGTCGCCATGCCGACCGCGATACCTTCGGTGCCGTTGACCAGCATGTTCGGGTAGCGGGAGGGAAGCACCGTCGGCTCGCGGTCCTTGCCGTCGTAATTGTCCTGGAAATCGACCGTATCTTTGTCGATATCGGCCAGCAGAAAGGCGGCGGGCTTGTCCATCCGCACTTCGGTATAGCGCATCGCCGCCGGCGGATCGCCATCCATCGAGCCGAAATTCCCTTGCCCATCAAGGAGTTTCAGCGACATGCTGAAGGGCTGCGCCATCCGCACCAGCGCGTCGTAAATCGAGCTGTCGCCATGCGGGTGGTATTTCCCCATCGTGTCACCGACCGGACGGGCCGATTTGCGATAGGGCTTGTCATGGGTGTTGTTGCTTTCGTGCATCGCGAACAGCACGCGGCGATGCACCGGCTTCAGCCCGTCGCGCAGATCGGGGATCGCACGGCTGACAATAACCGACATCGCGTAGTCGAGATAGGCGGTCCGCATCTCCTGGGTGATATCGACCTGCGGGCCGTGATAGACCGGCTTCTCAGGAGTTTCACCTGCGTTTTCAATATCTTCCGGAGTGTCTGACACGGTACGCCTTCTTTGTCACGGCCGGGCCTTTCGGGGACATGTCCCCTGGCCCGCATTTAGTTGGGCAGAAGTTACACCATACCAGCCATTGGGTGCAATGGTGGGAGCAATGGTCGGTGAAATGGTCGGTGCGGTCTTCTGTCATCTTTGCTGTCATCACAGGGGCGAGGTGAGTGACAGATCGTTGATTTTATTGACCTTATATTCATCTCTGTCATGCTTTCCTGAACGGGAGGACGAACGGAGGCACAGGACATGAAAGAAGGCGACGGGCGGATCGGCGACGGGCGGGCAGGTGAGGGACGTGCGGGTGAGGGGCGGGCAGGTGAGGGGCGGGCAGGTGAGGGGCAGCACTGCGAAACCAGCCTCATGCTGCAAGGCTACGGGCTCACCACGGCCGAGATTTTCTACCGGATGCCGGATTATCGGTCGGTGCTCAACACGTTCATCTGGCAGACCTATGATCTGGCGCCGGACTACCCGGAACTGTTTCGCTTCATTGAATACTGGCAGTCGAACATCGAAGGGCCGCTGCATTCGGTGCGCTTCACCCATCGCCGGCAGATCGGGCCGGCGGAATGGCGCAAGGTGACGGCGGAACTGTGGCTGCACTAAAGCGCGCGCTTGCCGTGAGGCGCGGGTGAGGCTATTGCCCGCGCCATGAATGACCAGTCTCCCCCCGGCAAGGCGCAGGCTCAGAGCGCGCTGACCACTGTTGACGGGCTGATCCGCGAGGGTCTGAGCCCCGTGGCTCAATGGGCAGAACTTGAACAGGTTGCGGCGGAATTCCGGGTGCGGCTGAGCCCCGGAATGCGGCAGATCGGATCTGACGCTGTCCTGGCGCAATTTCTCCCTGATCCGCGCGAGCTGACCATCCTCCCGGAAGAGCTGATCGACCCGATCGGGGATGACGTGCATCGCCCGGTGCCCGGCCTGACGCATCGCTACCCGGACCGCGTGATCCTGCACACGACCCAGATCTGCGAGGTCTATTGCCGCTTTTGCTTCCGACGGGAGGCGGTGGGGGAAAACGGTCAGCTCGAGGAGGCGGAATTCATCCGCGTACAAGACTATCTGCGCGACCATCCGCAGATCTGGGAGGTGATCCTGACCGGCGGCGACCCGCTGACCCTGTCCGCGCGGCGCCTGAAGGATATGCTGGCCCGACTGGCAGAGATCCCAAGCGTCGAGGTGATCCGCTTCCATACCCGCATCCCGGTCGTGGCGCCGGAGAAGATTACCGAAGACCTGACAAGGGCGATGCAGGTCCGCCCGGTGGTCTGGCTCGTGCTGCATACGAACCATGCCGACGAAATTACCCCTGCCGCCAGCGCGGCACTCGCACGGCTGACCCGGGCGGGCGTGCCGCTCTTGTCGCAGACGGTGCTGCTGAAGGGGATCAATGCCGATCCCGACACGCTGGAGCAGTTGTTCCGTACTTTGATCCGCAACCGGGTGAAGCCCTATTACCTGCATCACCCCGATCTCGCAAAAGGCACCGGCCATTTCCGTCTGAGCCTGCACGAGGGGCAGGAGATCATGGCCGCTTTGCGCGGACGAATCTCCGGCACTGCGCTGCCGACCTATGTCCTGGATATCCCCGGCGGCTTTGGAAAGGTTCCGGTTGGCCCTGGCTATCTGCAAGACCACGGGGATGGCAGCTGGACCGTTACCGATCCGCAGGGGCGCGCGCATTCCTACCGGGATCTCTGAATTCGGGGCTACGAACGGCCTTGGCGGGGACAGATGCAGTCCCGCCTGGTTGGGTTATTTAGTCAGTGGGATGGATCAACCTTACACCCGTGGTGACGCACTGCCGTGCGGTTGCGAAGCCGGACTGCATGGCTTTGAGCATATTGCCAAACTGTCCCTTGGCTTGCCGTTCAGCAAAACTGGCGGAGCCATATCCTGATGCAGGCGACGTCGATGAAGCCGAGAAAGCTTTCGGCGGTTTTGTCGTAGCGGTTTGCCAGCCGACGGCTTTTTTTCAGCTTGTTGAAGCAGCACTCGCCCACTTTGTGCAGGGTGTAGATGCTCATGTCGACAGCCTTGCGCACCCTTCGGTTCTTTCGCATCGGTATCATGGGCGGAGGTTGCGTCTCTCGATGTCTCCCCGAATTTTATCAGACCCGTAGGCCCGCAGGTAGACCTCCTCGTATTTGATGGTTCGCCAGAGGCGGTCGACGAAGACGTTGTCTCGCCAGGCGCTTTTGCCATCCATGCTGATTTTGATTTCGCGCGCGGCCAGCACCTTGATGAATTCGGTGGAGGTAAACTGACTGCCCTGACGTCGCATGGCCGCTCGAACCGATGGCGCGACCATGCTCCATGTTGAATATCTAGGGTGTGCCGTTGTGAACCAGCGCCGCCTTCACAGCCTCTATGCAGAAGTCGGCTTCCAGCGTGATCGACAACCCCGTCGACCGGGATCAGAATGGCGGCATCCCCGCTATAGGACAGAACGCGCATCGCCTTGTCCGATGCGGGATCGGCCGGGTTGGTGAAGGTGAGACGGTCATCACGGCCGGGGATGAAACGGGACACCCATCCCTTGCGCTTCACGCTTCTCGGCCTCTGCTTCCTCTGCCGCCCGGATGCGGGCCAGATCGGCGGCACTGGGCGGCGCGAAGTGACTTTGCCCCTCGATCAGGCCCAGTCCGCGCAGGGCGTCCAATATGGACGTGAAGCTGCAACCGGCGTGGCATCGCGCCAACAACCGCCCATCCTTGCCACAGGACAGGCTCAGGGCCGGGCTTCGGGTGTTCTGGTGCGCCGGGCACATGGCTGTGCCGTAACGGCCATGCCAGCGGCCACTCAGGGCGCGGGTGATGCGTTCGGCATCTGTCATTGGTCTTATCCCCACTGCTCGTTGCGCCAGTGAGCGGGCCGGGCTATCCTTTGGCTGTCAGACCGGAAGCCTCGCCCCGCCCATGATGGCGGGGCTTTCTATTACGCGGACAGGTTTGCCCGTTCCTCCATCCACGTTTTCAGGACGCTTTCCGGCCAGGCGATTGCCCGCGACGACAGCTTGACCGGCTTCGGGAACGTGCCCTCCTTCATCATTTCGTACAGCGTGGTGCGGCTCAGGCCGGTCGCCTCGACCACGGCGGGCATTCTGTGGTGCTTCTCAAGCATGATTTATCCTCTCGTTGTTTGACGGATGTTCAAAGTTTGCGCCGGACGGCAGCGCACAGTGCAGCCCTCTAAAACTCCAAAAACCCGAGAGCCGGGTTTCGGTAGTTTTGAGCGGGTTATCGGGTGGTTTTCAGCGCATCCCGCAGGGTTCCGACTGCAATTCTCTCGCCAGTTTCCGACGACACTCGCGCGACAGCCTCTTTCCATGTGACCCCTGCGGCCTCGTGCCCGGCGGGATAGATCGCCGCATAAACAGCAAGAGCGGCATCGACCTTGCGCGGCCTGCCACCCTTCGCCTGCGAACCTGCCCCCGGCTGGGCCATCAGAGCGGCCTCGATCACCCCCCGCTGAAACAACAGCGGGCTGGGCTGCCCCATGTCGTGAAACTCGCCACACAAGAGCGCCGTGGTGCCCTCGGCCAGCAGCCAGAAATGATCCGGCAAGCGGAACATGCCCGGATCGCGGGCACGCCTTGAGACATAGAAGCCCCCGACCTTGCCTTGAGCCAGCAGCCCTTGCACCTGGACCACAGCATCATTCAGCGCCTGCCATTCGGCTTCTTGCCCCTCAGTTTCGGCCCCGCGCTCCAACACCGCCCCCAGCACGTGAAGGTGATCAACAAACCCCGGCGGGATGAACCACTGCGCAGACCTCTGCGAATAAGCAATGCGGCGGTGACATCTGCGCAAGCCTGATCGAACTCCGCGAAAAGGCGCGGGGTCTGATCGCTCAATTCGTGTTCTGGAATATCCAAAAGCCGATCTTGAACATGATCTAAAAGCGCCACAGCAGCAGCGATTGCGTGCATCATATCGGTGACAACCAAGCCGTGCCCGGCCAGGTAGACTCGCTCTTTGTGGCGAATGGTTTCCTCGATCACTTCACAAGCCCTCGCACCTGTGCCTCATCAAGCGCAGCGGTCACGGCGCGGGCGAACTCGGGTAGCGCATCAAGCTGGAAGGCCACACCGGCCTTGCCCGGCCTCATGCCGCCGTCCTGCGCCTCAAAGAACACGCGGGCATTGAACAGTTGATGCCCGCCGTATTCCCTGGCTGGGAGAGGAGCTGAAGACGATGAAGGCATCGAAGTTCACGGAAGCGCAGAAGGCGTTCATTCTGAAGCAGGGCGAGGAAGGCACGCCTGTTGCCGAGATCTGCCGCAAGGCGGGGATCAGCCAGGCCACATACTTCAACTGGAAGAAGCGTTATGGCGGGTTGCTTCCCGATGAGATGCGGCGGTTGAACGCGTCAATCAGATCCGTGTTAATCGGGGCCGATGGAACAACATGAATGCCGAGCGACTTGAACAGCTCTGAATTCATTGCAGCCGTAAGGTTGGCACCGGTGGCCTGATGAAAGAACGCAGGAGGAGTACGCTGCGTCTTACCAGCGCCACCAAGAAACTTGATAGGCTCGCCAGTGCGGGCATGGAGCAATTCATCCATTCCGGAGAATTGCGGATGGGCCGATTTTGGAACGAACCACGCTTGAACGTTCGCAGTGACGCCGTTCAGAAGCGGTTTCGGCATCTCGCGCAGCTCAAGGTCAATACCAGCCTGACCGCCGCAACTGTCACCAGCAAGCAGTGGGATATAGCCGACAGGAACGACCTTACCGGCGCGGCCGGAGGTCATAGTAACCGACTGATCAGGACGAACAGTGCGATTGAAGGTAACGGGGGTTGTAGATTGACGTGCCATCATTGCACCTTTCGTTTATTGGGGGGCGTTGTGGAAATGCCGTTTCCGACTTTCCAGAAGGGGCGGTCATCATCGGTATAACCATCAGGCGCGGCACCAAACTCCTGTCGCAGCCTGTAAGCAGACCAATCGCGCGGATTGTCGGATGAATTATCCGCAACACCAATGGCGCGGCCAAGGCCGCCCCATGTTTTGCGAGGAACGCCAGCCGCCTCAGACTTAACAGCACGGCGTTCAGCGTGAGTTGAAAACGTGTTCCATGCATCGGCGCCTATGACACCAAGACCATAAATCCACGAGGCAACATCGCCGCCACGCTTTTCAATTTCCTCAGCATCAGACCAGCCAGTATCAGGAATTGAATTAATTCCCCCAATCTGGACTGATGTTCTTTCAGGATTGCTGGAAATGCGCGGTGGAGCATCTGCAACATTGGATTGCACCTGCATAGAAGCGTTTCGCCCAAGAGGCGAAACGCCGCCAACCGCGTCCGCAGCTTTACCGGCCTTAAGACGCTCGATTTCAAGCTTGGCGAGATCAAGCTTAAGCTCTTCCTGCTGGCGACGACGCTCAGCGTCACCAGAGGTAATGTCACCGATTTCCCGGAAACCTTGAGTGAGCATGTCGAACGAGGCGAGAGGCGGGCCGTTATTGGCCAGCCCGGTGCCGCCGGGCTGGCCGTATTGCAGCAAGGTCAGGGGGTTAAACCCGTAAGCCTCAGAAGCCTCGCGAACGCCAGCGGCTTGCGACATGATATTGTCGCGAGGCGTGGGATTTTTGCGCTTCTTGCCAAATATGCCGGATAGCCCACTGAAAACGCTGCTAACGGCAGAAATCATTGCTGGATCCATCAGCGTCGAACCTTGAGAAGATTGTCAAGGTCGCGCTCTACATCGCTGATATCCTTATGAAAAAGATCAGCGATGAAAGAACACAACAGCGGGAGATCAGCCCGAAGTTTTTGCCGGGAAAACCACGACAAATCCTTGTGCGCATCAACGATCAGTCGCAGCGCATCACCATAGACGCGGGCCGACATCAGACGACCCGCGAGCAAAGAGCGGTGATTTCGGACGGATAGACCCCGACGAGAAAACCGCCAAAGGCGGTCAGAGCGGGGATCAACATCTTGCGCACGAGCGGCAAGACGAGCTTGAAGGCTTTCAGCATATACTTATCCCATTATATCAAGGTGTTAAGCATGCCTTTGTCGCATAATCAGTATTATGTAATTATTGTACCGGAACCGCGCCGGGTTCGCTAAAGGAACTGTTGTGACTTTAAACAGCATTTATGCCTTTATCTACATTTTGTGCCACTTATTGACACACGAGAATGCCACTCTGAGCACCTTGCCCAACAGGACATGATCTTACGCATCAATCGTAATGACATCCTGTTGCCCACCCGCCAATCTGTGAATAGCCCCATGTTTTGTGGACGCCTTCTTTGCTAATTTTGAGACAAGGAGGCCATGATGGGCGCAGCCACTTTCAGCGACGACTTCAAGCGCGATGCGGTCGCTCAGATCACGGAGCGGGGCTACCCGGTCAGCGAGGTTTCTGAACGGCTCGGGTGAGCAAGCACTCGCTCTATGCCTGGAAGCGCAAGTTCGCGAAGACGGCATCAGGCGAGACCGGGAAGGATGCCGAGATCCGCCTGTTGAAGCGGGAGCTGGCCCGGGTTTGCGACGAGCGCGACATCCTAAATCGAGGAGGGTGAGAAAACAGTCCAGTGGACTGTTTTCCCGACGAAGGGCCACCGCGTATTTCGTCAGGGATGCAAAGTGAGTGGAGCCATTGTGGCGCCATTGGTTCGAGCCGAGGCTGTGTGGAAACTCCGGTTTGTGGTAGTTTTTGGCATGGTTGCGGGGGGCGTGGCATGTCGGGTTTCATCGAAGGTATCGCACGCGGTCAGACGGTCCTGTTTCCGGACCGTCTCGAAGATTGGATCGATGAGGACCATCTGGTCCGTGTGGTCGATTTCTTCGTTGAGGAACTCAACCTTGTTGACCTGGGGTTCGTGCGCGCTGCCCATGCCCGCACGGGTCGCCCCGGTTACCATCCTTCTGTTCTGCTCAAGCTGTTCATCTACGGCTACCTCAACCGGATTCCGTCGAGCCGAAGGTTGGAGCGAGAGGCCGGGCGCAATGTCGAGCTGATGTGGCTGACGGGGCGCCTGGTTCCCGACCACAAGACCATCGCCGATTTCCGTCGCGACAACGGCCCCGGCATCCGCCGCACCTGCGCCCAGTTCGTGGAACTCTGCCGGCGCATCGGTGTGCTGAAGGGCGCATGCGTTGCCATCGACGGCAGCAAGTTCCGGGCGGTGAACTCCCGCGACCGGAACTTCACCAAAGGCAAGATCGCCAGCCGCATCGCCCATCTGGAGGCGGACGTAGAACGCTACATTGCGGAGATGGTCCGCGTTGATCGGCAGGAAGAAGGCGAGGTTCGGGCCGAGAAGGTCGCGCACTTGGCCAAACGTTACGGCCGCGTGCGGCAGCACATCCAGCATCTGCAGGAGTTGGATCGGGCCTTGGCCAGTGCTCCGGACGGCCAGATCTCCCTGACCGATCCTGACGCCCGCGCTATGGCAACCAGTGCCCGTAACAGTGGGAAGGTTGGCTACAATGTTCAGACCGCCGTCGATACCGAAACGCATCTGATCGTCGCGCAGGATGTCACTAACCAAGGCCATGATCGCGACCTGTTGGTGCCGATGGCAAGGCAGGACGTGTTCGATTACATCGAGATGTTCTACAATCCAAAGCGCAAACATGCGAGGAACGGGATGCTGTCGCCCCCCGAGTTCGAACGGCAGCAGAAGATGAGACGTGAACGCATCTAAGAAATTCGGGGACATTCAAGGGTGTCGAAGAGCTGAACCAGGCCATTCACCACTTCGGCGCTCCGGGTATCACGCACAGGCAACATGGTCTCGCCATCGGTTCGAGCAGCCATGCGACGTTAAGGCAGCCCGTTTACATCATTTGTCTGGACCGACCGGATGATTTGCAGAGCGCTGCAGGTGGCTCACCGCCTGGGGCAGCGTCGCAGCCGCCGACTGGCAGAGATCTGGCGCATCTCTTTCTGGGTCTTTCTGGGAGCCCTCTCGCAATGCGGTGTTCGATATTTTGACTGTGTCGCCTGGCGCCGCTCCTTGGCGTTTCAAAGTGTAACCAATCCGGAGTGCCATCTTCTTGTTCTGAGCCAGGAACTGGCGCAGTCATCTCTGGCCGTGCTGCGGACCAGCTGACGGTCATTCGCGAGGTGTTTTCCGTCGGTTTTGCGCCAGAGGACATCAGAATAAGGCACCTTCCGAACGTCGCAAGCAATTGTGATGCTCTTTTCCCATAGTCAGAAGATGGTTTCACCTCAGCAGGCGTTGCGTCCTTCCAGTTCCGTTTCCGGACAGTATTTCCGTTCGCTTTGCCTGTTTTTCACCCTCGCAGCAGCAGCGGCAAGCCAGACCCAATCTCGCCGGAAGGCTCCCCGATAACGCAGTAAACACGCACATGAGACGCCGGTTCCATGCGTCGGAAAACGGTCCACTTCACCGATTTATGACCCTCATCCTGATTCACCGCCTTCATCTGGCTCTCATCATCGGCGTGTCGATACTCCCATGACTTGCTATGCAAGCGATGCATTGCAAGTACAGCGAGATTTTCTGACGCACTCTCTGGCACCGCCCAGGACCTGGAGGTCTGCCGTGACGGCCGGATTGCTCTCCCTACTGACGCCGCGGCATTGGCGTTCCGCCTTGACCCGCGGTTCGGGCTCGTCTTGTCCTGAGAGACCGGCCGATCAGGCGAGACCGCTTGCATCGCGGCCCATTTGCTGTCTTGCGGCATATTCGCGATCGCGGCAGTCTCCGACTGCCCCGCATCGAGGGATTTTCAGATACTGCTCAATCCAGGGGAGTTCCCGATCCTTTGGCCAGTGTCTGTGAACCAGGATCGAGAGAATTTCATTTGAAATCAGCCTATTATATCAAGACTCACAAAACCTGATCTGTCAGTTTCAGGCATTCGCCGATCTTGCCGCCGCGCAGCCCGGTGTTGAACCACTGAGCCCGCTGCGCCGAACTGCCATGGGTGAAGGTATGCGGCATCGGGCGCTGGCCGGCATTCTTTTGCAGCGTATCATCCCCGATCTGGCGCGCGGCGTTCAGCGCCTCGTCGAAATCGCCGCGCTCGACGGTGCCAAGCGTCGTTGCGGCCTCATGCGCCCAGACGCCGGAGAGACAATCGGCCTGGAGCTCGATCAGCACCGAGACCTGGTTCGAGTCGGTCGTACTCAGCTGGCTGCGCAGCGTATTGGCCCGGCCGAGAATGCCGAGCTCGTTCTGGACATGGTGGCCGACCTCATGCGCCACGACATAGGCTGCCGCGAAATCGCCCTTCGCGCCAAGCTGTTTTTCGAGTGTTACGAAGAAACCGGTATCGAGATAGACCTTGCGATCGGCCGGGCAATAGAACGGCCCGGTGGCCTCGGAGGCACCGCCACAGGGCGACTGGGTGCCTCCCTTAAACAGCACCAGCGTCGCGGGTTTATAGGTTTTGTTCAGCTGGCTGCGGAACAGATCGGCCCAGATCACCTCGGTATCGGCCAAAACGACCGAGACGAATTCGCCGGCCTCCTGGTCCTGTACGGTCAGTGGCTCACTCGCGCGGCCGCTGTCCTGGCCTGCATCCAGCCCGACCTGGTTCAGCAACTGGGCCGGATCAACGCCCAGCACCAGCGCGATCACGAAAACCGCAACAAGGCCAAGGCCCCCGACCCCGGCCGCGCCACGTGCACGGATGCCACCGCCCTGCGCGCGGCGGTCTTCGATATTGTTGCTGCCGCGGCGGCCTTTCCATTGCATTGCGGACGCTCCCCTGTCCTGCGGCCCTGTCAGAGATGAGGCCTCGCACCTGTGGTAATCTACCCTGCCCCGCTGTACCAGAAAAGCCCTGTCGAATGGCCCAGGCGGCTGGACTGCACCGCCGCTGATCCTGGGCTGATCATGCGCGCGAAGGCGTTACTTCCCCTTTCGTCACACCGGGCCTAAACCTGACGCCGTATCGCCTGGGAATCGGAGCCCGCCCTATGATCCTGAAAACACCGGCAATCCTGATCGCGGGCCTCGGATCCGCCGCAATGCTGGCTGCGGCCTTTGGGTTTCAGCTGATTGGCGGCCTGGCGCCCTGCCATTTGTGCCTTCTGCAACGCTGGCCGCATGCGGCTGCGGTGCTGTTTCTCGCGCTCTGGCTGGCGACCGGCTGGCGGATCTGGCCCTGGCTGGGGGCTGCGGCGGCGCTGACCACCGCCGGGATCGGGCTTTTCCATGCGGGTGTCGAACTGGGCTGGTGGGAGTATATCTCGACCTGCACGCAAGGGTCGATTGCAGGACTGTCTGCGTCTGATCTGATGAACCCGGCAACAGCGGCCCCTGCCCCGGTGCGCTGCGATGCGATCCCATGGTCTTTGTTCGGGATCTCGATGGCGGGATGGAACGCGATTGTCTCGCTGGTTCTGGCGCTGTTCTGGGTTTTCGGCGCCAGCCGCCGGGACTGAAACAACGGGAGGGACGCAACCAAGGGCATCCGGCGCCTCGCAGGGCGCGGTTGCCTTTGGCGGGAATATTTCAGTCGGGGAGATGCGGCTGGCCAGAGAAGGCTCAGGCCCCGTCGGTCACCGGCGCGCAATTGAAGAGGCGCGCATGTTCCTGGATCGCGAAACGGTCGGTCATCCCTGCCACATAATCCGCGACGATGCGGGCAAGCGTGGTTTCATCCTGGCCGGCATCACGAATGTCTTCCTGCCATTCAGCGGGCAAAAGCTCCGGCTGGTTCAGGAACAGCGGGAAGAGATCATCCATCACACCCGTCACCCGCGCCCGCACCTCCATCACCGAGGGCGCGCGATACATCCGGTGGAAGAGGAAGCTGCGCACCGCTTTCAGTTCCTGGTAAAGCGGCTTTGAGAAGCGGATGATCGTGGTGCCCATATGGCGGATCTCACTCACCGATTGTGGCTGTGCGGCATCAAGCCGGTTTTGCGCCACATGGATCACGTCTTCCACCATACGGCCAAAGACGCGGCGCAGCGCTTCATGCCTGCGGCGCATACGGTCGAGCCCTGGGTAAAGCTCGTCGACCTTGCGGAAGGCAGGGCCGGCGACCGGCAGTTCCATCAGGTCATCCTCGGAGAAAAGCCCCGAGCGCAACCCGTCATGCAGGTCGTGATGCGAATAGGCCACGTCATCGGCAATGGCCGCGACCTGGGCCTCGGCGCTGGCATGGGTGGAAAGCTCCAGATCCCAGGCGCGGTTCACCTCGTCCAGCGCATAGGGCAAGTGGTCGGGGTCATGCTTGTGTTTGTCATCGGCATTGGGCCCGATCACCGGGCCATTGTGTTTCGCAATGCCTTCCAGCGTCTCCCAGGTCAGGTTCAGGCCGTCAAAGCCCGCATAGTGACGTTCCAGCCGCGTCACGATGCGCAGCGCCTGGGCATTATGGTCAAAGCCGCCATAGGGCTGCATCAGCCGTGCCAGTGCATCTTCGCCGGTATGGCCAAAGGGCGTATGACCCAGATCATGCGCCAGCGCGATCGCCTCGGCCAGATCGGTGTTCAGCCCCAGCACCCCCGAAATCGTGCGCGCCACCTGTGCGACCTCGATCGAATGGGTCAGGCGGGTGCGGTAGTAATCGCCCTCATGTTCGACAAAGACCTGTGTCTTGTGCTTGAGGCGGCGGAAAGCCGAGGAATGAATGATCCGGTCGCGATCCCGCTGAAAGGGCGAGCGGAATGTGCTCATTCCTTCGTCAAACAGCCTCCCACGCGACTCTTCTGGCTGACAGGCAAAAGCGGCAAGCATCACGATCCGGTTCCCAATTCAGTGCGGCGGCTTGTTCGGCGCGGCCCTGCCCCCTATATTCCGGGAAAGCGCTGAAAGATACCGGAACAGCCATGGAACTTATGCTTCCCCCGATGCCGTCCCCTTTGCCGATGCGCTGCCGCGCGTCACCGACCGCGCTTTCGCGCGGCTGGCCGAAATTGCCGAGATCACCGGCGCGCCACAGCCTTTGCGCGTGGGCGTGCTTGGCGGCGGCTGTTCGGGCTTTCAATATGAGATCGTGCTGGGCGAGGCCGGCCCCGAGGATCTGGTGTTCGAGAAAGACGGCCAGCGTGTGCTGGTTGATCCCGTCTCGCTTCCGTTCCTGCAAAATGCGGTAATCGACTTCACCGAAGAGCTGATCGGGGCGCGGTTTGTGATTGAGAACCGAATGCGTCGAGCTCCTGCGGCTGCGGCACCTCATTCTCGATCTGACGCTTAAGGGCTGAAACGAACCGGCTGAAACGCCGCAGGCAGCGGTTGCGACCTTAGCGTTGCAACACCTGCCTCCGGACAAGCCCGGCTGCCTCATATTCGCGTCAGTCCCACATCTCATCGCTGTGCGATGCAACAGCCGCTTTTCCGCGTCACGGCTGCATGGCACTATGGCGCCATGTCCCGCATCATCCTTCTGAACAAACCCTTCGATATGCTCTCTGCCAGTTCACCGATCTGAAGAGCCCTTCGCCCGCGCCGACCCTCTCGGCGGTGCCCTTGACCAGCCCGGCGTCTATCCGCGCGGCGCGGCTGGATCGCGATTCTGGTGGATCGCTGACCGAGGGGCTGGTGGTGCTGACCGATGACGGCGGCTGCAGGCGCGGATCTCCGATCCAAAGCACAAGACCGAAAAGACCTATTACGCCCAGGTCGAGGGTGCGCCTGATGCGGCCGCGCTGGCGGCGCTGGAACAGGGTGTCATGCTCAATGACGGCCCTGCCCTGCCCGCCCGCGCCAGGCTGGTGGCGGCGCCCGACTGGCTCTGGCCGCGCGAGCCACCGATCCGGGTCCGCAAATCGGTGCCCGATTCCTGGATCGAGCTGACCATCCGCGAGGGCCGCAACCGCTAGGTGCGCCGCATGACAGCGGCGGTCGGCCTGCCAACCTTGCGCCTGATCCGCTGGCGGGTGGCTGACTGGACACTGAAAGGCCTTGCGCCGGGACAATGGAGAGATTTGTGAGGAGGAATTTGTGAACATTGCTGCACAAGAAATCATCGCCCATCTCGATCTGAGACCGCATCCCGAAGGCGGCTGGTATCGCGAAACCTGGCGTGGCCCGACCCGTGAAGCGCGCGCCAGCGGCACCTCGATCCTCTTTCTGCTTCAGGCGGGCGAGAGAAGCCACTGGCACCGGGTCGATGCCGATGAAATCTGGCACTGGCATGCGGGCGCGCCCCTCGACCTCGCAATGGGGGACCGCGCGGCGCGGCATTACACCCTCGGGCCAGATATCCTCGCGGGCAGCACTGTCAGATGATTGTGCCCGCCGGCTGGTGGCAGGAAGCCGTGAGCACCGGCGACTGGACGCTTCTGTCCTGCACGGTCAGCCCGGGCTTTCGGTTCGAGGGCTATGAGCTGGCCCCGGCGGGCTGGAGCCTGCCTGTTGAGCCAGCCCGGACGTAAAATAGGCATCCCCCCGCTGGCCGGTCATGGCAAATCTTGTATCCATTACAAGATGCGCCCTCGCCGCCAGGGGCGCCCCTGGATAAACCGGTCCCATGGAACACAGCCCCTCCCCCAAACCACAGCCCGCCGGTTCGCAGGAAGGAGACAGCCTCTCCGGGTTCCTCTACGCGCTGTCCGCCTATCTTCTCTGGGGATTTCTGCCGCTTTATATGAAGGCGCTGGATCATGTCTCGCCGATCGAAGTGGTGGCACATCGGGTGATCTGGGCGCTGCCGGTCGCGCTGCTGATCCTTGCCCTGACGCGCCGGACTGCAGATCTGAAGGCGGCTTTGCGCAATCCGGCGATGCTCGGGATGACGCTGGTTACGGCAGGGCTGATCTCGGTCAACTGGGGGTTCTATGTCTATGCGATCACCTCCGGGCGGGCGCTGGATGCGGCGCTTGGTTATTACATCAACCCGCTGTTCTCGATCCTGCTGGGCGCCGTGTTGCTGGGCGAGCGGTTGCGCGGCGTGCAATGGCTCGCAATTCTTGCGGCCTTCATCGGGGTCGCGATTCTGACCCTCGAGGCCGGGCGTCTGCCAGTCCTCGCGCTGGCCCTGACGCTGACCTGGGGCTTTTACGCCTATTTTAAGAAGAGCCTGCCGATCGGTCCGAACCAGGGCTTCACCCTGGAGGTAATGGTGCTGCTGCTGCCGGCGCTGGCGGTGATCGGCTGGCTGGCCACATCGGGTGAGATGCAGTTTCTGCACGGGCCTGGATGGCAGAGCGCAATGTTGTTCCTGCTGGGGCTGGTGACCGCAGGGCCGCTGATCCTCTATGCCAATGGCGCCAAGAAGCTGCGGCTGACGACCATCGCGATCATGCAATATATCGCGCCGACGATGATCTTCCTGACCGCGGTTTTCGTTTTTGACGAGCCGTTCAGCCGGCAAAAACTGATCGCTTTCGGCTTCATCTGGCTGGGGCTGGTGATCTATTCCCTCTCAATGCTCCGCCGGACAGGTACGAAACCGGAGTTTTGAAAACTCCGGCACGGAGCCTTTCCAAGGCTCCGGCGCGAAATCTGTGCAGATTTCGCCAGCGCCCGGTTATCGAAGTCTCAAGGAGCAGATCCTTCCTTGCCGCTGACAAGGCGCCAGAGCGGCGCGATCCCCCTTGTCGCCACCGGGATCAGCAGCGTCCCGACAATCAGGCCGACCACGCCATCAAGCGCCGCCGTCACCAGCCATTCCACCAGCCCTGCCGCCCGGGAAACAGCTGATGCCGCAGAGGCTGCAATATGGTGGATGGTCTCATAGGGCCAGGCCCAGAGATGCGTCACCTCGAGCCCATGCACAACGATATTGCCACCGACCCAGAGCATCGCTGCCGTTCCGACCACGGACAGCACCCCAAGCAGCACCGGCATTCCCTTGACCAGCCCGCGCCCAAAGGCCCTGGTCACGCCAATCCGCCCGGTCGCCGCCAGATGCAGCCCGATATCATCCATCTTCACGATCAGCGCCACCGCGCCGTAAACCGCCACCGTAATCAGCGCGCCCACCACTGCAAGAACCACAGCCTTCATCCAGAAATCCGGGCTGTCGATCACCGAAAGCGCGATGGTCATGATCTCAGCCGAGAGGATGAAATCGGTCTTGATCGCCCCTGCGACCTTCGCCTCCTCAAGCTGCGTCTCATTCCCTGCCGCGTGATCCGCTTGCGACGCGTCGCCATGCGGGAACAGCGCATGGAACAGCTTTTCCGCCCCCTCAAAACACAAATAGGCCCCCCAGCATCAGCAGCGGCGTGATCGCGACGGGCAGGAACGCCTCCAGCGCCAGCAGGACCGGCAAGAGGACCAGCAGTTTGTTGCGCATCGATCCGAGCGCGATCCGCCAGATGATCGGAAGCTCGCGTTCCGGCCTGAACCCGGTCACATATTTCGGCGTCACCGCGGCATCGTCGATCACCACGCCTGCGGCTTTGGCCCCTGCCTTAGCGGCCGCCGCCGCAATATCGTCGACCGATGCAGCCGCCACTTTGGCAATCGCCGCGACGTCATCCAGCAAAGCCAGCAAACCACTCATGTCACACCCGTTTCAGCGCCTCCAAGCACAATGACAGGGAATCACCCGGCCAAAGCAAGGGGGAGTTATCCCGGCCCTGGCGCCTTCTTGCTGCCCGGGCCTGCAACTGTTACCGCAAGCGCTAGCGCAAACAGTCTGGGTTTGCGCTAACACAATGAAAATACGTATCTTTTATGCTTTGAAAAGCTGCAGGGCAGCGCTAACCAACCTGAGACCCGGGATAATTTCGTGCAGCGGAGACACAGGATATGACCATCACAGTCGGTATCAACGGATTTGGCCGCATCGGCCGCTGCACCCTCGCCCATATCGCGGAATCGAACCGCAATGATGTGCAGGTCGTGGCAATCAATGCGACCGGGCCCATCGAGACCAATGCGCATCTCCTGAAATACGACTCGGTTCATGGGCGTTTCCCCGGCACTGTTAAGGTTGAGGGGGGCGCGCTGGATCTCGGGCGCGGGCCGATCCGCGTGATGTCGACCTACAACCCGGAAGAGCTCGACTGGGAGGGCGTTGACGTCGTTCTGGAATGCACCGGCAATTTCAATGACCGCAGTAAGGCCGCCGTCCATCTCGGGCGCGGCGCGAAACGGGTGCTGATCTCGGCGCCGGCGAAGAATGCCGATCTGACGGTTGTTTACGGCGTCAATCACCGGTCGCTGCTGCCGGAGCATCTGGTCGTCTCGAACGGGTCCTGCACCACGAACTGTCTTGCGCCGCTGGCCAAGGTGCTGAATGACACGATCGGGATTGAATCGGGCATCATGACCACGATCCATTCCTATACCGGCGATCAGCCGACGCTGGACCGCCGCCATTCCGACCTCTACCGCGCACGCTCGGCAGCGATGGCGATGATCCCGACCTCGACCGGCGCCGCGAAAGCGCTTGGCGAGGTCCTGCCCGAGCTGAAAGGCAAGCTCGATGGCTCGGCCATCCGCGTGCCGACCCCGAATGTCTCGGCGGTGGATCTGACCTTCATCGCCGCGAAATCGGTCACCGCGGACGAGGTGAACCAGATCGTGCGCGAGGCCGCCAATGGCTATATGGGCATGGTCATGGCCTATGACCCCGAGCCCAAGGTCTCGATCGACTTCAACCATACCCCGCAATCGTCGATCTTCGCGCCGGATCAGACACGAGTGGTTGGCCGTTCCGTCCGCGTTCTGGCATGGTATGATAATGAATGGGGCTTCTCCTGCCGCATGGCCGATGTGGCCGGCGCCATGGGACGGCTCGCAGGCTGAGACCGGGCGCACTCCCCGGCCAAACCCGGGGATTTCGCGTGACAGATCGTGTCGCTCTCTACATCGCATTGACGCTTGCTGTGGCAATCGGGCTGGATCTGCTCCTCACTCAGGGGCAGATCCTGATGTTTCTGGCGAAAAAATTCCTCCATCTTGTCGACTGGGTTCAATTCTGGCGCTGATGCTGGCAGGATTCGATTGCATTTCCGCGCGTTCTGCGGTTGTTAGCGCTAGCATTCCGGCACCATCGCGCCGGCATGAGGGCGCTCTCAGCTTTGAAAGCGCAAAAGACACCGCAGCACCGGAGGAAGGTCATGGCTGTCAAGGTTGCAATCAATGGGTTCGGTCGTATCGGGCGCAATATCCTGCGCGCGATCATCGAATCGGGACGTACCGACATCGAAGTCGTGGCGCTGAACGATCTCGGCCCTGTCGAGACCAATGCGCATCTGCTGCGCTTCGACTCGGTTCATGGCCGTTTCCCGGCCGAAGTGACCACCGGTCCGGACTGGATCGATGTCGGTCGCGGCCCCATCAGGGTGACCGCACTGCGCAATCCGGCCGAACTGCCCTGGTCGGATGTCGATGTCGTGCTGGAATGCACCGGCATCTTCACCTCGAAAGAGAAATGCCAGGCCCATCTGGAAAACGGATCAAAACGTGTGCTGATCTCGGCCCCGGGCGAGAATGCTGACAAGACCATCGTCTTCGGCGTGAATGACAATACGCTGACTGCCGAAGACCTGATCGTCTCGAACGCGAGCTGCACCACCAACTGCCTCTCGCCGGTCGCAAAAGTGCTGCATGACGCCATCGGCATCGAAAAAGGCATGATGACGACGATCCACTCCTATACCGGCGACCAGCCGACGCTGGACACGATGCATAAGGATCTCTACCGAGCCCGCGCGGCAGCGCTCTCAATGATCCCGACCTCGACCGGTGCGGCAAAGGCCGTGGGTCTGGTGCTGCCCGAGCTGAAGGGCAAGCTTGATGGCTTCGCGATCCGCGTGCCGACCCGAATGTCTCGGTCGTGGATCTGAAATTCATCGCGAAGCGCGCAACTACGGTGGAAGAGATCAATGATGCAATCATCGCGGCCGCAGACGGCCCGCTGAAAGGCATCCTGGGCTATACGAAGTTCAAGAATGTCTCGTCAGACTTCAACCATGACCCCCATTCGTCGATCTTCCATATCGACCAGACCAAGGTAATGGACGGAACCATGGTTTCGGTCCTGAGCTGGTATGACAATGAATGGGGCTTCTCGAACCGGATGGCCGATACCGCCGTCGTGATGGGTAAGCTGATCTGATCCCTGACTGGGCAGAGCGACCTCGACCAGGGGCGCGGATTTTTCAAAAAATCCGCGCCGATTTCTTTGAAGAAATCGGCCCCTTGTTCAGCCGTATTTCGCTTTCAGGGCCGTGGCGACCGGGGCCGGCACGAAGCGGCTCACATCGCCGCCCAGTCTTGCGATTTCTTTCACCAGTTTTGAAGCAATCGCCTGGCGGCGCGCATCGGCCATCAGGAAGACCGTCTCGACAGAATCGTCGAGCGCCCGGTTCATCCCGACCATCTGGAATTCATATTCGAAATCCGCCACTGCCCTGAGCCCGCGCACGATCACATTCGCCCCCACGTCGCGGGCGCAGTCGATCAGCAGATTCTCGAACGGGTGCACCAGAATCTCACCGCCGGTGATCTCAGTGATCGCGGCACATTCAGCGCGCAGCATCGCAACCCGGTCATCAAGGCTGAACAAGGGGCCCTTGTCCCGGTTGATCGCCACGCCAATCACCAGCCGGTCAACCAGCACCATAGCCCGCCGGATAATATCGGTATGCCCAAGCGTTACCGGATCAAAGGTGCCCGGATAAAGGCCGATGCGCATGGGTAAATCCTCCCTGATCCCTCCGCTGCAGGCGCACGCAACAATATTGCCTGCGCCTGCGCAAGATCAAAACCGCCGCAGCGCAGCAAAAGCCGGCGCAGTCGACACTGCCGGTCAATGACCCATGATCATGCCTTCAAGGGCATCCTTCTCGGCGCTCAGCTCCTGCAACCGTGCCTTCACCACATCGCCCAGGGTGATGATCGCCAGCATTTCGCCATTTTCGATCACCGGCATATGGCGGAACCGGCCATCGGTCATGGTTTTCAGGATATCCATATTCAGATCGCCGCTGGTGCAGGAGACGAGCTTTGACGTCATCAGCTCGGTGACCTTTGCCGAAAGGCAGGTCACGCCGGTGCGCCCGAGCTCGCGGACGATATCGCGCTCGGAGAGAATCCCGAGGGCCGTCTTGCCGTCGGATGAGACGATGATCGCCCCGATCCGTTTCTCGGACAGCAATGCGGCAGCTTCGGCAACAGTGGCCTCGGGGGCAATCGTGATCACCCCTGCCGGTTTTGTCTTAAGGATCTGGCTGACAAGCATGGGCTGTTCCTCACTTTCCCGCGTCTGTCAGAGGAAGGGTCTTTGAGCCCAGGGATTCTGTCAAGCCCCGTGGCCGTAACCACCGGGCGGAACAGTCTTTTCATGCCTGGCCATCTCGACCTTTGTCTCGCGCACAAGGCTTTGCGCAAAGCGGTTCAACCGCTGAACCCGCCCGTCATCGGCGTGACGGATCAGCCAGAACGACCGGGTCAGCCCTACCTTATCGGGCAGGAGCTGCCTGAGTTCAGGCGCGGCCGGCAGGGCGAAATCATGAACAATGCCGATTCCCACCCCCTGTCGCAAAAAATTCAGCTGCACCGAGACCGAGTTAGATGAAATAGCCACCTGGGGCGCACCAAGCTCGGCCAGGTAGTCCAGTTCCTTGTCGAAAATCAGATCCGGGATATAGCCGACGAATCGCAGCTCGCGCAGATCGGCCAGATCCTGCGGCTCAGGGTTACGCGCGAGCCAGGCGTCAGAGGCCGCCAGCACCAGCCGGTAATCGGTCAGCTTCTGTACCGTGAGCCGCCCGGTTTCAGGCCGCGAGACGCCGATCGCCATATCGGCCTCTCGCTTCGAAAGGTTAAAGACGCGCGGCAGCGCCACCAGCTGCACCTCAAGCCCCGGATTCTGGTCGCAGATCCGCGCGATCACCGGCGGCAAGAGGTAATTGGCGCAGCCATCGGGGGCGCCAAGCCGGATCAGCCCGGTCAGCCCCTGCCCCGGCCGGTCACCGCTCAGCGCTTCGCCTGCCGCCAGCATCGCGGCCTCGGCACGTTCGGCCGCCGGCAAAAGACGCTCACCGGCCTGGCTCAGCTGATAGCCCTGGGGGCTGCGGGCAAATAGCCGCTGGCCAAGCGCCTCTTCAAAGCGCTGCACCCGCCGCCCGACCGTCGCCGCATCGATCTTAAGCCGCTTGCCCGCGCCCGACAGGCTTTCATGGCGCGCAACTTCCAGAAAAATCCGCAGATCGTCCCAATCCATTCCGTCCCCGCCAAGCCGCACCCTTTTGCGAAAATGCAAAACGCCTTTGGTCTATTGGCGCTTTGATCCGCGAATTCGCAAGGGTAAAAGCGGTATATGCAATTCCATATGGGAGGTTCTGCCATGGTCGCTGAGATTGGTCACTGGATCGACGGCAAGCTGGCGAAGGGCACGTCGGGCCGCTTCACTGATGTCTTCAACCCCGCCACCGGCGAAGTCCAGGCGCGCCTTGCGCTGGCCACGCCGGCAGAGCTTGACGCCGCCATCCAGTCGGCGGCTGCAGCGCAGCTGAAATGGCAGGCGGTCAACCCGCAGCGCCGCGCCCGTGTGATGATGGCCTTTGCGGCCCTGATCAACCGTGACATGGAAAAGCTCGCAGAGCTGGTGTCGCGCGAGCATGGCAAGACCATTCCGGATGCGAAAGGCGACGTACAGCGCGGTCTGGAAGTCGTCGAGGTCTGCATGGGGGCGCCTGCGCTTCTGAAAGGCGAATATACCGACAGTGCCGGCCCGGGGATCGATATTTATTCGATGCGTCAGGCGCTTGGCGTTGTCGCAGGCATCACGCCTTTCAACTTCCCGGCGATGATCCCGCTGTGGAAAATGGCCCCGGCTCTGGTTGCAGGCAATGCGATGATCCTGAAACCGTCCGAGCGCTGCCCCTCGACGGCTCTCTACCTGGCGGAACTCCTGAAAGAAGCAGGCCTGCCGGATGGCGTGTTGCAGGTGGTGAACGGCGACAAGGAAATCGTCGATGCGATCCTTGATCACGAGGTGATCCAGGCGGTCGGCTTCGTTGGTTCGACCCCGATCGCGCAATATATCTACGGCCGCGCGGCAGCGAACGGCAAACGCGCGCAGTGCTTCGGCGGCGCGAAGAACCATATGGTCATCATGCCGGATGCCGATCTCGACAAGGCGGCAGATGCCCTGATCGGCGCCGGTTTCGGCGCGGCGGGCGAACGCTGCATGGCAATTTCGGTCGCGGTGCCGGTGGGCAAGGAAACCGCCGATGCGCTGATCGAAAAGCTGGTGCCGCGCATCGAAAAGCTGAAAGTCGGCCCCTATACCGCTGGTGATGATGTTGATTTCGGACCGGTGATCACCTCGGCCTCGGCGCAGCGGATCCGTGGCCTGATCGATTCCGGTGTTGAACAGGGCGCGAAACTGGTCGTCGATGGCCGGAATTTCAGCCTCCAGGGCTATGAGAACGGCTTCTTCGTCGGACCATCGCTCTTTGACCATGCGACCCGCGATATGGAGATCTACAAGCAGGAGATCTTCGGGCCGGTGCTGACCCAGGTGCGCGCCGAGACCTATGAGGATGCGCTGCAACTGGTGATCGACAATGAATATGGCAATGGCACGGCGATCTTTACCGCCGATGGCGACACGGCGCGTGACTTTGCAAGCCGGGTCAATGTCGGGATGGTGGGCGTGAACTTCCCGATCCCGGTGCCGCTGAGCTACTACACCTTTGGCGGCTGGAAGAAGTCGTCCTTTGGTGACCTGAACCAATATGGCCCGGATGCACTGCGCTTCTACACCAAGACCAAGACGGTGACGGCGCGCTGGTTCTCGGGGATCAAGGAAGGTGCCTCGCTGAACTTCAGGGCGCTGGACTGATCAGGCTGGCGGCGGAGGTGGGGGTTTCACACCCCCACGCCCCCGTGGCGTATTTCTGTCAGGAGGAAATGGGCACCTGTTCCGGGTGCCCTTTTTCTATGCAGCCTCTTTGAGACTGCAGGGCATGAAGGACTGAGTTCTGACATCGACCGCACTGAAGGTGCAGAAGGAATTGGCCGGCACTTCGGTCCAGTCACCCTCTCCGGCCTCGAGCGGCTCGGAGACCACGGCCATGCCTTTGCGGCTGTCGGACCAGCGATACCAGAGCGAGGGCGCCAGGTCGTCGCTGGCATAACGCACCGCATAAAGCGTTTCGCCATCTGACAGCGCGGCGGTCATCCTGAGAAAGGGCGCTGCGCCTTTGCGACGGGCGAGGGAAATGAACCGGGCGCAGGCGCGTTCAAGGGCTGTGCGCGGATCGGTTTCGAGGCCATCGGCAAGGGCGACGAGGAAGAGCGCCTCGCTGTCGGTTGCGCCTTTGCGCTGCGCGTAAAGCGTGTCGGGGATCAGCATTTCAGCATCGCGGCGAAAGGCGTCATAACCGCCGACCTGGCCGTTATGCATGAAGCTCCACCGCCCGGCGGTGAAGGGGTGGCAATTGTTGCGGCTGGTGGCGGTGCCGGTCGAGGCGCGGACATGGGCAAGGAAAAGGCCCGATTTCACCTGGGCGGTGAGGCTTTTCAGGTTCGGATCCGACCAGGCCGGCATGACATCGCGGTAAAGCCCGGGTTCAGACCGATCCCCATACCAGGCGATGCCGAAGCCGTCGGCATTGATCGCGGTGCGGCATTGGGTGGCGCCATGGCTTTGATGGATCAGCGAATGACCAGGGCGTGAAACGATATCTTCCAGAAAAATCGGCTCGCCCGTATAGGCCGCCCAACGACACATGATCACTGTCCTCTGCCCGATCGCGGGTTATTGCCCCACGCTGCGATTTTGGGCCAGAATAGCGAAAGGCCCGGGGCATGATAAGCCCCGGGCCGTTCACGAAAGATTACCAAAGCAAAGAATTGCCTGGAGATGCGGCGGCTACTCTGCCGCTTCAACCACGACGAGATCACGGACCGCAGCACCACGGGCATGATCCAGCGCGGCCTGATATTCGGGCGAATTGTAGCAGGCGACCGCCGTTTCGAGATCGGGGAAGCGCGCCAGCACATTGCGCGAACGGTCATTGCCTTCGAGCTGCACATAGCGCCCCCCCCTTGCGAGGAAGCTGCCGCCATGCGCCTCGATGGCTATGGTCGCGCCTTTGGCATAGCGCGCATAGGCCTCGGCATCGGTCACATGGACATGGGCGATCCAATAGGCTGCTGGCATGGCTCAGCTCCCCAGCACGGCTTCGGCCGCCCTGATCGCAGCCTCGGCACCGGCGATATCATTGCCGCCGGCCTGCGCCATATCCGGGCGACCGCCGCCGCCTTTGCCGCCGAGCGCGGCCGCTGCCGCCTTGACCAGATCCACGGCCGAGACTTTGCCGGTAAGATCCTGGGTCACGCCCGCCGCCACCGCCGGTTTCGCGCCGGTATCGGCGATCAGCAGGACCGCGCCCGAACCGATCCGGGCTTTCATCTCGTCGATCAGCGCCGGAAGATCCTTGCCCGAAACGCCTTTCAGCACCTGAGCAATCAGCTTCACACCGTTGATTTCTTTGGCCTCGGGCCCCGCAGTGCCGCCACCGCTCATCGCAAGCTCGCGCCGCAGGGTGGCGATTTCATTCGCAAGGGTCCTGCGCTCTTCGGCCAGCGCGCGCACCCTTTCCACCACCTCAGCGACCGGTGCTTTCAGAACCGAGGCGACCTCTGCGAGGCGTTGCTCCTGGGCGCGCAGATGTTGCAGTGCTGCTTCGCCGGTCAGCGCTTCGATCCGGCGCACACCAGCCGAAGACGCGGAATCGCCCAGGAGCACGAAGGCGCCGATATCGCCGGTGCGTTTGACATGCGTACCGCCGCAAAGCTCGAGGCTATAGGTGGCCCCATCAGCCCCCTTGCCCGAGGCAGGAAGCTGGCCCATCGAAACGACGCGGACCTCATCGCCATATTTTTCGCCAAAGAGCGCCTGGGCCCCGATGCCGCGCGCGTCATCCGGCGTCATGATCCGGGTTTCAACGGCGGTGTTCTGGCGGATATAGTCATTCACCTCCGCCTCGACCTGCGCCAGTTCGGCAGCACTCAGCCCCTGACCATGCGAAAAGTCAAACCGCAGCCGGTCGGGCGCATTGAGCGAGCCCTTCTGCGCCACGTGATCGCCAAGGGCCGCGCGCAGCGCCTCATGCAGCAGGTGAGTTGCGGAATGGTTGGCGCGGATCGCCGAACGGCGGATATGCGAAACCTCCAGTCGCGCGGGCTGCCCCGCGAGATGCCGCCCTCGACCACCTTGCCGATATGAATGAAGATGCCGGCCGCCTTTTTGGTATCCGTCACCTCGACCACGCCGGTATCGGTGCGGATGAAGCCGGTATCGCCGACCTGGCCGCCGCTTTCAGCGTAAAACGGGGTCTGGTTGACGACGACCTGCACGCTTTCACCGGTTTGTGCCGCGCCGATCTCGGCGCCATCGCGCACCAGCGCCTGAACGACAGCTTCGGCGGCCTCGGTCTCATAGCCAAGAAACTCGGTTACGCCTTTCGATTCAGCGAGTTCGAACCAGATCTTCGCATCTTTGGCCTCGCCGGTGCCGGACCAGGCGGCGCGCGCTTTCTGACGCTGTTCGGCCATCGCAGCCTCGAAACCGGCGACATCGACATTGCGCCCCATCTCGCGCAGCGCGTCCTGGGTCAGGTCAAGCGGGAATCCGTAGGTGTCGTAAAGCTTAAACGCAGCCCCCCCGGGCAGATCGGCGCCTTCCGGGATACGACCAAGTTCTTCGTCCAGCAGTTTCAGCCCGCGATCCAGGGTCTGGCCGAATTTGGTCTCTTCCAGCTTCAGCGTTTCCTCGATCAGGCTCTGGGCACGGGTCAGTTCCGGATAGGCCGCGCCCATCTGCCGCACCAGCGCCGGCACCAGGCGGTGCATCACCGGATCCTTGGCGCCCAGCATATGCGCATGGCGCGCCGCACGGCGCAGGATGCGGCGCAGCACATAGCCGCGCCCTTCATTCGAGGGCATCACCCCATCCGCGATCAGGAACGAGGTCGAGCGCAGATGGTCCGCAATCACCCGGTGATGCACTTTGCCGGTCCCATCAGGGTCAGACGAGGTCACATGCGCCGAGGCCTCGATCAGGCTCCGCATCAGATCGGTGTCATAATTGTCGTGCTTACCCTGCAGCAGCGCGCCGATCCGCTCCAGCCCCATTCCGGTATCGATCGACTGCATGTCGAGCGGGCGCATCGTGCCATCCTCGAACTGCTCGTTTTGCATGAAAACGTTGTTCCAGATCTCGATGAAACGGTCGCCATCCTCATCCGCCGAACCGGGCGGGCCACCCCAGATCGAAGGACCGTGGTCGTAGAAAATCTCGGTGCAGGGGCCACAGGGGCCGGTTGGCCCCATGCGCCAGAAATTATCATCCGACGCGATACGGATGATGCGATCATCCGACAGGCCCGAGACCTTCTTCCAGATCGCCGCAGCTTCGTCATCGGTATGGTAGATCGTGACCAGCAACTTGTCTTTCGCGAGGCCGAAATCTTTGGTCAGCAGCTCCCAGGCGAAGGCAATGGCCTGATCCTTGAAGTAATCGCCAAAGGAGAAATTCCCCAGCATTTCAAAGAAGGTATGGTGGCGCGCGGTATAGCCGACATTGTCGAGATCATTGTGTTTCCCGCCGGCCCGCACGCATTTCTGCGCGGTGGTGGCGCGCTTGTAATCGCGATGTTCGGTGCCGGTGAACAGGTTTTTGAACTGCACCATGCCCGAATTGGTGAACATCAGCGTCGGGTCGTTGCGCGGCACCAGCGGCGAGCTTTCCACAACGCGGTGCCCGTTCTTCTTAAAGAAGTCGAGATAGGTGGTGCGGATGTCATTCAGCGACGCCATGGCCGGGCCTCTTCATGGAGGATGATCAGTTTTCGGCCTTCCATGTAACGGCGCCTTCCCCCCCTGTCCACGGTGGGATGCGTCGGGACCGAAAAAAGGCCGGAAATGAGCAGGCGCCGTTGTCCTGGACAGCAGGTTTAGCCGGCATATCGGGGGCCTTAAACTCCCTTGCGCCCGGGCGACCGGCCCGGGTGTCGTCTGCGCGGTGCGCCGATGCGTACAACGATCCGGCAGTTTTGAGCACGCGCTTCCTTGTGAGATTGAAAGAGCCTGCTGGCCGCCCATTCAGTCTTCAGCGTTGCTAAGAAGCTCTTCAATGCCGTGTCAGCCATGGGTACGCGGGGCAGCAGAAAGCTCGTGGCCCGTTCGAAGAGGTTTTCCGCGCGGCCCATCTGGCTGATGTTCCCGCTCTCGCAATTCAGCCGCTGAACCTCGCGGTTTGACCTCATGGCTCGTAAATTCGACGGGCTGACTCCGCCGTCGCAACAGTCGGGCTTTGGCTGTCAGGATAATGAGGGGACGGCGCAGATCGGATCCGTCCTGTCGGTAAAACCTGTGCGGTCCATGTGGGCCGCCTGTCTTGAGGCCAGACTGGCCGCTTATCAGTCTGCGTTCGACCCTATGCCGGTTCTGTCGCGAGATCTCCTCAGTCCTCTCCGGCGAAGAGGCGGGTGTCGGGTCCGGGATCTCCTCTCCTGTAGAATGCCGCAGGTTCCGGAGCTCTGGCGGAACGCCTCCCAAATATTTCGCTCCTTTGAAGAGCCGCTGGATTTTCTGACGCTTTGCTCGGTATTTCGGGCAGCAAGCAGATGCGATCTGCGGGCGCAAATGTGATCTGTCGCGGGTCACGGAGGAGCAGGATAGTCCGGCGAAAGCCAAGGTGGGTTCGACCGGTCAGGGCAAGATTACGCGTCTTCTGATGCTCTGGCGCGGTGGATCGATGGCGCGGCCAGTGTGTCGGGGAATATGGATCAAACAGACTGTCGTGCTTTGGCAGCGGTGGAAGGCCGGTGAGACCCTCACCGATATCGGGTGCGCACCTGGCAAGCCTGCCGTGTCGGGTTTCGGGGGCCTGGTCGCCAAAGGAGGGATTTCCCTCGCAGCCCGGATCCGGTGGGCCTGCTTGCCAGACATCGCCGAAACGGGAGGAGATCGCAGGCGTTATGGCGATCGGCGCCCTGTTGCGACGCCGCCGGGTTCCACCGGTCAGGGCAACAGCTCCGCCCGTGGTATCAGCCGGTGTCCTGTAGCCTGGGATCTTTCGGGGCTGTGTCTTCAGGCTCAGAGCCACTGGACAGGGATCGTCGCGGGGCAGGCCTGAAAGGCCCATGCCGCCCCTCCGTAAATATTGCCGAAGGGGCCGCTGATGGTCTCGTTGCTGCCGCACTGACAGGGAGTTTGCGGGTCGCAGAAACAGGCTCCAACATCTGTTGCCAGAAGCGAGGTTGGGATTAAGCGACGGAGGAATGCCATCCCTGCTCGGCTTTCCGAGATCAGGGACGCCATCACTCCCTGTGGCAAGCGACCGACCTGGCGCACCAGTGCCTCGACGACACTGCCTGGGACCGTACTGCTGACCCGCACAAGCATGACAAAGCGGGACGGGAGCTCGACCCGCGTGGCGAAGTGGCTGCAGCGCGCGCCACTGTGCAGGTCGCCCCCTCAGGAACCTGGCACGGCACGGCCCGCAATTCTGGCCGCTCATTACCGGATCGACACCGCGCCGCTGATTTCCTCCCGGATCTGTCCCCTGATTTTCCCCGAGTTGCTGGCAATCTTGCCCCTGCACATGACACTGTGGCTGCGCAGAGGTGCAAGAAGCTCCGTCTTCAGCGCACCGCCAGCCTCGACGGAGAGGCTTCGGCAGGTGACCTTGTGAGGCAGATGCAGATCGCTCCTGCCGGGATACGTGACCCTCAGCCAACCCTTGACCTGCTGCAAGGTCCAGCGGCTCACGAGACTGGCCGTGACGATGCCACGGAGGGCGGGCTCAGTCACGAACAGACAGGGCCTCGGGCGCCGGGGGCTCTTGCGATCCGCGCCCGAGGCCCGGGGCGGCCGATACCGCCGTCGGTCCCCGTTCATGGATACCCACCCCGCATTCTTTCGAGGCGTGTCAAATTCCCCACGCAGCCGGGCCATCGCATATCTGCCCGTATCAATGGCGCAGCCAGACTTCAGAACCCAATTCCTGGCCAGATCTTCCCGCAACCGCCCGTTTCCGGAAAATGCTGCGGCAGACCTCGCTGCCAGCACTTTCCTCCACTGCTGCCGCGCGCTCATATCGAGGGCGGGCTCGGTCTGAGCCTCAGCGATACCGCCCCCTGTGCCAGCCTGAGGGCACCGATCCTGAGCTCACGACCTGACTTCCGGCTCGTCATAAGCACGCTGCGGTTTGCCGGTCACGATCTTGTCTTCGTGTCCGGCAAACCGGCAGCAGCTGAGAAGCGGGGCTTCCGGCAATGTATTTATGACCAGGTCCGGACCCGATCTCAGGCCGCCATCTCAGGCACAGACCTCAAATCCAGGCAGGTGCCGGATCAGGCGTCGTCCTCGACAACGCTTTCCTCGGGGAAATGTGAAAATCAAGCCCATTGGCCGCCCGGATCTTTTCTTCAATCGCATGGGCGGTGGCCGGATTGTTCTTCAGGAAGGTTTTGGCATTTTCACGCCCCTGGCCGATCCGCTCATCGCCGTAAGAATACCAGGCGCCCGACTTCTCGACCACGCCGGCTTTGACGCCGATATCCACCAGCTCACCGGTTTTCGAGATCCCTTCGCCATACATGATGTCGAATTCGACCTGCTTGAACGGCGGCGCGACCTTGTTCTTGACCACTTTCACGCGGGTCGAGTTGCCAACCACCTCTTCGCGGTCCTTGATCGCGCCGATGCGGCGGATGTCGAGCCGGACAGACGCGTAGAATTTCAGCGCATTGCCGCCGGTGGTGGTCTCGGGCGAGCCGAACATCACGCCGATCTTCATGCGGATCTGGTTGATGAAAATCACCATGCAGTTCGATTTGCCGATCGAGGCAGTGAGTTTGCGCATCGCCTGGCTCATCAGGCGGGCCTGGGCGCCGACGGTCGCATCGCCCATATCGCCCTCAAGCTCTGCCTTCGGCGTCAGCGCGGCGACCGAGTCCACGACAATCATCGAAACCGCGCCCGAGCGCACCAGGGTATCAACAATTTCAAGCGCCTGCTCGCCGGTATCGGGCTGCGAGATCAGGAGTTCATCAAGATTGACGCCAAGCTTTTTGGCATAGCTCGGGTCCAGCGCGTGTTCGGCGTCCACAAAGGCACAGACGCCGCCCTTTTTCTGCTCTTCCGCAACCGCATGCAGGGTCAGCGTGGTCTTGCCCGAGCTTTCCGGTCCGTAAATCTCGACGATCCGCCCCTTCGGCAGCCCACCGATCCCAAGCGCGATATCCAGCCCCAGCGAGCCGGTCGAGGTCGCCTCGATCTCCATCGCCGGGCTGTCCGCGCCGAGCTTCATGATCGAGCCCTTGCCGAATTGCCGTTCGATCTGCTGGAGGGCGCTTTCCAGCGCCTTTTGCTTATCCATGTCTTTCTTGCTCCCGAAGTCCAGCAGACTGGCTGTCGCCATGGCTTTTTTCCTTTATTTCACAGCCGCGCCGGAGCGGCAATCCCGAGGCATGTTTATAATTTGTTCTTGTCGCTTATGAGAACAAACAGGGAAAATATCAACACATTTCTTTAAACGATCCTGATCGCGGAAAGCTTAATGTCCGGTTTACAACGGAAGGGGAATTTTGCCCCGCGAGGCTGTTTTCAGCGCCACATTCCGCGCTAGAAGCGAAAAAGCCGCCAAAAACCGAAGAGGTATCCGCAGGTGCTGGTATTCTGGGACCAAAAGCTCGTTCTGCTCGCCACGCCAAAGACCGGCTCGACCTCGCTTGCGACGGCGCTCGAATCGCTTGCCTCGGTCTCGGTCCAGCGTCCGCCGGTGCTGAAACACACCACCGTCCATCGCTATCGCCGCTTTGTCGGCCCCTATCTCGAGGCCACATCAAAGACCGGCTGGACGGTTGTGGCGCTGATGCGCGAGCCGCGTGACTGGCTGAATTCCTGGTATCGGTTTCGCTCGCGCGAGGATCAGACCGATCCGGTGAAATCGACCAAAGGCATGAGCTTCGATGATTTCGTGCGCGCCTGGTGTTCCGACCCGCGCCCCGCCTTTGCCGATGTCGGCGCCCAGGAGAAATTCCTGCGCCCGCGTCAGGGTCAGGGAGTTGACCGGCTGTTCCGCTATGACGAGATTGATGTCTTCGTCGATTTTCTCGAAGACCGCCTTGGCTGTGAAATCATCTTGCCACATGTGAATGTCTCTCCCCCCGGGGAAACCCATCTGACGCCGGAAACCGAAGCGCTGCTGCATCGGGTCGCCAGCGCCGATTTCGCGCTTTATGAGACGCTGAAACATCCCGAACAGGCCTGACACCTGCACCGGGTCATCGATCCGGTCCGGCCAGCGTCAATGCAGCTGCCCCTGAACCGTCGCCGTCAGATCATTGAGCGAGAACGGTTTCGGCAGGAAGACCGAGTTCGGGATCTGTGACTGATCGGCGGCGAGGTGATCTTCGGTATAGCCCGAAACGAAGACCACCCTCGCATCGGGGCGGTCCTCCAGCGCGCGTTTCACCCAGGTCGGGCCGTCAAGGCCAGGCATCACCACATCGGTCACGAAAATATCGACCACCAGCGAAGGATCCTGCAAAAGATCTAGCGCTTCTTCGGCATTGGCGGCCTCGATCACGGTATAGCCGCGCATCTTCAGCGCACGGCTGGCAAAGGCGCGCACCGCAGCCTCATCCTCGACCAGCAGCACAACACCGGCGCCATTGCGCAGCATCAGCGGGCGCACGGGCTCCTCGGCCTGGATTTCCCCGGCGGTCAGGCCCTCGCGGACGGGGAACAGGATCTCGAATGTGGTGCCCTGATCCGGCGCGCTGTCGACAAAGACATAGCCGCCGGATTGTTTGACGATGCCGTAAACCGTCGAGAGGCCGAGCCCGGTGCCCTCGCCCGGGCGTTTGGTGGTGAAGAAGGGCTCGAAAATCTTGCCGATCCGGTCGGGCGGGATGCCGCAGCCGCTGTCTGTGACCCGGATCACCGCCCAGCGACCAGCCGGCACCGTCGCGCCGTCGCGGCTGACCGGCTGCGAGAGGCTGATATCTTCGGTCTCGATCAGGATCGTGCCCTTGCCGGACATCGCATCGCGCGCATTGACGACGAGGTTCATCAGCACCTGTTCCAGCCGCCGTCTGTCGGCCCGCACCTCACCCAGACCGGGGTCGTTTTTCAGGCTCAGCGTGATGCGCTCGCCGACCAGCCGGTTCAGGAGATGCGCGACCTCACTCAGCACATCCGAGAGGTCGAGCCGCTCTGGCTTCAGCGTCTGTTTGCGCGAAAAGGCCAGCAGCTGGCTGACAAGTGCCGCGGCGCGATTGGCATTCTGGCGGATCTGTTCCAGGTCCGAGAAATCGGTGTCCTCATGGCCGTGGCGGAGCAAAAGCAGGTCGCAATGGCCGGAGATCGCAGTCAGTAAATTGTTGAAATCATGCGCAATACCGCCGGTGAGCTGGCCGATCGCCTGCATTTTCTGGCTTTGATCAAACTGCGCCTCCATCTTCTTCAGCGCCGTCACATCCGAGAGGATCGCGAGCGCCTGCGCCCTGCCCTTTTCAACGAACCGGCTCAGCTGGACCTGAACGAAATTCTCCTCGTCCCCGCCCCCCGATATGCTGCCGGAACTGCCCCGCAGCCGCAACATCTCGGCCCCGGCCGGCAGGCGCTGTTCGATCACATCGGCCAGCCAGTCATTCACAGGACGGCCGAGATCCTCGAATAAATCATGCAGGGTCATCGTCTCGACCGAGCGTTCGCCAAGAAGATCGCGCGCCGCCCGGTTCGCCAGCCGCAGCCCCCCGTCAAGGCCGAATTTCATCAGCGCGACCGGCACGTTCTCGAAATCGACCTGCACCGTGTCTTCTTCGCGCTGCGCGGGCGCGGGAAGCAGAAATATCTCGCGCCGGTCCCCCGGCCCGTCCAGCTCTGCCACGATGGCACGCATCGAGCCGGTGGCCGTCGCAACCTCGACCTCTTCGCCGCTGGTCACCTTCGGTTGCAGGAAAATACGGTCCAGCCGTTTGGGGCGCTCGCCCAGCACCCGGCGCATCGCCTCGTTGGAAAACAGCACCACTCCGGCGCGGTTTGCGACCACCATCGGCAGGCTCAGCCCCTCGGCACCGCGCCCGGCGGGGCTGCGATCTTCAAATTCCTCGATCCGCCACAGGAATTTATCACTGGCAATCCGATGGACCGAGAGCCGCAAATGCCCCCGCCGGGTCACGATATCCTCATGCACGCCGCCATGTTGGGCTGCCCGCGATTGCAGCCGGTACATGACCGCCGAAGGCGAGGCGATCTGTTCATGCAGGTGTGCCGCGAGGGTCGCCGGGGTCTGTTCGCCGAAACGCGCAATCGCGGCGCTGTTGCGAAACAGGATCTGCCCCATGATATCAGTGGAAAAACAGGGGGCTACATCCTCGCCGATCAGCAGGGACAGCCGTGCATTCATCTGCTCTTCCTCGCGCCGCGCGATCCGCGCCATCGCCCAGAGCACGCAGGTCAGCAGCAAAAGCGCCAGCCCTGTCACCGCGAGCGTAAAGCGGAAGCCGCTTTCCCCCACCAGGATCGCAAGTGCAAGGCACACGGCGGCGACCGCAACCAGCCAGCCGGCACGAACCGCAAGGCTGCGTGCGCCGTTCAGGATCCCGCCGCCTTCATACCCCGGAGATTGCACCCATTCCTCCGCTTCCACGCCATTGCACCTGGCGAGCAAAGACCGGAATTCGTTAACGTCGTCTTAACCTCGATGACGTGAGCGCCACTTTCCGGGCAGGATGCCGCCCTGGCACCACCTTTCAAGGCGGGCAAAAATGACCGGAGCGGCGGATCAGGCCCGCGACAACAGCGCCGAGAAAAAGCCGTCGCCGCCCTCAAGCGGGCCATAGCGGCGACTGGAGGCCAGGGTCCAGCCGGTATGGCGGGCCAGAAAGGCTTCAACCTGATCCTCGTTTTCCGCGCGCAGGAAAGAACAGGTCGCATAGGCGAGCCAGCCGCCGGGCACGGTCATCGCGGCCGCACGGTCGAGAATTTCCGCCTGGAGGTGGGTCAGTGCGCCCAGTCGCTCCGGCGTCAACTGCCATTTCCCTTCCGGGTCGCGCCGCCAGCTGCCCGAGCCGGAACAGGGCACATCGGTCAGCACCAGATCATAGGGCGCAGCCTCCTCGGGCCTTGCGCTGAGCCGAACCTGCAGGCCCGCACGGGCGGCACGGGTTTTCAGATCTTCCATCCGGCGCGGGCTGGCGTCATGGGCGGTCAGCGCCAGCCGCGCCATCGCCCCCATCGCCAGGGTTTTGCCGCCGCCGCCGGCACAAAGATCCAGAACCTTCATCCCGTCTTTCAGGGGCAGCCCCAGCACCACCGCCTGCGAGGCGGCATCCTGCAATTCGACCAGCCCATCGGCAAAGACCCTGCCCGATGCGATCAGCCGCTGGCCGGAGCGCGCCTCCAATGCGGTTGCGGCAAGCGGATGCGGCACGGTCTCGATCCCTTCCGCCGCAAGCGCCACGATGGCGGCCCCGCGGCTGATCCGGGCGGTGTTAACGCGCAGGATCACCGGGGCACGCAACCGCATCGCCGCCATGACCGGCACGAAATCGGCCCCGAGCGCCTCGCGCAACGGGAGCTCAAGCCAGTCGGGAATGTCGAAGGCCTCGGCCCCTTCGGCGGAACGCGGCGTCTCGGACTCGCTCAGAGGCGCCGGCGCGTGGTCGGAACCGTCAAACCAGAGTCCGATATTCTCGCCCCTGAGCCGCAAAACGCCCAGCACAAGTGCCCGGCCGCTGGCCGCCGCCGCATCGGGTCCTGCACGCCCCCCCGCTCCTGCCATGGCAAGCGCCGAACGCCGCTGGCGCAGCGCATCGAAGACGAGATCACGCACCGCCGCGCGGTCTTTCGAGCCGGCAAAGCGCGAGGCCCTGCCCCAGGCAATCAGCGCCTTTTCGGCCGGGGCTCCGGCCAGGATCTGATCGAGGATCTCGATTGCTGCGGCGGCGCGGCCCGGGGAACGCATGTCGGTTTCCTTCCTGTGATCGACGGCCCTGTGACAGGGGATCACGTCATAAGACTGGCCTGGCCCTGATCGGATGAAACCGCGCCCAAGGCAAGACCATCGCCTTAAATGGATCACCCTGCCGCGCGACAGCCTTGATGCGGCGGGGCGTTGTGGTCAGATCCGATACCGGTTCAGGCCTGCCCAGCCAGGCATCAAACACCGCCCTCAGCCTGCTGCGGCAGCCTCTGATCCGGATAGTGCCGCCGCTGTTGATCATGCCGGTAGTGATTAACGCGATGTCGCTGTAACGCAGGTTCATCCCCCGAGCCCGGGCCATGTTTGCGGTTTCGCCAGCACATCCTTTCAGATTTGAGATGCACGGCGCAGCTGGTTGATCGCCACATCCTGGGCCTGCGCAGCACTCCGACCGGTGATCCCCTGAACCAAAAACGAAATCCGACACAGCAAAGGCCAGCGGCAGGCCTGCAAGATCTGCGTCGCCGCCCCAGGTGCAGTGCCTTCAGACCGCAAGGAAGGGTCATCCTGCATTTTCAGGCTGAGGCCACATGGTGAGTGGGGCGCTCATATCGGTGGCCCCGGAAAAGAAGACGCGCCACGACATCGCTCCCCGATGTTCCGGCTGGACTGTTGCGGTTAAGACCCCCTGTGCCAGGGCTTGTCTGGAGCTGAGCTGTAAACGATCCAGAAATCGAGATGCACTGTTGGTTGCAACGGTCCGCACCTCATCACGCGCCGTATCAAAGTGCAGAGTCTGGGTTTCGGGGCCGGCGTTGCCCTGGCGACAGAGGCACGGAAAAGGATGACGATCACATAATCGCGAAGGTGCTGCCCCCATCTTCTGAATGTCCCCGATTTTCTTAGACGCCTTCGCATCTCATCTTCTGCTGCCGTTCGAACTCGGGGGCGACAGCATCCCGTTCCTCGCATGCTTGCGCTTTGGATTGTAGAACATCTCGATGTAATCGAACACGTCCTGCCTTGCGTCTTCGCGGGTCCGGTAGGTCCTGCGCCTGATCCGCTCGCGCTTGAGGCGGTTGAAGAAACTCTCGGCGACCGCGTTGTCGTGGCAGTTGCCGCGGCGGCTCATCGAATGCTCAAGATTGTGGGCGCGTGAGGCAACGCAGCCCAATCCATGCAGGTCGAACTGGCTGCCCTGATCTGAGTGGATCAGCACCTTTCCCTTCGGTTTGCGCCGCCAGACAGCCATGAGCAGGGCCTGCAGAACGATATCCGTTGTCTGCCTGCTTTGCATCGACCAACCAATCACGCGCCGGGAATAGAGGTCGATGACCACAGCGAGACAGGCGAAGCCCTCCAGGGTCCGGATGTAGGTGATGTCCGTCACCCAAACCCTGTCCGGGGCCTCGACGTCGCACTGCCGGTCGAGGCCTCGCCGGTTCTCTCGAACCGGTGGCGCTCACCGGCTCGATATCGACCACGACTGATGGCTTGCCGCCATAGCTGCCGGGGCGGCGTTTATAGCCTGTCTGAGCCTTGATCCCCGCAATCTGTGCCAGCCGGGCGACCCGGTTCGGACAGATGCTTTCGCCCTGTTCAACCAGATCGTCATGCAGCTTGCGATATCCGTAGACTTTCCCACTCTCCGCCGAGGCGCTCCGCTGCAGTTCAGTCTGGCGCCTGTCTTCCTGGGCTCGTGCACTCATCGGAGCCTGTAGCCAGGCATAGAGCGAGTGCTTGCTCACCCCGAGCCGTTCAGAAACCTCGCTGACCGGGTAGCCCCGCTCCGTGATCTGAGCGACCGCATCGCGCTTGAAGTCGTCGCTGAAAGTGGTTGTGCCCATCATGGCCTCCTTGCCTCAAAATTAGCAAAGAAGGCGTCCACGAAACATGGGGCTATTCAGTCCGACCTTCATTGCGTCCGCAACCAGACCCTGGCGCTCGATAAACGCGGTTGGAGAGAGCCAGTCCCGTTCCTCTCGCTTCAGGTTTGCTTCTCGCAGGTGGATCGGGAGCCATCTTCCTGAGGATGATAAAACACTGGTTAAGATACAATAACTTGCCAAAGCACACCCAGGGCGCCTGGAGGCTGGCCTGATCCACGGATGTGAAAAAGGCGGCCCCGCAGGACCGCCTTTTTTCAGTTATCTGTCTTGGGCTCAGCCGACGCGGTAATTCGGGCTCTCGCGGGTGATCTGCACATCATGGACATGGCTTTCCTTAAGCCCTGCCCCGGTGATGCGGACAAATTCGCAGCCATTGCGCATATCGGCCACCGTAGCATTGCCGGTATAGCCCATCGCGGCGCGCAGCCCGCCCACCATCTGATGCAGCACCGTTGCGACCGGGCCTTTATAGGGCACCTGGCCTTCGATCCCTTCCGGGACCAGCTTGTCCGAGGCCGCATCCTTCTGGAAATAACGGTCCGCCGAGCCGCGCGCCATGGCGCCGAGGCTGCCCATGCCACGATAGCTTTTATACGAGCGGCCGTTCCACAGGATCACTTCGCCGGGGCTCTCATCCGTGCCCGCAATGGCCGATCCGACCATGGCGCAGCTGGCGCCCGCCGCGATGGCTTTCGCGAAATCGCCCGAGAATTTGATGCCGCCATCGGCGATCACCGGCACGTCTCCGGCAGCGGCTGCCGATTCCATGATTGCGGTCAGCTGCGGCACGCCCACACCCGCGACAATCCGGGTGGTGCAGATCGAGCCCGGGCCGATCCCCACTTTGACCGCATCCGCCCCTGCCCTGATCAGCGCAGCGGTCGCCTTGCCGGTCGCCACATTGCCCGCGACCACCTGGACCGAGTTCGAGAAATTCTTGATCCGCTCGACTGCAATCGCCACGCCTTCCGAATGGCCATGCGCGGTGTCGATCACCACCATATCCACCCCGGCCTCGATCAGAGCTTTCGAGCGGGCAAAGCCTTCTTCGCCAACGGTCGACGCTGCAGCAACACGCAGCCGCCCGAGATCATCCTTACAGGCCTGCGGGTTCAGGACCGATTGCTCGGTGTCTTTCAGGGTCAGAAGGCCAGTCAGCTTGCCCGTTCCGTCGGTCACCAGCAATTTCTCGATGCGGCGCGCCTTCATCAGACTGATCGCGGCATCACGGTCGACCGGCTCGTGCAGCAGCGCGAGATTGTCCGACGACATCATCACCGAGACCGGCGTTTTGTCATCCGAGGCAAAACGCATATCGCGATTGGTCACAATGCCAACGACGCGGTTATCGCCGTCCACCACCGGGAAGCCGGTGATGTTGTAGCGCTCCATCAGCTCTTTGGCATCTGCCAGCGTCTGATCGGCGCGCAGGGTGATCGGCGCATAGACCACGCCGGATTCGAACCGCTTCACCCGGCGCACTTCGCGGGCCTGGGTCTCAATATCGAGATTGCGGTGGATCACCCCGATGCCACCGGACTGGGCCATGGCAATCGCCATTCGCCCCTCGGTCACCGTATCCATCGCGCTGGACAGAAGCGGGATGTTCATCCGGATGGATTTCGTCACAAAGGTCGAGGTATCTGCCGTGTTTGGCAGAACCGAGCTTGCTGCGGGAACAAGCAGGACATCGTCGAAGGTGAGAGCCTCGCGAATCTCCATAGGAATCTCCTCAGGGATCGTCGTTTGGCGGTTCCCCTTTTCACTTCCCCGCCGGTTGCGCAAGGGGGTCTGCCCGGCTTTTGTGAAACAGATCCGTGAAATACGTCTTTCACCCGCTTTGCCCCCTTGCCTGTTCGCGGGCGCCCTGACGATATGGCAGGAATAATTCTTTCCCAGGGACCGGCCCATGCGCGTCACTATCGTCGAAAACACTCCCAGCACCCAGCACGGCCAGGTCGGCATCGCGCTGCATGAGGCGGGCGCCGCGATCAACCTGATCAAGCCGCGGAATGGCGAGGCTCTGCCGCTTTCGCCCGATACCGATGCGCTGGTGGTATTTGGCGGCGAACAATATGCCGATGATGTCGAGACGCATCCCTATCTCGACCCGCTGGCCGATCTGATGCGCGCCTATAGCCTGGCCGATAAGCCGGTTCTGGGGATCTGCCTCGGCTCGCAGATCCTTGCGCGCGCCTTTGGCGGGCAGAACCTGCGCGGCGTCGCGGTCGAGGCCGGCTGGTGCGAGGTCACGCCCTTGCCCGAGGCGGCGGAGGACGCGGTGATGCAGGCAGCGACCGGGCCATTCCGCATCTATCAGATGCATACCGACACCTTTACGCTGCCTGAAAATGCGGTGCGTCTGGCCAGTTCTCCGGTCGCAGAGAACCAGTGTTTCCGTATCGGCCGCGCCACTTACGGCATGCAGTTCCATTTCGAAGCGAACCGCAACGTCGCCGCCGCATGGAACCGCGAATTCCCCGATGTAATCGAAGGCACCCGCAAAGGATGGGTTCAAGACATGCCGGCCGAGGCCGAAAAATGGGGCGCGGCTGCCGATGAAACCGGCCTCGCCCTGGCCCGCGCCTGGGTCGCCCTGATCTGAGCGGTCAGGCCTCGCCGGTATTGGTCATATCGGCGAGCCTTCCCTTTGGCCAAAGCCTGAAAATCCGCCAGCAAACCACTGCTGCAAATACAGAAACGGCCAGCAAGACGGCAGCGGATGTCCCTGTGGCGCCACCCTGTACCAGGCTGTCTGCCACCAGAACAACCGGCCAGATCGCACTGCCCCAGATCGGTGTGAATCCCGCCCGTCCCAGCCAGCCGGCTGCTGCGACAATCACGAACAGCATAATATGAGCGGCCAGTCCCAGAACCGCAGCCAGGGTTTCCTGACCAAAACTAAGCGCGACAATGGCGCAAAGTGCAACCGGCGCCAGATGCAGCACCAGCATTGGCCGCAGAGGTGCCGGAGTCTGCTCGCGCAACAGCCCGATCAGCCCGGCCAGCAAAGCAAGACCTGCTGGCACCAGACAAATCACGCTCAGACCAAGGGCTGCGCCGGTCCAGCCTTGCCCAATCAGTGCAGGCACCGCAACCAATGGCCCTGCGTAAATCAACTGCATCCCCGGATCTCGCCAGACCCATGAATGAGACCCGGCTTCGCGCCACTTGCGCCATGCCAGGGTGAAAAAGACCAGGGCCAGACCCAGATGTGACACCAGCGCGACCAGGGTCAGCCCCAATGAGATCGCAGGCCAGAGAGGCCGGATCATCTGGCCCGCAATCATCCCAGAAATCATCGCCGAAAACAGCCCGTTGCGGGAAACGATAACCCGAAAATCATCTGTAATTACAGAAGGTCGCCGAACGATCCTCGCAATCAACGCGAAGATACAGAACAGCCAGAACGCCAGTAAGATCCCCGCCGCCATTTCTGCCGCCGCCACCGGCAGATCGGTGGCAATCAGCACCTCGCGCAGAACCAGAGGCACCGACATCAGCCCGGCCAGCGCGGTAAAAATCACCGGCGGCGTCCGGGCAAAAATCCGGGTCTGGTGCGGCGGAAATTCCGGCGCCGGAAAGCGTTTGGGGCGGAACTCTGCAGGATCCTGGGACATGGTCACCTCCTCTGCGCAGCAAAGCCGGGAATTGCGGTCGCCTCAAGGCGATCTGATGTCGCGGCCGGGCTTGCCATTCTGCAACGTCAGCACCAATGTCGCGCGAAACGGGGAGAGACCTTATGACTTCGAACACCACAAAGCCCGCCCGGCTGAACCTGCCCTTCGTGGGAATTTCCACTTTCGGCAAAAACGCTTACCAGCCTGACTGGGACAAGATTGACGCCGATGTGGCGGTGATGGGCGCGCCTTTCGACTTTGGAACCCAGTTCCGCGCCGGCGCCCGTTTCGGGCCGCGCGCGATCCGCGAAGCCTCGACGCTGTTTTCCTTCGGTCTGGGCGGCGCCTATGATCACGAGGATGACGCGACCTATCTGGCCGAGGATGTGCGGATCGTCGATATCGGCGATGCGGATATCGTCCATACCGATACCGAAACCAGCCACGCCAATATCGAGGCCGGCGTGCGCGCCATGCTCGATGCCGGCGCGCTTCCGGTGGTGCTGGGCGGAGATCATTCGATCAATATCCCCTGTATCCGCGCCTTTGAGGGCCGTGGCCCGATTCATATCCTGCAAATCGACGCGCATCTCGATTTCGTCGATATCCGGCATGGCGTGCGTCACGGCCATGGCAACCCGATGCGCCGCGCCGCCGAAAAGGACTATGTCACCGGGATCACCGCTCTCGGGATCCGCAATGTGTCCTCAACCGCGAAAGACGGCTATGACGCGGCGCGCAAGATGGGCGATGACATCATCTCGGTGCGCCAGGCCCGCAAACTGGGCACCGAGGGCGTCCTGGCGCGCATCCCGGCAGATGCCCGCGTCTATGTGACGATCGACATTGACGGCTTCTGCCCCTCGATCGCGCCGGGCACCGGCACGCCCTCGCATGGCGGCTTCCTCTATTATGAAGTGCTCGAAGTGCTGCAGGCCGTCGCCAACCGCCATGAGGTGGTCGGCATGGACCTGGTCGAGGTGGCGCCGGACTATGATCACTCCGGCTCGACGCAGATCCTTGCGGCCCAGGTGCTGCTGAATTTCCTCGGTTTCATCTTCCATGCGCGCGGGAAACGCGGCTGAGGCTTGCCGTGACCGGGTCTGACCCGGTATCAATCGGCAGATGATAGCGATAACGGCAGCGGGAACATCCCGCTGTCCGGTCTTGTGATGGAGTGACCTATGGCCCTGGCGATCCTTGCCGATATCGGCGGCACCAATACGCGGGTCGCCCTGGCTGATGGGGCACAGGTGGTCGAAGGCTCGATCCGGCGCTTTCCGAATGCGGAATACAAGGCGCGTGGCCAGGACATTGCCGCGATCCTGCGCGACTATCTCGCGGATGCCGGCGCGATGGTTGAGGGCGTCTGTGTCGCCGCCGCCGGCCCGGTGCAGGACGGGGTCGCGACCATGACCAATCTCGACTGGGTAATGGATGAAGACAAATTGCGCGGCGCCACCGGCGCGCATCGGGTCTCGATCCTGAATGATCTCCAGGCCCAGGGCCACGCGCTCGGCCATATCGCGCCCGGTTGCCTGAGGCCGCTGATCGACGGTGCGGCGGTTCCGGGCCAGACCATGCTGGTTGTGGGGCTCGGGACCGGGGTCAATGCCGCACCGGTCTATGGCCACGGGGCCGATCGCGTGGTGCCGCCCTCTGAAAGCGGCCATATGAACATGCCGGTCCGCAGCGAGGAGGACCTCGCGCTTCTGCGGTTCATCGAGGCGCTGCTGCAGGATCGCGGTGAGGTCGCACATTGCGGCGTCGAGGAAGTCCTTGCCGGGCGTGGCCTTGCCAATCTCTACAGTTTTGCAAGCCATCGGGCCGGCAACCGGGACGAGAAATCCTCTGCCGAAATCCTCAGGCTGCTGACGGCGGGAAACCCGGTCGCAACAGATGCCGCAAGGCTCTACAGCCATATCCTGGCCGGTTTTCTCTCTGATCTGGCGCTGAGCTATCTGCCCTGGGGCGGCATCTATCTGATCGGCGGCATGGCCCGGGCGATGACGCCCTGGTTCGAACAGCATCACCTCGCCGCACAGTTCCGCGAACCGCGCCGGGTCGATCTCCTGACCCATGCCTTCCGCGTCTCGGTCGTGGAAGATGACTACGCCGCCCTGACCGGCTGCGCCGCCTGGCTTGAGGCGCTGCGCCCGCATTGAAACGCTGCGCCTCCGGCTGATTGCGGAAGCCTCCGGCGGGGATATTTAGAGACAGATGAAATCAGCTGAGGACTTTCATCTGTCTCTAAATATCCCGGGGAGTCCCGGAACGGGACGGGGGCAGCGCCCCCAGCCCGACCAGTGAAAATCACCCCGGCAGGCGTTCTTTCAGGAAGCCGAGCGCCGCGCCAAGGCCGTCGGGCGCGATACCGTGACCGGTTCCCTGCATCACATGCGCATAGGTCTCGAATCCGGCGCTGACCAGCGCGTTTCCTGCAAGGGACATATCCTCAAAGGGGACCACCGGATCCTGATCGCCATGGATCAGCAGCACCGGGGCTTCACCTTCGCCTCGGCTGAGAGCAATTCCGGAGCGAGCAGCCGTCCGGAAATAGCGACAATACCCGCCAGTGGCAGGCTGCGGCGGGGGGCGACATGCAGGCTCATCATCGCGCCTTGTGAAAACCCGATCAGCGCAAGGGCAGATGGCTCCAGCCCCTCGTCTTTCAGCCTCGCATCCAGAAAGCCGTTCAGGTCTTCTGCCGCCGCAAGCAACCCCTGGCGCGCCGCTTCTTCGGAGGAGCCGTCAAGCCATGGGATCGGGAACCACTGCCGCCCGAATGGCGTGCCGGCGCAGGGTTCCGGCGCGTCGGGCGCGGCAAAGGCCGTATCCGGCAGATGCGGCGCCAAAGCATCGGCAAGGCCCAGAAGGTCATTTCCGTCGGCGCCGTAACCATGCAGGAACACGATCAGCGATTTCGCCCGTCCCTGCGCTGCACCCTTGCGTCCGAAATTCAGCTCTCTCATCCCATGATCCCTTCACGGCCCCTGTCCACCCGGTAGTAGGACCACAAAAGCCGTGCCGCAACCGATCTCCAGGGGGCCCAGGCCAGTGACATGGCGCGAAGATCCTTTTCCGAGGGGCGTTCGTCGAGGCCAAACAGCCTGCGCGCGGATTCCTGCAAAGCCAGATCGCCGGGCGCGAAGACATCGGCATGGCCAAGCGCGAACATCGCATAGATCTCGGCGGTCCAGCGCCCGATCCCGGGCAGCGCCACCAGCGTTGCAATCACCCCATCGGTCGGCGCCTGCCTGAGGCCCGCATAATCCAGCCGCGCCGCTGCTAACGCCCTGGCATAGCGTGCCTTCTGTCGTGAAAGGCCGGCCGCGCGCAGATCCTCTTCGCTGGCCGCGTCAATGCGGTCCTCATCGAGATAGCCCGCCGCCGCCATCCGTGCCCGGATCGCTGTGGCCGAAGCGACCGAGACCTGCTGCGAGATGATTGCATCCAGCAGCGCTTCGAATCCGTCGGCGCGCAGCCGCAATGGCGGCATTCCGGTCAGCCCGGCGGCACGGGCAAAGCGCGGATCGAGGCGCGAGAGCCAGTCGATCCCTTCGGCGAGACAGGGCTCGCCCAGAATGATGCGGGGCGTGGTCATGGGCGCATCCTGATCATGAGCCGCGGCCAATGGCAATCCGCCGCAGTGCCACGGTGCTGGCGGCCCCTTGACCCTGCCCCCCGGGAAGCCCTTACCTCAGGCCATGACCGCGACTCATCCCTCTCCCGCTTCCGACGCGCTGGCCAGGCGCAATGTGATGATCCTGATCATCGCCCAGGCACTCCTGGGCGCACAGATGCCGCTGATCTTCACCGTGGCGGGGCTGGCGGGGCAGAGCCTTGCCTCAAACATCTGCTGGGCGACGCTTCCGATCACGCTCACGGTGCTGGGTTCGATGCTGAGTGCCACGCCGATATCGGCCTTCATGCAGCGCTACGGGCGGGCGGCAGGGTTTATCCTCGGTGCGCTTGGCGGCGCGCTCGGCGGGGGCTTCGGCGCCTGGGGGCTGTGGGTGGGCAGTTTCACCCTCTTTTGCATCGGAGCTTTCTGTTCCGGCATCTATATGAGCGCGCAGGGCTTCTACCGGTTCGCCGCGGCGGATACCGCATCAGACAGCTTCCGCCCACGCGCCATTTCCTGGGTCATGGGGGGCGGGCTGCTTTCCGCGATGCTGGCGCCGCTGATCTTCCGCGCGACCTCGGATGCGCTGGTCATCACCTTTACCGGCAGCTATCTCGCCATCATCGCAATCAACCTGATAGGTCTTTTCCTGTTCTTCGCGCTGAAAATCCCACGCCCTGTTGCGCGTGTCGATACTGGCCAGGGCCGCAGCCGGGGCGAGCTGATCCGCACCCCCGTGATCGCAGTCGCGATGATCTGCGCCACGGTCTCTTACGCGCTGATGAACCTCGTCATGACCTCGTCGCCGCTGGCCGTGGTGGGCTGCGGCTTTGAGAAATCCGACGCCTCGAACATCGTCTCGGCCCATGTGCTGGCCATGTATCTGCCAAGTTTCTTCACGGGCCATCTGATCGCCCGTTTCGGGGTCGAGAAGATCATCGCCATCGGGCTGATGATCCTCGCCGGTGCCGGAGCGGTCGCGATGACCGGCGTCCAGCTTGAGCATTTTTACGCCGCGCTGATCCTGCTTGGCCTTGGCTGGAATTTCGGCTTCATCGGCGCGACCACGATGCTGACCGCCGCACAGCGCCCGGAAGAGCGTGGCCGCCTGCAGGGGCTGAATGATCTGGTCGTATTCGGGGGCGTGACGCTGGCGTCGCTGTCCTCAGGCGGGCTGATGAACTGCTCGGGGGATCGCCCCAGACCGGCTGGCAGATGGTCAATCTTGCGATGCTGCCTTTCCTCGTGCTGGCCGGCGGGGCGCTGATCTGGCTCTGGCTGCGCCCGAAAGAGGCGTGATCAGAACCGCCCGCTGAGCGCCTGCCATAACAACCCGCCGCGCCGGCTGAATTCCGCAAGTGTCAGCCGGCCCTCGGCGATCGCAGCCGGATCAGCCGAAGCGCGCGCCAGAACCGCCCCGGCCTGCCAGCCCGGCAAAAGCGCCGCCCGCGCCGCCCGCGGGATGCGGCGTCGCCCTGCCCTTGCCGCCTTCAGCCACCCGAGCCCCTCACGCGCCAGCGCCTCCGGCGCGGCCTCGGGCAAGGGGTGACGGCCCCGCGCGGTCAGTTCCGGCACCGCGAGGAAATAGCCCGCCATCGCCGAGGCCCGGCCATAAAGCCGCACCTGCTCTTCTGCCGCAGGCCCTGCCCCAAGCGCCAGCGCCGAAAGCCACATCAGCCCGCCACCGGTCGCGCCCAGATAGTCGTAAAAGGCGGTCTCCGAGGTGAAAACCCCACCCCAGGCGTCATGGCGGCGCGCCTCGATCATCTGGTCAAAGGCCTCGAATGGCAGCGATTTGTCGCGGATCAGCGCGTTCAGCGGCCCCGCCACCTCATGCGCACGCGCGGGCTCTCCGGCAATCGCGGCCTCGACCACCTCGCGCCACCACTGCAGCCGCATCTCGGCGATCATCGGCTCTTTCGTGGCCCAGGGGATGCGCGCCAGTTCCAGATTGAACGCGTAAAGCGGCAAAAGATCAGCCCGCGCCTGAACCGGCGCCGCCATCAGCGCCTGCCAGCGGTCGGGATCGCCGCGCGCAACCAGCGCGGCACAGGCGTCAAGGCTCACGATGCCGCCTCCGTATCGCGGGTCAGCTTCCAGCGCACCGCGTCAAGCAGCGCCTCGAAAGACGCATCAACTATGTTGGGCGAGACCCCAACCGTCGACCAGCGACGTCCCTTGCCATCCTCACTGTCGATGATCACCCGGGTAACCGCCTCGGTGCCGCCCTGCGTGATCCGGACCTTGAAATCCACGAGCCGCATATCCCCGATCAGCGCCTGCCAGGGGCCGAGATCCTTGGCCAGTGCCTTCCACAAGGCATTGACCGGGCCGCGGTCATTCCCCGCCCCGTCCTGGCTTTCCGAAACCGAAAGCATCCGTTCACCCCCGGCATCGACCACCACCACCGCCTCTGAGAGGGTCCGGCGGCTGCCATCGGGCTCATCGCGCCGCTCGACCGTCACCCGGTAGCGCAGCACTTCGAAAAAATGCGCAGCCAGCCCCAGTTCGCGCCGCGCCACCATCTCGAACGAGGCCTGGGCGCCATCATAGGCATAGCCCTGATCTTCACGCCGTTTCACCTCTTCAAGGATCAGCGCAAGGCGCGGGTCTTTCGGATCGACCATGATCCCCGCTGCCGCCAGCTGCGCACGCAGGTTTGACTGCCCGGCCTGGTTCGACATCGGGATCTGGCGGGTATTGCCGACAAGCCCCGGATCCATATGCTCATAGGTCGAGGGATCCTTGAGGATCGCACTGGCATGCAGACCCGCCTTATGGGCAAAAGCCGAGGCCCCCACATAGGGCGCCGAGCGCAACGGCACCCGGTTCAGGATATCGTCCAGCATCCGGCTGGTCTTCACCAGCGTGGCCATCGCCTGATCGGTGACCCCGGTTTCAAGCGCCTCCACAAAGGGCGCTTTCAACTTCAGTGTCGGGATCAGCGTCACCAGATTGGCATTGCCGCAGCGCTCGCCCAGCCCATTCAGCGTGCCCTGGATCTGACGGCACCCAGCCTCGACCGCCGCCAGCGAATTGGCGACAGCATTGCCGGTATCGTCATGGCAATGGATGCCAAGCCTCGCCCCCGGAATGCCCGCCGCGATCACCTCGCGCACCACCTGCCCGACCTCACCTGGAAGTGTTCCGCCATTGGTGTCGCAAAGCACGATCCAGCGCGCGCCCGCCGCTTCGGCTTCGCGCAGACAATCCAGCGCGTAGCCCGGATTGGCGCGGTAACCATCAAAGAAATGCTCGGCATCAAACAAAGCCTCGCGCCCTTTCGCCACGACATGGCGCAAAGACGCTGAAATCGCGTCGAGGTTTTCCTCCAGCGTCACACCAAGCGCGGTGGTGACATGAAACTCATGGGTCTTGCCCACCAGGCAAACCGCCGGCGTTCCCGCATCCAGCACCGCCGCCAGCATATCGTCATTCTCGGCCGACCGTCCGACCCGCTTTGTCATGCCAAAAGCGGTCATCACCGCCCGGGTCTGTGGCGCCTCGCGGAAGAAATCGCTGTCGGTCGGGTTCGCGCCCGGCCAGCCGCCCTCGATGTAATCCACCCCAAGCCGGTCGAGCGCCCGCGCAATCGCCACTTTCTCTGCGGCCGAGAATTGCACGCCCTGGGTCTGCTGCCCGTCACGCAAAGTGGTATCAAAGAGATAAAGACGCTCTTTCATTCCGGCGCCCCTTCTTCTTGAAGCAAATATTCCCGGGGGTGTGGGGAGCAGAAAGCCCCCGCTGCCTGCCGCATCCATCAGTCCAGCGCCTCCAGCCTTGCTGCGTCAAAACCGGGGCCCGGCATCAGTTCTACCCCCGCTTTCGACATCCGCACCTCAACGCCTGCCGCCAACAACGCGGCTTTCATCGCATCAACTGGCGCGAAATCTTTCGATACCATCGCCGCTTCGCGCAAGGATGCCAGCCGGGCAGCCCAGGGAGCGAGGTCAATCCCTGCCCCCGTCCAGGCCCCCATGTGATCCTCCAGAAGACCCAGCATCACGGCCGAGGCCTTCAGCCCCGCCGCATCGCCGTCGCGGGCCAGTTCATGCAAGACCGCAATCGCGCCCGCCGTGTTCAGATCATCTGACAGCGCCTCGACCACCCGGGGTGCAGGCTCGCCCGGCGACACGCCTTCCACCAGCTGACGCCATTTGCGCAATGTCCCCTCGGCCTGGATCGCCTTTTCATGCGTCCAGTCCATCGGCTTGCCGTAATGGGTGCCCAGATAGACCATCCGGATCACCTCGCCCGGATAGCCCTGATCCAGCAGATCGCGCACAGTGAAGAAATTGCCGAGGGATTTGGACATCTTCTTGCCTTCGACCTGGAGCATCTCATTATGCATCCAGACCCGTGCAAAAGACCCATGCGGATGGGCGCAGCAGCTTTGCGCGATCTCATTCTCATGATGCGGGAATTGCAGATCGAGCCCACCGCCGTGAATGTCGAAGCTCTCGCCAAGCAATTCATATGACATTGCCGAGCATTCGATATGCCAGCCGGGCCTTCCGTACCCCCAGGGGCTTTCCCAGCCGGGAACGCCTTCGTCCGAAGGCTTCCAGAGCACGAAATCCATCGGGTCTTCTTTATAGGGCGCAACCTCGACCCGGGCGCCGGCGATCATATCATCGACCGAACGCCCCGACAGCGCGCCGTAATCCTGGTAGCTGCGCACCCGGAACAGAGCATGACCCGAGGCGGCATAGGCATGGCCGCTTTCGATCAGCCCCTCGATCATCGTGATCATCGCGCCAATATATTCGGTTGCGCGCGGCTCATGCGTCGGGCGCAACGCGCCAAGCGCATCCATATCTTCGTGATACCAGCGGATGGTTTCATCGGTGATGTCGCGGATCGGGCGGCCGGTTTCGGCGGCGCGGGCGTTGATCTTGTCATCAACATCCGTGAAGTTTCGCGCATAAACCACTGAATTATCGCCATAAACATGCCGCACCAACCGGAACAGTGTGTCGAACACAACCACCGGGCGGGCATTACCGATATGGGCGCGGTCATAGACGGTCGGGCCACAGACATAGATCCGCACCCGATCCCTGTTGATCGGCTCAAACACTTCCTTGCGACGCGTCTTCGTATTGGTCAGCCGGATGGTCACCCGTTATGCTCCTCGCGCGATGCTTCTCCCCCGCGCGGGGCTTACCGGTTCTGTCTGGGATAAGACGAAGCCGCCCGCGCGATCCTGGATCAGCGGGTAATGCAGCAGATGAAGGTCATGCGCAATCTTGTCATTCGACCGGCCCCTTCACTTTGGGGTCCTGCGCCCCATTTCACTATTTGTCGTCGTGTTGCTCTGTGCCATGGCTGTGCGGCGAGTCCAAGACCTTTCCTGCGCCCTGAGCCACGACGTCGGAAAAAAAAGGCGCCGCCAATGGCTGGCGGCGCCCGGATTGCAGATGGGTCAGTGCCCTGGATCAGAAGCGGTAGTTCGCCCGGATCGCGAAAGTGCTGCCGTCAAGATCGACGCCGGAATTGTCGAAATTGTCGTATTTGTTGTACAGGTATTCGGCACCCACGACCCAGTTATTGCCGAGGTCATAGTCATAGCCGAGACCGGCGACCCAGCCATTGTCCGAGTAATTGGTGCCTGCGATGCTGGCCTTGGCCCAGGACGCACCGGCGGTCGCATAGATCAGCGACTGGCCGAGATCATAGCCGAGCTGCAGCTTGAGGTCGGTTTTGTTCTTCAGCTTGGCGTCGACCGCATCATCCTTGATGTTCGAGCCCGCGAAAGCCCCTTCAACACCGATCACGGTATTGCCGAGGTCCCAGCGATAGCCGAGCTGCACGCCGCCGATTGCGCCGTCGCCATCCAGCACTTTCACGCCGGCGGTTTCGCCGTCGAAGTTGCCATAACCAAGGCTTGCACCACCGTAAAAGCCAGCCCAGTTGCCTTGCGGGGCCGAGACCACGACCGGCGCCGGGGCGATCACCACTGGCTCATCCACCACGACGGCCGGGCCGCCGGCAAAAGCAGGGGCTGCCAGTGCACTGAAAGCGAGGATCGCTGCGATACGTTTCATTCGTTAACTCCTTTGTTCCGCATCCCCCCGATCGGGCTCCGGACAGTGCCTTCAGAGAAAAGCGCCGCGCTGATCCATGAGGAGCAGGAGCGCCATTCCCTCGTCACTTGCCAGACAGCATCCGGATTACCGGAAGCCGCCTCCGCCGGGGATGTGCTGCGCAAGACATCGGAGCCTTTGAGCCGCTGCGCAACCCGACCTCACCAGGGCGTGAGCATTGCGCGATCAATTGTGAACAGGTCGGTTCACCCCTGGCCAAAAGCCGCCTGGGCCAGATTGAAAACCGGCTGCATTCCGCCCGTGTCGCCGGGCGGAATGCCAGTCAGAGCAGATTGGAGAGCGTTCAGCCCTGGCCTTCGGCCCGTTCCGCGAGGCCGAGCCATTCCGCTTCCGCCGCAGCCAGTGCCGCCTCACGTTCGGCCAGCATCTCACTGGCCTTGCGGAACTTGACTGGTTCGCGTTCGAACAGATCGGCCTGGGCAAGAAGGTCGCTGAGGCGGTTGATCTCTGCCTCCAGCTTTTCCATCTGCGACGGCAGGTCCGCGAGCCGCTTTTTTTCTGTGAAAGACAGAGCAGAACCATTTGAAGTGGCTGCGGTTTCTTTCTCGACGGCTTTTGGCGCGGCCTTTGGGGCTGCGATCATTTGCGCCTGCCGGTCAGGCCTTTGGCGCACATAATCCGACCAGCCGCCGGGATAGGCCGTCACCTGGCCATCCCCCTCCATCGCCACCGTTGCAGTCGCCACCCGGTCGATGAAATCGCGGTCATGGCTGACCAGCAGCACCGTCCCGTCAAATTCGCCCAGGATATCCTGCAGCAGATCAAGCGTTTCGACATCAAGGTCATTGGTCGGCTCGTCCAAGATCAGAAGATTGGACGGCAAGGCCATAATTTTAGCCAGCAAAAGCCGCGCCTTCTCGCCGCCCGACAGCGAGCGCACCGGCGCCCGCGCCTGTCCCTCATCAAAGAGGAAATCCTTCAGATAGCCGACCACATGTTTCGGTATACCCCGCACCATGACCTGGTCCGACGCCCCCGAAACTGCCATCAGCGGGTCACCGGTCAGGTTTTCCCAAAGGCTCGCATCCGGATCGAGGCGCGAACGCGTCTGGTCGAAAACCGCGATCTCAAGACTGGTCCCAAGCGTGACCGTCCCGGCATCAGGTGCAATCTCGCCGGTCAGCAGTTTCAGCAGCGTGGTCTTGCCAACCCCGTTCGGGCCGACAAAAGCCACACGGTCACCGCGCTGCACCCGCAGGTCAAAATCCCTGACAATCGTCTTATCGCCAAACCCCTTGGTCAGCCCGACCGCCTCAATCACCCGTTTGCCCGAGACCGGCCCGCTTTCCAGCGCCATCGCCGCCGTGCCCTGGCGGCGGATCTGCGAGGACCGCTCCTCGCGCAGAGCCGCGAGCGCCCGGACCCGGCCCTGATTGCGCTTGCGGCGGGCAGAAATGCCCTCGACCGCCCATTTCGCCTCGGCCTTGATCTTGCGATCCAGCTTGTGACGCGCCTCGTCTTCTTCGGCCCAGATCGTCTCGCGCCAGTCCTCGAAACCGTCGAACCCGGATTCGCGCCGCCGCACCTCGCCGCGATCTATCCACAAAGTGGCGCGTGTCAGGGCCTTCAGAAACGTGCGGTCATGGCTGATCAGCACGAAGGCCGCCCGCGTGTCGCGCAGCTCATTTTCCAGCCATTCAATGGCCTGGATGTCCAGATGGTTGGTCGGCTCATCGAGGAGCATGAGTTCCGGTGCCTCGGCGAGCAGTTTCGCCAGAGCCGCCCGGCGTTTCTCGCCGCCGGACGCCGTCGCCACCGGCACATCCGGGTCGAATTTCAGCCCATCCGCCACGGTCGAGAGCCGCCATGCCTCATCCTCGGGCAATTTCGAGGCCGCGAATTCACCCAGAGTCGCAAAGCCGGACAGATCCGGATCCTGCTCCATATAGCCGACCGTGACGCCGGCGGGCACCACGACCTGGCCCTTATCCGCCTCAACAAGGCCGGCCATCACTTTCATGAGTGTGGATTTTCCGGTGCCATTGCGCCCGACCAGCGCCACCCGGTCACCCGGCTGAACGGTCAGCGAAAGATCATCAAATACCGGATTGCCGCCGAAAGTCAGCGAAATCCCCGAAAGCTGAAGAAGAGGTGCGCGTGCCATGCGCCTCCGCTATGCGCAGCCTTGCATGCCGTCAACTCCTCCTTTTCCTTCTGATAAAAATACTCCGGGGGTTCGGAGGCTGGCCCCCGACTGCGCCCTTGCCCCCACGCCGCACCATTCCTGTCGTGATCACGCCGCGAACAGGGCGCAACCTGACGCTTCCCGCCCTTGCCCCGCCGCCCATTCCGTTAGAACCGGGGTTGCGCGAGAGGACCAGAGGCCAAACCCATGTCAGAAGACGCACTCGTCATTTTCACCCCATCGGGCAAACGCGGACGTTTCGCGCATGGCACCCCGGTCCTCCAGGCCGCGCGCAGCCTCGGCGTCGATCTCGATTCTGTATGCGGCGGCCGCGGCATCTGTTCGAAATGCCAGATCACCCCGGGTTATGGCGAATTCCCGAAACATGGCGTCACCGTCGAACCCGGCGCGCTTTCCGATTGGAACGCGGTCGAGGATCGCTACAACCGCATCCGCGGCCTGAAAGAGGGCCGCCGGCTTGGCTGCCAGGCCAAAGTCATGGGCGATATCGTCATCGACGTGCCGCCCGAAAGCCAGGTCCATAAACAGGTCATCCGCAAGTCCGCGACAGAGCGCGACATCGCGATGGATCCCGCCACCCGCAGCTTCTATGTCGAGGTGGAAGAGCCCGACATGCATATCCCCACCGGCGATTTCGAACGCCTTAAGCGCGCGTTGCAAGAGCAGTGGAATATCAAAGATGTAACGGCAGATCTTACCATTCTGCGCAAACTCCAGACCGTGCTTCGCAAGGGCGAATGGAAGGTCACCGCGATCCTGAACCAGGGCAATCACGACGCGGCGCATCGCATCCTCGACCTCTTCCCCGGCTATGCTGAAGAGCCGCTTTACGGCCTCGCGGTCGATCTCGGCTCCACCACAATCGCGGCGCATCTTTGCGACCTTTCGACCGGCAAGGTGCTGGCCTCGTCTGGCCTGATGAACCCGCAGATCCGTTTTGGCGAAGACCTGATGAGCCGGGTCTCCTACGCGATGATGAACCCGGGCGGCGATGTCGAGATGACCAAAGCCGTACGCGAGGCGATCAACAATCTGGTGGTCTCGATCTCGGAGGAAGCCGGCATTTCGCCTTCGCAAATCTATGAAATGGTGATTGTTTTCAATCCCGTGATGCATCACCTCTTCCTCGGGATTGATCCGGTGGAACTCGGCCAGGCGCCTTTCGCGCTGGCGACCTCGGATTCGCTCTCGCTCGACGCGCGCGCGCTGGATCTGACGGCGATGAACCACAATGCCCGGGTCTATGTCCTGCCCTGTATCGCAGGTCATGTCGGCGCCGATGCCGCAGCCGTGGCACTTTCAGAAGAACCGAATAAATCCAAAGACATGGTGCTCATTGTTGATGTTGGGACCAATGCCGAGATCCTGCTCGGGAATGAAAGCCGTGTCCTGGCCTGTTCCTCTCCGACCGGTCCCGCCTTTGAAGGGGCACAGATTTCTTCCGGCCAGCGCGCGGCCGCTGGCGCGATCGAGCGCCTCACCATCGACCCGATCACGAAAGAGCCGCGCTTCCGGGTGATCGGATCCGAACTCTGGTCGGATGAGCCCGGGTTCACCGAAGCGACCGCAACAACCGGCATTACCGGCATCTGCGGCTCCGGCATCATCGAAGCCGTGGCCGAGATGCGGATGGCGGGCCTCGTCGATCCGAGTGGATTGATTGGCGGCCCTGACCAGACCGGCACGGCGCGCGCCGAGCCGCATGGCCGTACCTTCTCTTATCTGATCCATGATGGCAGCGCAGAGGGTGGCCCCAGGATCACTGTAACACAGGGCGATATCCGCGCGATTCAACTGGCTAAATCGGCACTCTATGCCGGGGCAAAGCTTCTGATGGATGCGATGGGCATCGATCATGTCGACCGCGTGACGCTGGCCGGCGCGTTTGGCGCGCATATCTCGCCGAAACACGCGATGGTGCTGGGGATGATCCCGGATGTGCCGCTGGATCATGTCACCTCGGCCGGCAATGCTGCCGGCACCGGCGCGCGGATCGCGCTCCTGAACCGAGCGGCGCGCGATCAGATCGAAGCGACCGTGCACGAGATTCACAAAGTCGAGACCGCGATCGAGCCGCGCTTCCAGGAGCATTTCGTCAATGCAAGCGCAATTCCCAATGCGGTCGATCTCTTCCCCGAACTCGCGAAAGTGGTCACCCTGCCCGAGGTCTCCTTCAACACCGGAGGATCAGGCGGAGGAGAAGGCCGCCGGCGCCGGCGCTGAAGCCCGAAAATCGCAATCCGCCGCAGAGCCCCGCTTGACCTTACACCGCCACTCGCGTAGCTGAACAGCTATGCGGGTGTAGCTCAATGGCAGAGCAGCAGCTTCCCAAGCTGAATACGAGGGTTCGATTCCCTTCACCCGCTCCAGCGCCCCTCCAAGTAACTATCTGATATTAATTGGTTAAATCGCCAATTACGGAGATTTCCCGCATTTGGCGATTTTGGAACATTCGGACAACATCGGCCAACTCAGGCAGGAAAGTCCCAGGGAGTCCCGAAGAAAGTCCCGAAGGATGTTCGCGATTCGGGCTTGAGCGGCTGGCGCTCTCAATCACACAACCGCCAGCCTCGCAATCAGATCGCCACGAAACCCCGACCACACCTGATCCCCGGCCACCACCAGCGGCCCCTGCCGCGAGCCGGCGATCCGGGCCAGACGCTCGACCTCTTCCGGCCAGTCAGCCCCAGCCCGCTCCTCATAGGCCAGCCCTGCCCGATCCAGCGCGCGCTTCGTTGCAACGCACGGGCCACAGCCCGGCGAGGTGTAGAGGATGATCATGGGTGCCTCACTGATCCTGTGATTGGCTTTTGCGCAGCCAGCCATCGCCGGCTGGCCCGGTATGAACGGGGTCAATGATGGTCGACTGTGGGCGCCCGCGCTTACCGCAGACGAGGCAAAGCATCCTCTCGAATACCTCAGGCCGGATGTTCAGCCGATCCTGCTGCCATGCCTCGGGAATATCCTCAGCGCGGATCTGGCGGTGGTGACCGCATCGACAGGTGAGGTGGAGATGGTGAGCGAACATGCAGGAACATTTGAAGAACATTCACCGATTCTGCAAATCACAAAATCAGCCACACCCTGCATCGATCAGCGCGATCAGCCGAGCCCCGCTCACTACGGCCCGGTCATCCGGCGACACCGCCAGGACCGCCGCATGATCGGCCCGCGCCGCCCTCGATCCATCGCAGATCGCATCATCGCTGGTTTGCGTCCCGCTCACGCAGCCAGCGGCGAGCAGCGTCAGGATCGGCGCCATGAATTTCAGTGTCCGCATCATCCATCCTCCTGCGGGTTTTGCTGTAGCCCTCCGCTGCCTTCAGCGCGGTCTGTTGTTTTGCGCTGACCCGGCCCCGCCACCAAGCGGTGACAAGGGCGACGATCACCGCCCCCGCACCAGCCAGCCAGCCGCCGAACTCGCTGAGAAGCCAGGCGATCACGTCGCCCACCCGAAGCGCCGCGCCAGCGCATAGGCACCCTCTGTCAGCATCCCGATCCCTGCCCCGATCAGGATGGCAAGGTCAGGCTCCACGGCCCGGGCGTCGGGATGCTCCAGTAGCCCATAGGCCACCAGCGCCCCGGCCAGATAGCGCGCGATGATCCGCGCGATGACGATGGTCATTTCTTGCCTCCGAAGATGCGGGTGATGAGATTGAGAAGTGCGGACATCAGGCCGCCCCCGGACGCAGGCGGTTGCGCCGCAGGGACAGGATCACCGCCCGCGACGAGCGCCGCCTCGAAGGCCTTGGCATAGCCCGCGATCTGCTGCGCCCGGTCGGTGCCGTTGACGATGCGCCGCGCCCCGACATAATCGCCGGGCAGATAGTCCCGCAGCGCCTTGCCGGTGAACCAGCCGTCGAGCATTCCCTCGACAAGGATCTGCGCGGATATGGCCGGATCAAGCGCGAGGTCGTAATCCTTCGCCAGCCGGCCGCCGAGCCCAAGCTCACGATCAGCACGCTGGTAGTTCTCGCGCCAGGTGAGCTGGACATAGCCCCGGCCATATGGCGCTTTGCCGGTCTGATCGACCACGCCGTATTTCTTACCCTTGCCCCGGCCATATTCCCGGATCGGCTGCATGGTGTGCGCCGTCTCATGATACGCCGTGGCGAGGATGTAAGCGCGGAAGCTGCGCGGCAGGGTCGTGGTGGCGGCAAGGATGGCGTTGAGGCCATCAACCTGTGGCTGTTTCAGGCTGCCGCCGAATAGCGTTCGGATCGCGGCAAAAAATGCCTCGGTCATGTCGTTGCTCCATAGAAAAAGGCCCGCCGAAGCGAGCCGATGGGTGGGGTTGTGAAAAAGCCCGGCGCGGCGGCCGGGCATGATGAGAAGCGGATTGCGCTTCAGGTGTGGCGAGGGTCAGCTATGCGGGACGAAGCGGACATTGCATCTCGCTTGGGAGAATGCCCATATTGGTCGCTAGAAGTATCGTGGAGATGATAGGTGCTGCCATTAGAAAGCGCTCACTGGGCAAAGCTGTCAGATGCATATGGCTCCGCCGCAGATGTTCCAAACCTGCTGCACCGACTGGCGGTTAGCCCTGGACCCTCTGAGCCGAAGAGTGAAGAGATATGGGAGCAGTTATGGTCCCGGCTGTGCCATCAGGACGACGTTTACGATGCATCTTACGCAGCCTTGCCGCACATTGTTCGGATCGGATGCGAGGTGGAAGGGCCGATAGATTTTGGCTTCTACCTGCTACCGGTAAGTATTGAGTTGTCGCGCTGGCGAGGTTCAGGGCCACAGATGAGTGCCGACTTGAGCGGCGCCTATTCATCGGCGATATCGAGACTGATGGAATGCGCTCACATGCATAAAAGTGATGCCTGGGATGAGCCAACACTTCGCTCGGCGCTTGCAGCCCAAGCCATTGCGAAAGGCGATCCAGCGCTTGCCACTGTTCTCATCAACCTCGATCCAGAACTTAAGAATCGATTGATCGATCTGGATTTTGAAATCTGACCTGAAAGCGTCCGCTCTGTGCGTCGATCCTGACGCGGCGTCCCGCCCGCAGGGCTGGACCGGGCCAGCAGCGGTAGCTATGCGGACGAAGCGACCATTCGCTTTATCTTGTTTTTTCAATTCCCCAGAAATCGTTTGTCGTGGTACTCGCGTAGAAACCTTCGAAGAATTCATCTGGCCGCACCTTGGAAAGCGATCCTGCAGTCTGGCAGATGAGCCAGTAATGGTAGTCCGTATAGATCACAACGTAGAATGAATTGTCTAACGCGGCGAATTCAGAAAACTCGTTGGTTTGCTCTGGATCAGTAAGCTTCGAGACCGGTAGTTGGACTTGGCTCGCTCCATGACTGTTCCCGGCGACGAGAGTGTCTTGACCTGCAGCTCTGCAAAAGTCGGCTAAAGACCACTCGAAAGGGGGAGATGGATAGCCCTCATCAGGTGGATAGAGGTGGCCCTCTCGGCAATATTTCAGCAGAACTTCAGTGTTCTCAATCGAAGCATATTCAGGGTCGATGCGCTTAGATCCGGTCAGTCGGAGTGCCTGATTGACAGCTGAGAGCGATTTAAAGCCACACTGAGATGCGACGTCGGCCCACGTAACAGCACATTCCTTCCCGCACGTTTTGGCTCGCCCTATGACCTCGGGGGGCGTCCAACTGCCGTCGCGATACGGTTCCCCATCAGCGTCTCTGATGAAAGGGGTCAAAGCAATGAAAACAGAAGTGAAGTGCGGGCTAAACCATTCGAGATAAGGCACTTCGTCGCGCGTTGGGTATGAGAAAGAAGACATTTGCATCTCGGCTCCTTTGGGTGCACGCTGCCCTGTGACGCTTATCTGGTCAATGACCGCAGTGGGCTCTGAACGTCGATCATGCAGCCCGGTCGATCCAGCAGTGCTGGACCGGGCCGCCCGTGGCAGCTGTGCTGGAAGGTGGGAAGCGGACACCGCTTACGAACAAGTCGGCATTTTTTCGCTTTGCATATTTTCCATATCCTGCTTGTTGCAGGGCGGATAGCAAGGTGCCTTTCAAGAACAAGGCACCAAGAAGAGTTCGGTCCTCTTGACGATTCTGGCGCAAACGCGTGCCATCGGGTGGCGACGGACACGAGATCTACATTCCCCACCGCTGGCGAGAAATATTAAGATGCAGTCCCCCCAGATCAGAGAGGTGGCGAACTCCCAAGCTTCTGCTTCGCGATGTATTTTTATACATGTGGGATTGGATAAATCCCCTCAGTCAGCCAGACATCTCCGGCGTCGTCAATTTTTGCTATTACAGATAGATTATTTTTCAGCCAATTAATCGAAACCGTGTAAGGCCCCGTCTCATCGTTTGACTCTGGGGGAAGGGGAAAAGGCCCATGCGCCCAGTTTTGCCCTTCAAGCGATACGAACATGAGCTGGTGATTTCCATCCAGTTTCAGGGCCATTGCGAACTGGTACTGATCGTGTGGACCAGAGTCATTCGTTTTAAATTTTAGAGTAGCGCCGCAATATATTTTTTCGATTATCGTTTCATCCAAACGACGCCATCCATCCACCTCTGGATCATTTGTCATTATGGGCTCTCATTAAAATTATACCCTCTTTCTGATTCTTTAGATATGGCTTCTTCAATACAATATTTCTCCACGTGCTTACCTTTCATGATATTGGCGGCGAATCAAGAAATCGTACGATGCGGAACTGCGTAGTGAAACTCTGTTTTATGTACAGTCTCAGAGCAACGGGCTCCGGGCTACGATCCGGGCCGCTTGGCTCGGTCAGTAGCACTGGACCGGACCAACCCTCGCAGCTTTGCGATTAGAGTAGTCACTGACCACCTGTCCCGAAGCTTTTCTCGTAGGCTGCAACATGTCACGGAAACAGGTCGGCGTAATGCGGCGAAGAAATGCCCAGTACGGTCACTTCATACTCCCATGCTTCGGGCATATCATATGCGAGCAGTGCCACGGCAACGCAGTCCAGCAAGTCCCCTCCTTCCGTGCTAACTGAAAGCCCACCTTCCCAGCGAAGTGATGGTAGTTTGTCGCCGAAATCCTCAGGAGGATGCGTGTCATGGAACGCGGGAAAATTCGTGGTGGCGATGAATTTCCCGTAAGCCACGCCCATCGGCGGATCTCCAAATTCCAGTACTGACCGCCCGATTAGTTTTCCATCCGCCCAGATTGCAAACATCGACCCACCCTAATCTTGTGCTCTGCACAGCTTCTCTCGGGTCAGGAACGTCCGCAATGGGCTCTGAGCGTCGATCTGACCGCCCGCCCCGCCAGCGGCGTTGGACCGGGCCAATGGCGGCGGCTATGCGGGACGAAGCTGACGCTCAAGACCTGTTCTAGTAAGCTGGATGCTAGAGGTAGAGTAGTTCCAAACTCTACAAGCCGACCGACGGTATTCTATAGATGACCGACTCATATTTGGGCGCCGTCTCATTGCCGATTTCCAGCCCGCCCAGTGCTTCTGCCAAGCGTCGACTTGGGCTGTTCGCCACGGCAACAGGATAGCGAAACGCAATCGCACCAAAAGCCGTAGCACCCCACCGCGCTACACCATGGACGGCTTCTCGCCCATAGCCGTTACCATGTTCTCTTTCCGCCACCCAAATGCCGAGCTCGGGCTCGGCAGAGCCGGTATTGTGCAATCCAGCCAAACCTATGAACCGGCGGGTGTCGCGCAGACGGAGAACAAAGGTCAGATCCGAGCCATCCTCAATCGTCTTCAGCCATGCTTTCCACACGGTCTCGAATGCAGCTCGCGAAGGCGGTGGATCGAACGACATGAAGCGCGTCAAGGACGGGGTCAGCTCAATGAAGGCTTCGTCAGCGTCATCGGGCGAAAACGGCTTTATCCGCAGTCGCTCAGTCCGAAGCTTTACCGCCTGCCACTGCATGAATTTCCTCACAAACCTTGCGACCCAATACTGTGGCCGATCTCGGCAGATAGCATATCGCTTCAACATTCAGTGACCGCAATGGGCTATTCGCGTCGATCCTGACGGCTTGGCACTGCCCGCCGCGCGGGACCAGGGCGGCGGTGGCAGCTATGCGGACAAAGCTGCCGGTCAAAAGACGAGCTTGATGCCAGTCATGAGCAGCAGGATCGACAGTATCCCACGCAACCAGCGGTCAGAGAGATAGCGACTACCAATATAGGCACCGACGGTGCCGCCGACTGCGACAGCAACCAGCCACGCCGGGAGGGTTGAGGGGATTTGATCCCAAGCGGCAATGGCCCCGATCAACGCCGCGAAGGAATTTATGAAATTGTAGACAGCAGTGGTGGCGGCAGTTTGCCGAGCCGTGCCCCAATTCATCGTCAGGATGATCGGCGCGAGGAACACGCCGCCCCCGGTTCCTGTCGTCCCTGAAATGAACCCGATGACAGCCCCGATTGCGAGGGCTGCCGAGAACGGCGGCGTGGCGGGTGCATCCGCTCCCGCAGTTTTGTCCAAGAACGCTGTGCGGGCCATCTGAAACGCGGAAAAGATCAGAACCACCCCGACAAGCGGGAAATAGACGCGCTCGGGCAGGTGGAGTGCGCCACCCAGCATCGAAAAGGGGAACCCTAGAATGGCAAAGGGCCATACATTTCGCCATGACAGTCGCCCCGCCCTAAGAAACAGGGCGGTGCCGATACCTGCAACCAACAGGTTCAGAGAAAGCGCGGTCGTTTTCATGGCAAGCGGTCCAAAGCCAGCCAAACCCATGATGGCGATGTATCCCGATGCCCCGGCCTGCCCGACCGCTGCATAGACCAATGCGGTGATCAGAAATGCTATCGAGAGCAGAAGCGTTTCGCTGTTCAATGTGACACCGGCATATTGCGAAAGCCCAAGCTATGCCGCATCGTGTCTTCAGGACCAAGGGCAGCTAAGGGCTCTTCGCGTCACCCCTTCCGGCTGGCCCACCGCTCCACCATCGCCCCGGCACCGCGCGGGCCGAGATAGGACAGGACCGCGATCAGCCCGACCGTGACCTCACGCGAGAGGCCCATATAGGCGCCGAGCGCATCCCCGGCGATGGCCATGCCCACGGCGGTCGGGATTTCCCAAACGAGGTCATAGGACAGGATCGGTCGGCGCCGGGCCCGGACCTCGCCCGCGTGATACATCGCGCGACCGGAGAACGCGGCTAACAGCGCAGTCGCGGCCCCGCCGATGAATTGGTTGATGGTTGCAATCAGGCCGGGATCGGGCGGGGGAAGATCAGTCAAAGGCGCCTCCAGCGCTACGGGATTTCACGAATATCGGGAGAAGGTCGGAGCGGGCACACTGTGCATGTCGGCAGGGCTCAATCCGGTGCCGACGCGCTGCCCCGAGGTTCCCTGGCCGGTCGGGGCAATGCGACAAGGCGGGAGCGGCACCCCCAAAAGCCCTCCCGCCGCTCAGCTTTTCAGTGAGGCGCTCTGGACTATTGCGCATGAAAAAGCCCGCGCGAGGCGGGGCATGTCAGGTCGGATTGTCGGAAGGATCACATGCCCCGGATGGCGTTGATCACATTGCGGCCTAGCAGCCCATGGCCAGGGCGGTTGGGATGGAGCTTATCCGCGAGGAATTTGTCCGCATCCGCGCGCACAAAAGGCGCATAGTTGTCGATCAGATCCAGCGTGTTATCCTGCGCCGCCTCCAGCAGCATCTGTCGAATGTCGCCCATCGTGCATTTGAAGTCCGGCGGGCCGTCCAGCGTCGGGCGGTTGGCGCACATCATGATCAGTTTGGCGGTGGGCGAGAGGGTTTTCACCGTGTCGATCAGCGCCTGCGCATGTCCGCGCGCCTCGGACAGGGTGTAGGACAGGTCCGGGCGCTTGCCTCGGTCATTGGTCCCGAGCTGGATGAAGATAAACCCGTCCTCGGCATCAACCGCCAGACCATCGCCATGGCCGCCCGAGGTCAGCATGTTGTTGCGATAGGTCATAAAGGACGTGCCGTTGATCCCCTGATTGGAAATCACGATCTGGCGGCGGAACTCGATGGCATAGGTGTAAAGCGACTGTGTCGCCCCGGCCCCGGCATTGTTCACCGTGCGGATCTCGATATTCGCATCGACGGTATAGGCGGGCAAGGCGTGGTGGCGGCGGGTGAGCGCGGTATTGCCATCCTCGCCCAGCGTGGTTGAATAGACACCGCCAAGCTGCACCCCATTGACCCAGACCGTATAATCAAGACAGCCGGAGGCCAGTGCAGCAAAGCAGAACGTGAACTCTTTGCCCGTCATCTTGAAGGCATATTTGCCCGAACTGCCCCCGCCAGATCCGTCAGTAAACCTATGCTGTGCGCCATAGGGATAGGCGGCGTTGTAAAGGGTCTGCTGCGTAAAGCTGCCCCCGGTGATGGTGACAGTGAATTTCGGCCCGGCCGGGAATACCCCATCCGTGCGCGAGAAGGTCGCGATGCTTTCGCCCGAGGGGCTGGCGGGCCAATTCGACAGAACCGGCGCGGCCCCGTTCGCATACTGCTGCCCGATCCAGCGCTTAAGCTCATTGGCCCAGGAGGCCGTGTTGTAAAGGTTCCTGGCATCCGAACCGGTGGCATCGCGCGGGGCGTCCGCGCCATTCTCGGGAAGCGTCTGGCCCCAGGTGATGCTGTCGCCCAGAAGGCTGATTTTCAGGTACTGGCGGAAGGGGTCACCAAGCGCGCGGGCCAGCTGTGCGATCTGCCCGCCGAAGCGCCAGACTGCCGCAGGGGCGTCATCCAGCTCACCCAGCACCAGAGTTGAGCGGGTCAGACCACCCAAGGTGAAAAAACCGTTGACGTATTTATTGCCCGCCGGCAGCGCTGCGACCTGATACGTCCGTCCGCCGAGGTCGATCACCTGTCCGCTGACACGCGCCTCCATGCGCGTGAACGCTGCATCAGCATTGGCAGAAGCCGGTACGTTATAGGCCTCGACCTGACGCACAAGACCCGTGGTCACCGCCCGCAAGCGCACCCCGCCCGGCGTCAGGATCTCCCCGCCAGAGGCCAGCACCTCAAAGGACAGGCCCTCTTCTTTGATCCTGACGATGGTACCTGCCGTTACGCTGGATGGGGTGCCGGGCGTCATGGTCAGGGTGGTATCCGCGATGAGCGTCGCCATGTTTTTGAGCCATGGGCCGTCAAACAGCGCGGCCTGTGCGGCGGAGGTGGCGGCTTCGTCGCGGAACCCCTCCGCCCGTTCAGCATCAGCCTTCGAGGCCGCAGCCCCCCAAGCGCCTGCGCCACCGCATCCGGCACGGTCGGCACAGGGGCCGGGATTGCCAGAAGGTCGGCAAGGGCGACAGGACCGGGGCCGGTCAGGTAGATCTTACCAAGCAGCACTTCACGCGGTATCGCCTGGCGTTGCCTGTCATCTTCGGTCCAGCGAGCCGTGACGTGATATGTGGTGCTGCGTGCCCCCGCTGAGTTTCGCCACAGAGCGAAACCAACCGGGATCGTCCCGTCAGCCGTCAGCAACACGGATCGCACAGCAGCCGGCGGGAAGATATCAGCGCCGGCCTTATCCCAGTCCGACAACGTGAATACCAGCTCTGCCGCCTTGAAAGGGCGATCAGTCGTGATTGGCACGCGGCCCGTGATGATGGTGGTCAAAGCCATGGCATATCCACGTAAAAAAGCCCGCACGCGGCGGGGGGTGTCAGATCGGATTGTGCGAAAGGTCAGCCCTGCGGGGGCTCGGGCCAAACAGCGGCCAGCGGGTCAGTCGTCACGTCAGGCAGATCGCGGAGCGCCTGGCGGTAGGCCAGCCATGCAGCGCGCGAGGCCTCAGTCTGGGGGAAGTCCGGCAGCGCGCGAGGGTCGGACCACGCGAGGCGGCGGTCACGCTCGGCGCGCAGCGCAACCCATGGATCTGCTGCTGGCACGACAAAGGGCTCCACCCCCGCCGCGACCGCCGCAGTCCAGAGCGGATGCCCCGGCTCCAACACCAGATCGCGCCCGCCCGGGGCGCCCGGCCAGAAGATCACCGTTTGCTCAGCGTTGCGATATTCAGGCATAGGTCATCCCCTCCAAAGGTGCCGGAATGCCGGGCCAGAGATCCTCGCCGCCGTTGCTGAGGCGGATATTCGAGGTGAAAACCTGCACAGTTCCGCCGCCACCGGTGGGAGAGACAGGGCTGGTCGCCTCGATCCGCAGCAAGTCACCCGGCAAAACGGGCACATCAATGACGCGATTGGCATAGGTCGTCGTGTTTACATAGGTCGCAACGACCACGCTGGCGCCGCCCCTGACGCGCACCAGTTGGCAATTGCCACCACCGGAGCCACCGGAGCCAGCGCTGCTGCGGTGAGAGAAGCTCATCCGGACAGTGCCACTCTGGAGCATACCGAACGAATACGCTTCAAGGCGTGCTAAGACACTTACGCCAGTTGCCGTAGCGAGTTGCTCCGCATCGATCCGGGACCGGATCTGATTGCCGGCTGTCAGCCGGGGCAGCGCGCCGAGGCTGAGGCGGGGCGCACCCTGGGCGCCTTCGAACATGGCGATGGGGTTTTTCGCCAGTGCCTTAAAAAGGTCGGTCGTCGGCGGCTGATATGGATCAGTCTCGCTCTCGGTGATGAGCCGGTAGTCATAGCCATAGATCATCAGAAAATCTCGTAATGAGGCGAGCCGTCTGGAAGCCAGGGCGCGCTGTTTGCGGTGATGAACATGAAGCGATCACGCTGCTCGGGAGACGTGTCGGAATATGCCGGCGTCCCATTCGGCGGATCACCCCGAACCGGCCGTCAAACTGATAGGCCTGAGACACGACCTCGAACTGGTGGCCCGGATCCGGCTCCGAGCGCTCGATGACTTGATAGAGGCTGGTGACCGCCCTTCCCGTTTCATCCTGAATGGCATCGGTTGACAGGCGCAGCACATCGGCAAGATCAATGGTGCCGTCCTTTTCATCCAGCAGGAGCGTCAGATGTGCCGGGGCTGCGAGGAAGCGTCGCAGCAGGCGAAGGGATGAGATGCGGATGATGCTGTCGCCGCCCTCTTCCAGCCAGGCGGTGTAGATCTTGCGGATACGGGTCTCACCGTAAGCCCAGGCCTCCTGTGCCGAAAGATCAACCGTTGCCATCAGGCGGTCGTAATTCTCGGCGCTGGTGCTGCCCTTGGTCGGGTCAGACAGAACGCTATGGACATGGATCTGCGTCAGGCGCTTGTCGTCGCGATCCTTCCGCGTGACCTCGATGATATCGTTCCGGTCCGAAAGGTCGAAAATCTCGTCATTATCGACGGGCCGGTTTGCCTTGAGCCTGATCCGGTTGAGGATGTTCGATGGCCATATCGAGACGCCAAACAAGGACAGCTCGCCGATCAGGCTGTCGACGCCGGTGGGTTTAACGATGTTCCGGGTCAGCAGGACGCCCGGCAGCCAGCGCATAATCTCCGCGGCATCCTCCGGGCCCGGGAAGCGGGCCGGATCGACGGTGGTATAATCCGCGAGCAGGGTCTGAATGATCTCATGGATGCGCTTGCGGTCGAAAAAGAGCACCTGCTGGAAGGTGTCGCCCTCATTGTGACCGGCCTTAGCTGTCCGGGCGATCCCGCGCCCGGTCAGGGTCACCGCATCACCCGCGCGGGTGAAAGTGACGATTTCAGACCCGATGCAGGCCCGGCCTGAGCTCGGGTATTCGGCATCGCCGATGCCTGGAGGCACGAGGGTGAGCGTGGTCGCGTCAATTTCCATGGCTTCCGCCAGCGCGCCGTTGCTCGGCTTCGGGCCACGGCTTTCTCATTCTTTGCCAGATCCAGCACATCGGCGGCCTCAAAAGACACGCTGCCGCTGGTGCCGGGGCCAGAGCGACTCGTCAGCACATAGTGCCGCTTCTTCACATCCACGATCTGGCCGTTGACCAGATAGCCGAGGCAGCGGCGGATCGGGCGGCCCGCGTAATAGGGCCAGCGCGCCACGGTCTTGCCCCACAGCGTCCCGCGCGCGGACGGATCATATCCGGGCTCGTCAATCTGTGCCGCACCGCTGACGCGCTCCGCCTGATAGGGATCGAGGAACCGGTCATGATACGGCGCGTCGGATACCGTTGCCTTCATCGTGGCGCGGCGGCCTAGCGCGGCCATATCATCATCGCTGCCGGCGATGTTCACGCGCCCAGGCTCCTCCGAGACGCTTTGCAGCATCGGGAACCACGTTCCATCCTTCGGCAGGTTCGCCCGAGGCTCGCAGATGCGGAGGGTGCGGAAGGCCTTGTCATGCAGGAACGCGGCTTTTGCCCGGCAGGTCGCGAAGGTGTTGAAGCACTTGCGCTGCACATCGCCGACGCCCAGGGCGGCGGGGCAATCCCCCTGCCCGAACACCCGCCCGCAGCCGTCCATGTCGATCTCGATCCAGGAGAATGGCTCACGATCACTCATACCGGATCACCTGCACGTCGGGATGCCGCTCGTAAGCGCCACCGTGGCTCAGCACAAGGAAATCATCGGGAAGCGGATCGCCCGGACAGACCTTTTCGCCATCAATCAAGATGCTCGAAGCGGTCAGAGGATCAAATAGCCGCAGATCAGTCTGCCATTCGAGGCGGCGGCCCGCACCAGATATCCAAACATCGCCCTTAGATGCCAACATAAGCGCTCACCTCCATGCTCAGATCGCCATAGACCGCGCCGGCGCCAAAGTTGGCCGAGAGGGTATCGCCCGCCCGCCAGCAATAGTGGCCATCATCCGGGAACAGATCCGGGCAGCTCATCCAAAGGAAAGGACGCCCGAGATTGTAATGCTCGATGAAGGGCGCGGCATCGCTCTGGATCCACCAGCGCCTCTGCGGGGTCAGCGAGATGCTGGTGCCGGCCCCCTTCTTTTTGACGCTGACGCCGAGATACTGCCCGCCCCTGGTGACGCTGGGCTTAAGCTCGATATCCAGCGCCATGTTGACCGGCACGTATCCTGCGGCAACTCCGTCAGGAATGAAGAACCTCGGCCCGATCCATGCGATGCCGATATGGGGCGCGGTCGGGCCGGTGATCCGGATGCGCCAGCGCGGATATGGCACGTCCGACGCGAACAGCATGATCAGATCGCGGTCATCTGTCGGCGTGACGGTCGATACCGTGACCCATGACGCCCCTGTAAGACTGCCCTCAACATGCACCGTGGCGCCGCTGGAGCCGAGGGTGTGAGCGATGATAGCGGCGCAGTCACAGTCTACCGCCACGGGCAGGATCACAGACAGCGTGGCTGGCATCGCGGATGGCTTCCATGCGTCATTGGTCTGCGGTCCTAGGGCGTTCGCGGCAAAACCGTCTGGCGTCTGACTGGACCAAGACAGCACGCCCTCGACGAGGACGTTGCGATATGCGACAGAGCTCGCCCGGGTGCCAGTCGCGCTGTTCTCGATATGGATCATGTGAGCCTCAGGAGGTGTAGGTGAGAACGACGCCGCGCCGCTTGAGCTCTTTCTGCACAGCATCGGTCATGCCAATGACCTGCTTACCGCTGTACAGGCTGTCAGGGTCGAGGCCTTGGATGGTCACGGCGACCGGATTGCTGTCCTGCGTTGCTGCGGCAGTCGTTGACCCGGACGATCCACCTGCCGAGGTTCGTGCGCCGCCTTTGCCGGCCCCCTTGATCGCACTGACCGCGCCAAGGCCGGCTGCGAGAACCTTTCCGGCCGCCAGCATTTTGCCCCAGTAAGGTACAGTAGGATCGCGCAGGACGGTTGTGTAACCCTCCCAGGCATTGATCAGCGCTGTGGCGGCCGAGAAGCCCTGTTGGAGTTTCAATAGGCCATCAAGACTGGAGCCGGTCAGTCCGTGCAGTTGCCCGAAATAGCTGCCCCAATTCGACAGATCCTGAGCCAGATCACTGCGATTGTCCTCGCTCAGCAGGTTCGCCCACTGCAATTCCTTCAGCTTGCGATAGTAACCGGTCCAGGGCTGAGAGAAAGAAGCGCAGCGAAGAAGGCGGCCCCGGATCGCGACCGGCGTTCTTCGCCGCCATCTCCTCGGAAACGATCTGCAGAACCTCGGCCTCGGAAATCCGGCGCTCGGTCATTCTGGCGTTGATCTCTGCTATCTCGCCGGAGCGGCCGATCATCTGACCGCCTCTGCCGGTGAAGCCGGAGGTAGAGACGCCGCAGGCAACGAGGATCCGCTCCCGGAAGGTCAGATCTTGCTGAGAAGCATCAGGATGATCATCGCGCGCTCGCGCATCACCACCACCATCTTCTGTATCTGTATCTGTATCTGTATCTGTATGGTTGAACGCCTGTTGAACGGGCGTTGCTTCCTGCCGTTGTTTTTGTTGCCTTTTTTGGGCACTTGCCTTTCCGGCCTTGGAACTATTTTTCAGATCGTCCGCACGATTTGAAATTTCGATTTCAGCGCGGGCATTTGAGACCATGCCGTCGATCAGCGTCAGCTTGCCGAGCGCTACCAGCTTTTCGAAGGTTTTGAGGAACGTCGCCTCGCGCATCCCGGCATAGGTCGAGAGGCGCAGAGGGCTATATTCAACCGGACCGTTTTCCTCGTAGATCCGGCAGAGCAGCATCTGATACAGCCCGACCTCGGTCGCGGACATGCCGCGAACGCCATGCATGAAGTCAGCCGGGTAGAACCGGAACCATGGGATTGCGCCCTCGCTCACAACACCACCCCTTCATGAGGGATCAGAACCAGCGCAGGGCGGATTTCCACGATCACAGCGCCGCCTTTGCAGCGTTCGCCCCGGATCGGCTCCTGTATGCGGAAGCGGCGATCATTGACCTTCAGGACGGCAGCCAAGGCGTCCAGCGCGCCCTTCTGAGCGGCAATCACATTGTCGTCGTCGGGCCAGCCCCCAGCCGTGGGGGGGCAGATGGTCAGGTGCAGCGGGATATCCACCCCGTCCGGGATACGGACAAGGTGGAGACCAGCTTCCCAGGCGCGCTTGGTCGCATCCTCCTTCTGCTTCCCGATCAGGTTATTGCGGGCGCGCCAGTGAAGCCTGCCGTTGCCGGAAAGCTCGCTGGTCTTTGCCCACGGCAGGACAACGCGCAGGGTCATTTGCCACCCCGCAGGATTGCGTCACGAACCGAACAGGTCGCCCTGGCGAGTTTGTTCCGGCGCGGGTCGCTCTTGCGCATCGCGCCTTGCGCTGCTGACATGACCTCGATCTGCGTCAATGCCAGAACGCCAGCGAACCTCTGCTGCGGCTCGGTGAGCATGACAGGCCCAGAGATAGCCTGGCCTTCGCTGTTGCGAAGCAAGGCCCGGAAGTCGGTGGCCGTAAGCCCCTGGGGCTTTGCATTCGAAGCATGGCCCCATGTCACGGCGAGACCTCCCTGCCCCTGATCGCAATAAGAAGGGCAAGCCACGCGGCGAAGTGTGACGCGCTGACGTCAAGCGCGAACAACTCGTCCGCGCCCCATGAGGCGACAAAGCACATAGCCGCCCAAACGATGTAGGTAGACAGCTGCATCACGCCGCCCCCTTTCTGCCGGGGGCTTGCGCGGGGGCTGTGGGCGCACCATGTGCGGGGGATGATCCCCAACGCTCAACATGATGCTTCCCCACTGCGCTCAGAAGCCGGGTGGGCCGCCATCCACGCGCGCAGCGCAGATACGTCCTCATCGAGCTTCTCAGCCTTGGATTTCAGCCGGTCGTATAGACGGGCATTGTTTCTGGCGCGGTTGCAAACGGTAGCAGGCGAAAGCCCGGTCTCGGCGCAATATGCGTCCAGTTCGGAGATGATGGCATGAATGTCGGACATGCCAAACACTGTGCCAATTGGCATGTTAAAGGTCAAGTGCCTATTGACACATTGAAGCCCGTGCCGTTTGGCACTCTAACTTCCCGCATGGCAAACGACTTTCGTTCAGCGCTGCTCTGGCACATGGACCAGCACAAGACCACAATCGTAGACCTTGTGACGCGCACCGGCGTGTCTCGCGATGTCATCAATAAGCTGAAAGCTCGTGACGACGCCTCCACAACCGTAGAGAATGCCATGCTTATCGCAGCGTTCTACGGCAAGACGGTCAACCAGTTCGTCATGCGGCAAGAGGTTACCGACAAGGATCGGGTTCAAAACCTCTTTGACCTGCTTCTGCCAGAAGAATCGCAACTCTTGGAAGCACAGATCCAGGGCGTTCTTTCGCAGCGTGCTCGGAAATCATCCTGACAGCATCCGCCACTATACGCTGCCTGGATGCTTCACCGAGTCCATCCCATTCATCTTCCGTCATGCAATCCCCTACTCCCAATGAGAACATACTGAGAACGCCCTGAGCGTGAGTCAACCGCAGGGTGCCGAGCGTTAAGGATTTCCTGGGGATTGTTCTGTGGATGTTCTGGGTGGCGAATGATGCCAAGAAAATACAACTTTAACGAATCTCACGGGTATGTGATGCAGATGGCGCATATTCAGTTGGAGATCAAATTGCGCGCTATTTTTATTGTACTGGCGGCCTCTTGCATTGCTGCGGGTTGTGCGAAGAAGCCAGATCAAATCCCGGCTGCTGATATAGGGCCGAACCCGTATGGCGGTCAGTCATGCGCCTCACTCAATAAGCACCTGCTGACACAGAAGCAGAACCTTGAAAACCTGAGTGCTGCCCAGCAGAGCGCGGCAAGTGGGGACGCGTGGGGGGTATTCCTACTCGGGCTGCCCGTTTCCAGCATGTCTGGGAATGACAAGGAGGCAGCCATTTCATTGACCAAAGGTCACATCCAGAAAATTGAATCTGAGAAGCTTGCGAAGAAGTGCGCAGCATAACTTAAAGTGGGTATAATACTATGAAAGCAACTGGTTACATTTCCATTGTGGCGTTGATCTTGGCATGTCTCGCAACCAGCGCCAATGCCCACGGTGGCGGCTGTCGCAAGAGTTCTCCCCCTGGAAAGTGCTGCCACGCAGACAACAGCCAAGGTGGCAGGGTTCACTGCCACTGACTTGCGGGCCTCGCTTCGGCGGGGCCCTTTCCATTCCACTTGCCCGAATCCGGTCCTCTCGGCAGATTGGCACACATGGACAAAGACCTTCGTATAATCGAGCTGGAGCGCGAGCTGGCCGACACCCGCCGGGCCGCCGTTTCGATCATCATGGGGATGGCAGAGGGTATCGCACCAAGCGCGGAGGGCCGGGCCGAGCTGGCGAAGGGCTTCCGCGAGGCGGCGGACGATCCTGCTGCAGATCCGGCCACCGCACGGCTGGCCCTGCTGGTGGCGATGGAACTCGAGCGGCGCTGAGGGCGCTGGCGGGGAAGATGGCGCCTGATCGCGCGACGGTTGCAGAATCGGATGGGGGTGTGGAAGGTAAAAAGGCATTGCCTAGAGGTATTTGATGAGATCGGCATCTTGGGTCAGGGCTGCGGATAAAACCGAGGTGCAAACTGGCGCGTGGAAAACGGGTAGAATGCCCAAGACATGCATCAAGACAAAAGCGCCGTACGTTCTGGCTGGTTCTTGGTCTTGGCGGATAATCACCTTCAACGCTGAAGGGCATCCTTACAGCATTTTGTTGGCACACCGGGCCGAACGTGGTGACTTTTTGGCCATGCTGGTTCACGCTGGGAAAGAGGCCACCATGCTCTGCCGTGTCGAACATCACGGTTCTCATCCAGGCTGGCATGTGCACTATCAGGCAGAACGACCATTCCTTACTGGCGTGACCAACTTCCCACGGTTGCGAAAGCGTGATTGCGGCGGAGATACAAGTTTCGGCCCGAATATGGTATCAGGCTTCGAGGCTTGGGCCATATCCGTGGCTGACAGGCTCTTTCGTTTCGAGACGCACAGTGGCAACCTGATATGAAGGAACTGATCTGCAAAGCTTTCTGTGAGAGTGTGAAGGTTGTCGACCTCCCCAACGGAAGCGGGTTCGGCATTAGCAGCAGTATGTTCGAAGCACATGGTGACCCTGTAGGCATCTACGCCATCCCCAACCGGACGAATGGCAAGTGGCGGATTGATGACAGCGGATGGGTAGCGCCGATGCTCTCAGCATCTGGCTATGATCTGTCCTCCACTTCGAGAATGCAGGTTTTCGAGGAAATACTCGAAAGAAGCGGTATCAAATTTGACCACGACACATTTGAAATTTTCGCAGATGGTATCCCTGAGAAAGAGGTACCAGCTACCGCGATCCGTTTTTTCTCCGCATTGAGTAAAGTCGCGGAACTCGGCGGCTGGACGCAAGAAAGAGTGAAGAGCACCTTCAGGGATGACGTGACAGCATCCCTTCGGTCGATACTGCCAGGCGTCACAATAACCGAGAATGCCCCCCTGATCCAAGGGTCGGTGACTTGGTGGCCGATATTGTCCTGCAGGCGGAGGGCCAGCGGCCTGTCGCGCTATATCTTGCACAAACTGAGGTTTCTTTGCTTGAGGCGATGCTCCTTAGGTCAGAGACTGCCAATTTGCATAACAGGCCAAAAGTAGCCGCTATTATGGAGCGTGAGAAATCCGCCCCAGCTAAAACCAGAACGCGGGCCCACAACAGGTTAGACGTTGTTGCCGTGTATGAGGGCGATGCGACGGCGGCTATTGCCAGGATCGCCGAAGAGATTTCACCGGCAGTTCACTGACCCCCAGCCCGCCCTCACCGGCGGGCTTCTTCATGCGCCCCGAATGCGACGCCAGAAGCGCTGCAGCATAGGTTTCCAAGTATCCCGCCACACTATTGAAAATGCCTTTGCAAACAGCACTGAAATGAGCCCGAGGGCGGGACCGATCAGCCACGCATAGAGCGCGATAGCACCCCCCATTGCGGCCAGTCCCATGTTCCCGACCAATGTCATCATCAGGATCAGGCCAGCCAAGGGGATTGCTAGCACCGCCTGCCACCAAATGGAGAGCCTGCGGAACCAGCGCCACAATGCGAGAGTGCAACCGCCCAGCTTCTTGAATGCGGCGCCAGCCCAGATCATGGCCCTCTTCTTCATTCTACCACCTTCACGCCCAGCTCGGCCGCCAGATTCTCCAGCGCTGCTATCGTCGCATCATAGCTGGTGCCTGACTTCGGGTGTTCCTCCCGCATCCTGCGGTAGAAGGTCAGCCACTTTGGAAGATCGCTGATCGGATAGGTGTCAAACCAGCCCGTCACGCGAAGGGTGAAGGTCTGCTTGTCTGGGTCATGTATCGCGGTTGCCATGCCGGGGGTTTAGCGCCCTGCCCGGCCAGTGGCCAGACCGATCCCCTGCCCTCCTGACCTCGTTTCCATACGGGTGATTCTAGCATGGGTGGGAGGGGTGGGGCAATAATTCTGTGCCTATTGGCATATTTTTATCTTGCAATGTGCCAATCGGCACTTCATATTCATCTCAACGCAGCGCTGAAACCCGCCCGGGCCGATCCTGCGGAAACCTTAACAGGATGGAGGGCGCAGTGAAGATCCAGATCAAGTCCAGATGGTCCAGCAATATCGTCTTTGAGTGCGATATTGAGGCGAGCGAGAATACCAGCGAAGGCTTTCGGCTTGGCCTCGCAGTGAAGATCGCAGTGGGTCGGAAAGCTGTCCTGCGCGGTGCTGACCTGAGCGGTGCTGTCCTGCGCGGTGCTGACCTGAGCGGTGCTGACCTGAGCGGTGCTGACCTGAGCGGTGCTGTCCTGCGCGATGCTGTCCTGCGCGGTGCTGACCTGAGCGGTGCTGTCCTGCGCGGTGCTGACCTGAGCGGTGCTGACCTGAGCGGTGCTGACCTGAGCGGTGCTGTCCTGCGCGATGCTGTCCTGAGCGGTGCTGTCCTGCGCGGTGCTGTCCTGCGCGGTGCTGACCTGCGCGGTGCTGACTGGATTCCTCGCATCGAGAACATTCACCAGAAGGTCTACGCGGCCGCCAGCGCCCCTGAAGCCCTGAATATGGGTTCTTGGCATCAGGACGGCTACTGCGGCACCACCCATTGCCGCGCCGGATGGGTCTGCGTTCTCGCTGGACCGGGCGGCAAAGTGCTCGAAGGTGTCTATGGAACGGACGCTGCGGCAGCGCTGATCTACCAAGCCAGCGATCCGAAGCTAGAGCGCGTTCCAAGCTGGTACGCCACCAATTCAGAAGCCCTGAACGACATGAAGCGCCTCGCCGAGGCCGAAGCTGTCGTCGCCTGACCTTCCGGTGCCTGCCTGCGCGTCAGGCAGCATCCCGAGGGCCTGAGCCTCGACACTCCCCAAACAAGGAACCCGAACAGTGAAAAATACCCCGCTTGTCAGTTTGTTCCCGCGTGAGCGGGGCGCGATCACAGGTCACGTAATGACCGAAGCTGAGATTGCCGCCATGGACTACCGCGACACGTTTTGCCGCGCAGCGCGACTTGATGCCCTGGCTGATTTCCGCGAAGGCCGCGCCCGCAAGGAAAGCGTCAGTCTCGGCAAGGGCTGCAACGTTATCCTCTTCCCCCGCCGTGCCGAGGTGGAGGACGACCTGATCCGCAGCAACGTGATCTTCGGCCTGTTCCCCGACCCCACCCCGCCCCAGGGCGGCGCTCCGGCGGCAGTGGCGAGGGCTGCGTGATGGCACATGTCGAACTCAACGTGGGCGAGCTCGATATCGGGACCGTCGAAACCATTGAGGGATTTCGCGGCGGTAATTCATGGGTTGCCTCGGAGAAGCGTCCGCTTCGCCTCGCGATCATCGCCGAAGATGGAACCCGCATCGAGGCTGACATGCCCAGGGGCTATCCCGAGGACTCGATCCAGATCATGACCGAGATTTTCGAGGCGCTTGGCTACGGCAACCCCGGTGACGACTGCGAGCAACTGCTGGCAGATATCCGCACCGCCCTCACCGTTCAAAAGGCCCGCGATGCAGCCAGGCGGGCTGCCTGATGGATATCGGCGCCCGCTGCCAGCAGTGCAAAGGCCTCGCCGTCCGCTGCGACCTCTGCCACGGCACCGGGCGCAACGATGCGCACCCTCTCGTGATGCGCCCCGAATATCTCGACCTTCCGCCCGGCGTCAGCCCGGAGGCCTTCGCCGCAGAATGTGCGGCGCGCGAATATGCCGACAACCACATGTCCGGAGAAACCCCAATGGCACTGTTTGACGACGAGCCCTGGATCATCACCGAAGAGGGTGAGGATGAATATGGCGATCCGCTTTGGGTCGCAACGCTGGACGGCTGCCCCCTGACCGGCACTGGCCAGACCGAGCAATCCGCGATCAGCGATCTGCGCAGCCAACAGGCCGCTGCATCCACAGCCGCGCGTGAGGCTCGCGACGATTTCGGCGACTGGCGCAGGGATCAGCAGATCGACCGCGCCGCATGATTTTCGCGCTGGCCCGGGGTTTCTGCCTCCCTGTCCTCCCCGCCCAGCAACTAGCCCCCGGCCCGTCCCGATTTTGGCCGGGGGTATTTTCCAAAAACCCGGAGAACGCCATGCCCCTCGATAGCACCTCCATGAGCGCGGAATATGCCGAGCGCATCCCGACACCGGGGCAGCTCCATCAGGCAGCGGTTGCAGCCGCGCGTGATCAGTTTGTGGCCGACTTCCGCCGCCTCAAGGTTTCCCGCCGCGCCAAGAACCCCGGCCTGATCCGCCGCTGGCTGTTTTGGGCTGCGCTGATCGCCGGAACCATCTTCTTCGCGAACCACATGTCCGACGCCTTTGCTCGCGCACAGGCCGATATCCGCATCATCCAGAGCATGGAGCAGATCAAATGACCGAAGTCACGAAGATCGAGGGCGGCACCGCCGTTGCGGCACCCGGTGGAAATGATGCCTGGGCCTCCATGATTGAGCGCGTGGTTATGAACCCCGATGCCGACCTGGATAAGCTTGAGCGCATGCTGGCCATGAAGGAGCGCATGGACGCTCACGGCGCCAGCGTTGCATTTGCTGCCGCTCTGGCTGCGGCCCGTGCCGAGATTCCACCCATCACGAAGGATGCCACGGTCGATTTCTCCAGCGCCAAGGGCCGGACGCACTACAAGCATGAAACGCTGGCAGGCATCGCCAAGGTGATTGACCCGATCCTTTCGCGCCATGGACTGTCGTATCGCTTCCGCACTGATGACAGCCAAAATGGACGCGTTCGGGTGATCTGCATTGTCTCTCATGCTGGCGGGCATAGCGAGGAAAACTCCCTCTCTGGCCCACCAGATCAGTCTGGGAACAAAAACTCCTTTCAGGCTGCTGGCAGTGCAGTGACCTATCTCCAGCGCTACACCCTCAAAGCGGCCCTTGGCCTTTCTGCCGAGGTTGATGACGACGCCCAAAGCGCCGCGCCGCGTCCGGATCAGCGTCAATCTGACGACCCGCGCCAGAACCGTCAGCAGGAGCAGCAGCGCATCAACCAGCCGGCAGGCCCGACGATTGGCGACAAGCGCATGGCGGACGGAATGGTCGCTGGGATCAAGCAGCACGGCATGAAAGCCGTGAACGATCCCAACCTGCAGCGCGATCTCGCCACTCTCCGCAGCCGTGCGCCCGAACTGGCCGCAATGGTCGACGTCGAGATTGAGGCCTGCAAGCGCAAGCAGCCGATCTCCGGCGAGATCCTTGACGATGACGAAATCCCCTATTGAGGATTGACCAATGAACGACATGACCCCGATAGGGATCGGCCACAACGGCGCCCCTGACCCGATTGACGAAATCAATGCCCGCTATGAAGGCGACAGGCTTGCCGCTGAAAGCTGGGCTGATGGCGCGAAGGTTGAGAATGAAGCCCAGATGAAGGAGGCCGATACGCTGCGCAAGTCGATGCAGCGATGGCGGCTGGACCTTGAGAAGGGTCAGAAGGAAGCCACCACCCCCCTGCGCGATGCCTACCAGTCGGAGCTTGATCGCTGGAAGCCGACCATTGCCGATGCAAAGCGGATCGAGGGCTGCATTGTTGCAGGCGTTGATGCGTTCAAGCGCGCCGAGGATGCCCGTAAGGCCGAGATTGCCCGGCTGGCCCGCGAGGAAGAAGCCCGCAAGCAGCGCGAGGTTGAAGCGGCGGCCGCCCTCGCGCGCCATAATCCCGCCGATCTGGAGGCGCAGCGCGCCGCCGAGGCCGCTGCCCGAGAGGCTGAGCAGGCGCGCATCGCTGCATCCAAGGCCAGCAAAGACACCGTGAAGGGCATGCGCACCGTCACGCGCTACGCCTTTGAAGAGCCTACCGAGGCGAACCCGCGCGGCGGCCACCGGATGGCGCTGAACGATATCGCCCAGAACGACCCGGACGCGATCACGGCTTTTGTCGAGGAATACGTCCGCCGCAACCACAAAACCCGCCAGATCTCCGGTGTCCGGGTCTGGGAAGAGAAGGAAGCATTCTAATGGCAGTGAGAGTTTTGAAGGAGCTGGCGGTGGCTACCGGCAGCTATGAGGACCGCAACAGCGGTCAGATGAAGAACCGTTACCACAACATCGGTGCCCTGATGGAAAGCACCAATGACCGTGGCGAGACCAATACATTCATCCTGCTGGACCGTCATTTCAACCCCGCCGGCGTCCCTTTCAAGCAGGGAAGCGATCAGATCCTGATCAGCGCATTTGACCCGAAACCCCGCGAGGACAATCGCGGCGGCAATGACGGGCGCGGCCAGCAAGATAATCGCGGTCAAGGCCCCCAGACCGGCGGCTACGGCGGCGGATACGACGACCGGGGCGGCTATCAGAACCGTGACGATGAGATCGGTTTCTGAACCATCAGGCTTTCCGGTGACCGCCCTCACGCAGGGCGGCATCCCGAGCGCCAGACCACAGGAGCAAGACATGGAAGCAATGGCAAATCTCATTCTGGCAGGCGCGATCCTGTTTTTCACGGTCGGCCTTTGGATGATTGGCCTCGTAGCGACGGTAAACTGGTTCTTCGGGTGGGGAGGCTGACATGCCCGTATCCGACCAGCAGATCCGCGACGACCTGCAATCCCGGCTCAAAGCCCGCACCTCAGTGATTGGCCATAAACCTGACGCACAGGACGAGGCCGCGGTAATTGGCGAGACCGCGCTGCGCTTTTCCAAGGCGGCATTCATCGCAGCCGATACCTTTATCGCCGCCCGCGAGGCCAGCCAATGACCGAGGATCTGCGCAAGCTGCTGGGTGAGGCGACGCCGGGGGAGTGGTCTGCGGATGGTCCGGTCTGGAACCAGATTATCTGGACAGACAGTGAAACCCGGCTTTGCTTCATGGCGCACAGTAGCGGTTTGAATGACGGGCGAGACATTGCCAACGCCCGCTTGATCGCCATGGCGCCGATGCTCGGCCGCAAGGTGATTGACCTTTCCGAAGCAATGGACCGGGACGCAGAAACATCAGCCGCCCGGATCGCCGCGCTTGAGGCCGAGTCCGCATCCCTGCGTGAGCGGGTGGCGGGGCTGGAGAACGAACAGGAAAAGCTCAAGGAGGCCCTAACCTGCATCAAGAATGCGTGGTCAGTCCACGGATACGACAACGCCGTGAACGCTGTTTGCGCCATGAAAGACATAGCTTTGGAGGCTCTCAATGACTGACGCAAACATTGCAAACGCCGCATGGCAGGTGGGGCATAGCGCCGAGGTCTTGGCGCAGCAAATCTCCGGATACCATGCAACGTGGTTCTCGGTTCTCAAGCCTAGGCTGTTCAAGGACGGAAATGCGTGGTGCGCGCTGCACGGCGAGAACCTGCAAGAAGGAGTGGCTGGTTTCGGCGACACCCCTGCGAAAGCACTGCTCGCCTTCGAAATTGCCATGTGCCATCCGAATGGCTCGCACGTTTCCCTGTCCAAGGAGGGCGCGTGACATGGCTGATAAACCGGTCCTCTTTTCCGGGCCGATGGTCCGCGCGCTGCTGGAAGGGCGCAAGACGCAGACGCGGCGGGTTGCTATGTCTGCCGATGAGATTGCACGGGGGCCGTGGACCGGCGCCACAAGGTTGCATGAAACCGCTGGCTGGCAGGTCCGTCTGGCCACCTTCAATTCATGGCAAAAGATACCCGTTCGCTATGCGGTCGGCGACCGGCTCTATGTCCGAGAGGCTCATGCTATCCTGCCGCGAACAGCGTATCGCATGAGCATTGGCACCGGGACGATTGATCAGCGAGAACACCCCACTGACGACTATTCCGCTGCTGTTTTCCGCGAAGGCTTTGACCGGAGTGGCCAGCCAAAGTGGCGCCCCGGCATCCACATGCCACGCTGGGCGAGCCGGATCACGCTGCTGGTGACAGAGGTCCGGGTAGAGCGCCTGCAGGATTGTAGTGAGGCGGATGCCTTGGCCGAGGGGGTCGATGATCGCGATCCCGTCTGCGGCTATTCCGAACTTTGGGACCAGATCAACGGACCCGGCGCTTGGGATCTCAACCCATGGGTGGCGGCTTACACCTTCACCGTCCAACGGCAAAACATCGACCAGATCGGAGCCACCCCATGACCAATGACGTTAAAGCGCTGATCGAGGCGGTGGAGGGGGATATGCCAGATCTCATATGGGGCAGCAAAAGCAGCGGCAGCGAGATCGTGGTCAGCTTTGCCACGCCAAGCGTGGAATACTGCATTCCATACGTCCGCCGCGATCCCATTGAGGCCGATCTGCGCCGGATCGCGGCCATGGACCACGACGCTTTCGGCGCGCAGGCCCGCCTCATCGAGGCCAAGGCAATCGCAGCCGCCGCTCTGGCGAGGATAGGAGGGGAGTGATGCCGATAAGGGCGAGCGAGAAAGCGCGCTATCCGGCAGACTGGAAGCGGATCAGCCGTGAGGTGCGTGAGGCTGCCGGCAACAAGTGCGAGAAGTGCGGCGCGCCGAACGGCGAATATATCTCGCGCGGGACCGGGTTCGCAGAGGGAACCTATATGCTGATGCACGGCCAGGTTCATTGCGCCGAGACCGGCGACTACAAGGGCATGGCGCGAGGGTCAGAATATCCGACGCGCGGTCTGGTCAGGATCATTCTCACCGTCGCGCACCTCGATCACCAGCCTGAAAACTGCGCCCGGGAAAACCTCCGAGCATGGTGCCAGCGGTGCCATCTTCGCTATGACGCAAAGCACCACGCGGCGAATTCGGCAGCAACGAGGCGCAGCAGGAAGGCGGCCGGTGACCTGTTCACCCGCGCCGCCGCGCAAGAGAAAGGGGGCGGATGATGGGGGAGACCACAATCGACCTATGGAACCCGTGGGAACGCAAATGGGGCACCATCACGCTCACCGATGCAGAGCGGATCCTGGATGATCTCGCCCTGCGCGTGCCGGAAGCGAGGCGCAAAGAGCGCGCCCGCCTGACCAACGATATTGCCTTGCTGCATCGCAAACTTGACGATGTGAGGGATGGATGATGGGGGCAATGCCGCTTCTCACCCCTGACGAAGCTGCGGCTGTACTGCGGGTGTCTACCAAAACCCTGCGGCGTCTCCGGGATCGGGGCTTGCCATTTGTGATGCTCACCAGTGGCACGATCCGCTATCGTCAGGACGACCTCGCAACATTTATCGACAGGCAATCTCAACAATGCCATTCCGCCCCCAAGGCACGCGCTACTGGCACTACGACTTCCAAATCCGGGGTCGTAGATTTCATGGCTCTTGTGGGACCGAGGACTTCGAGGAGGCCAAAGCCGTAGAGGCTGAGAAAAGGGTCGAGGCAAAGTCCCAGGCCACAGCCAGCCCCAAGGGCATTTTCACCCTGGGCGAAGCCTTGGGCACCTACTATGCCGAAGTTGCGCAACACCAGAGTTCAGCTCGCACCACAATATCACAAGGCAAGGCATTGGTATCTGGAATAAATCCAGAAACAAAGTTGCACGAAATTACAATGGCGATGATCCAGCGCCACGTGTCCAGTCGGCGCTCAGAGGTTGCAAATGGCACCGTTAACCGCGAGCTGCAGATGCTCGGGCGCGCGCTGCGACACATGCAGAAAATCCACGCCGCCACCATCGCGGATCTGGACCTCAAATCTGTCGAGGTCAAAGAGGCCGAGGAAAGAGTCAGGGAACTAACCCGAGACGAACAAACAAGACTTTTCAAGCACCTGCGCGAAGATCTTCACCCGCTTGTTTTGCTGGCGATGATGACCGGCGCGCGGGTTACTGCACTGACCGGGCTGAAATGGTCTGACGTAGACCTTGAGGCGCGCATCATCACTATGCGGGAAAAGGGGCAAGTCACCCGAAAATTCCCCATAAACAATGAGGTGCGGGCGTTTCTTTCAAGCCTGCCCAAGGCAGAAGATCTGCCGCACAGCCGTTATGTGCTGACATACGTCAACCACAAGGCGAAGGGCCATCCGCGCCACAGGATCACACCGACCGGTGGGATCATGGAGAAGTGGAAAGAGGCGCTTGTCGCCGCCGGGATCGAGAATTTCCGCTTCCACGATCTTCGGCACACATTCGCGACAAGGATGCTGCGCCAGACCGGCAACCTGAAACTGGTCAGTCGCCTGCTTGGCCACAAGCAGATTGACACGACGATGCGCTATGCGCACGTTCTGGACGATGACCTGAGGACGGCGCTCGATGATTACGCCGTCACGGGGCGAGTCCCGAAGAAATCCCCGAAGCGCCGCACAACCGATTGAAATCAATGATGCGGTCTTGGCTTCCCAAGCTGAATACGAGGGTTCGATTCCCTTCACCCGCTCCAGCACTCCTCACAGTCTTTTACCTTTAATATCAAGGTCGTGAAGGGCTATAGGTATGTGATTTCCAGCTCATTCTCTCGGGCCTCAATGGGAACAAAACCGCAATAAAAGGCATTGGATTCCCAGAGAGTCCCAGACCAATCCCCAGACTTTGTTCCCGATTCGATCCGCCAAAGCAAAAGCCCCCGGCCTCCCGATGGGCCGCAATACGGATACCTGCGGTGATCAACCCGCTCAGAGCCGGGACAGACAGTGCGCGCAGGTATTGCATCATGAGAACGCATAGCGAGCACTGGCAATCCCATCCCCCCGAGTCGCTCATGTTCCGCGCCGTCACTCCCCTGCCCGAAACCATCCATCTGACCTGTGACCGGTGCGGCCGATCAGGCCGATACAGCCGCGCGCGATATGTCGAGCTGGCCGGCACCGAGGACGCGCCGTCTGCGCTGCTGGAGTTTGCCCGGGCCGCCGGGTGCGAGGTCGCGCTCAGACAGCACGAATGGGAATGGAGCGACCGCTGCCAGATTGTATATGATCTGCCTGCAGGAAAGCGGGATCAGGCCTGACACCCCGCATCGATCAGCGCGATCAGCCGGGCCCCGCTCACCACCGACCGGTCGTCCGGCGAATTCGCCAGTGCCGCCGCATGATCGGCCCGCGCCGCCCGCGATCCATCGCAGATGGCGCTGTCATTTGGTGTCGGGCGGACGCACGCTGAGAGCAGACCGCAGCACATGAGGATCATCGGAAATCTCAGCATCTGCTTTGTCCATTCCTTTCCGCCCGCGCACATAGGCCTCTGCGGCTTCCAGCGCGGTCTGTTGCTTTGCGCTCGCCCTGCCCCGCAGCCAGACCGCCAGCAGGGCCAGCAGCACGGCGACGGGCTTCCAGAGCCAGCGGAGTATCAGCGCGCCCATCCGAACCTCACGGCCAGCGCATAGACGCCTTCTGTCAGGGCGCCGATGCCGAGACCGATCAGCGCGACCATCTGATCCTGGCTCTGCCGCCTCTCGCCATACGGGGGCGGCACGACCACCTCGCGGTAATCCGTGACCCCGGCGGCGAACTCGGCAGACATTGCCCGCAGATCCTCCAGATCGCCCGGAGAGAGCTGATATCCGGCCAGGTCGGCCCAAGCGCTGATCGTCTGCCACGACAGCGAAACCGGGCCAACCTCGCTCGCCTCACACATGCCGACCGATGCCAGTGCTTCGGCGAGCAGCGGCGCGTCCTCAAGCTCATCGAGCGCGGGAAGCTGGATCTCGCGCCCATCCTCCGCGATCAGGATGCCGCGCGCGCGCCCCTTCTTTGTCTCGGGCGTCGACAGCCACGCCTGCTGCCGAGCCCAGAGCCTGAGAAGAGTCAGCCTTTCGGCAAAAAATTGGCGCGCTGCCCGATGAACTCATTCACCTGATCGAAGGCTGGGCGGTAAAGCTCAAGGAATGCCAACAGATTGTCGTCACTGAACTCCAGCAGCTCGCCCTTTTCGCCAAGCTCCGACCACGGGATATTATCCCATCCAACTCACCCAGCACCAGAGTTGAGCGGGTCAGGCTATCGACGGAAATAACCGTTGATGAATTTGTTTCCGGCGGGGAGTGCTGCTCCCTGATACGTCCTGCTGCCGAGGTAGATCCCCTGGCCGCTGACACGCGCCTCCATCCGGGTGACCGAAGCATCAGTATTGCCTGAGGCAGGCATATTCCAGGGCTCGACCTGCCGGAAAAAGGCCAGCGGTCAAGGCCTGCAGGAGGACGCCGCGCGGCGTCAGGATCTGACCGCCCGAGGCCAGAACCTCAAAGGACAGGCCCTCCTTTTTGATCCTGGCAATGGTTCCTGCTGTTACGCTGCATGGCCCGGGGCAATCAGGCAACGAACGTAAATTCGTTTATCCTGCAGGAATTGCGCAGCGTCTCAGGATGAAATGTTTTTCGTCAAATTTCGCCCATAATGAATTGACTTTATTTACATATATCTCAATCACCAGGCAGCTCACGCTTCGGACATCAACGACACGCCGAGAAATATGACATCTTCCGTCACATTTTTCTGCAACACTCACCAAGGCTCGACAGGTTGCGGGCGTCTGCATAGTTAGAAGCAAGTTACCAGTAGCAACTGGCCTGGCGGCTCTCATACCGCTACGTCAAAGGAGGCCCAAATGACCCGCAGTTCAGTTCTCGAACTACTTGGCGATATCGCGCAATCGGCCAGCATTGATGAGACCTGGCAAGTCGCGTGCCGGCATTTCGCCTCTATGGGCTTTGCCCGGGCGAATTACGGCTTTACCCGCTTTCGTCACCTCAAGACGATCGGCGACCCGGATGATGCGCTGTTTCTCAGCACGATGAACCAGGAATATGCCCGCCGCTACTTTGAAAGCGGTCTTTTCAGCCGCAGCCCCGTTTTCCGCTGGGCCGAGCGCAATTCCGGAATCCGCACCTGGAAATGGGTGCATGATGCTTTTGCCGCTGGCAAGCTCCCGCCGGAAGAAGCGGAAATCGTACGTCAGAACAATGCTCTGGGCATCAAAGCTGGCATTACCGTAAGTTTTCCCGAAGCCTCGACCCGGGCGAAGGGCGCGCTTGGGCTGATCGCGGATACCAATCTTGACCACGCCGATGTCGAGCGCATCTTCACCGAGCGCTGCGATGAGATCACTGCCATCGCCCATATGATGCATCTGCGGATCGTCCAGCTGCCGCAGCTTTCAAAGGCCCGCACGCTCAGCCCACGCCAGCGTGAAGCGCTGGAATGGGTGGCGGATGGTAAGACCACCCAGGATGTGGCACTGCTGATGGGCGTTTCGCCGGCGATGGTGGAAAAACACCTTCGCCTCGCACGTGATGCGCTGGCGGTTGAGACCACGGCTCAGGCGGTGGCCAAAGGCGCGCTCCTGAACATGATCTTTCAGCAGTTCCCCGAGCCGCTGGCCCAGGCCGCCAGCTGACCCCCGGTTCCTGCCAGTTTCCCGGACAACCACCGGATTAATCAGTAAAGCAATGGGATGCCAGCCGGACTTGCCAGCATTTCAGAGCTATTGAACGCAAAAAGGGCCGCACCTTGCGGTACGGCCCCGGATGAACTGGATCCCGGAAAGGATCCGGAAGATCAGCTGCCAGCCAGAGTCTTGGCGACTTCAGCGGCGAAATCTTCTTCTTTTTTCTCGATGCCTTCGCCAACCGCCACACGGGCATAGCCGGTGATCTCGACGCCGGCTTCTTTGGCCGCCGCTTCGACGGTCAGGTCGGGATTGATGACGAATGCCTGACCAAGAAGCGTGTTCTCGGCGAGGAATTTCTTCATCCGGCCCGGGATGATGTTGTTATGAATGACCTGCTCGGGCTTCGGCTTGTCCGAGGTCGAGTTCTCTTCCAGCGCCTTGGCGGTCTGCACCTGCAGCTCGCGCTCGACGATAACCGGGTCGAGGGTCGCTTCCGACAGCGAGAGCGGGTTCGTAGCCGCGATATGCATCGCGAACTGCTTGCCGATCTCTTGCGCTTTGGCGGCATCGCCTTTCAGCGCAACCAGCACGCCGATCCGACCCATGCCGTCAGTGGCCGCATTGTGCACATAGGAAACGACAGTATCGCCTTCCAGCACATGCATCCGGCGCAGCGTCATGTTCTCGCCGATACGGGCGATGGCATCCGTCAGCACTTCCGAGACGGGCTTGCCGTTCAGATGGGTGGCTTTCAGAACTTCGACATCATTCGCAGTGGTCAGCGCAACTTCGGTGATCTCGCGCACGAGCTTCTGGAAGTCAGCGTTTTTCGCCACGAAGTCGGTTTCCGAGTTGATCTCGATGGCGACGCCCTTGCCGGTGGCCACTGTCACGCCGATCAGACCCTCTGCGGCAACGCGGTCAGCCTTCTTGGCCGCTTTTGCAAGGCCTTTGGTGCGCAGCCAGTCAACGGCGGCTTCCATGTCGCCATTTACTTCGGTCAGCGCCTTCTTGGCGTCCATCATGCCTGCGCCGGTCGATTCGCGCAGTTCTTTCACCATTGCTGCGGTGATGCTCATAGCTCAGCTCCTTCGGAAAGGTAGAAACGGATCACGGCGGGGCTATCCCCGCCGTGCAACAACCCGGTGACGGTCGGGGCACAGAAAGCGCCCCCACGCCCGATCAGGCCTCTTCGGCGGTGGCTTCTTCTTCCGGCGCCGCTTCCAGAGCGCCGAGGTCAACACCGGCAGCGCCGAGCTGAGCCGACATCCCGTCCAGAGCAGCGCGGGCAATCAGGTCGCAATAGAGCGCAATCGCGCGGGCCGCGTCATCATTGCCCGGGATCACATAGTTCACGCCTTTGGGCGAGTTGTTGGTGTCGACGATGCCGACAACCGGGATGCCCAGTTTCTGTGCTTCGAGGATGGCGAGATCTTCTTTGCCAACATCGATGATGAACAGCAGATCCGGCACGCCGCCCATTTCACGGATCCCGCCAAGCGAAGCCTGCAGCTTCGATTGGTCGCGTTCCATGTTCAGACGCTCTTTCTTGGTCAGGCCTTCTGCGCCTGCCGCAAGGGTCTCGTCGATTTGCTTCAGACGCTGGATCGACTGGGAAATGGTCTTCCAGTTGGTCAGCGTGCCACCGAGCCAGCGGTGGTTCATGTAATACTGAGCGCATTTCTCAGCGGCTTCAGCGATCGGCTTCTGAGCCTGACGCTTGGTGCCGACAAAGAGGATACGGCCGCCTTTGGCGACGGTGTCGCGCACGACTTTCAGAGCCTGGTCCAGCAGCGGGACGGTCTGGGTCAGGTCAACGATATGGATGCCGTTGCGATCGCCGTAGATATACTCGGCCATACGCGGGTTCCAGCGCTGCGTCTGGTGACCGTAGTGAACGCCAGCTTCCAAGAGCTGACGCATGGAGAAATCGGGGAGCGCCATGTCCAAATACCTTTCCGGTTTGCGCCTGAGCGGAGGATTTCAGAGCAGATGCCCCAACCGGTGGACCTTTGCAGGATTTCTCCCCGCATAGGCCCGCCTCCGCCTGTGAAGTGCCGCGCGTATAGCTGCACGTTCAGAAATGCGCAAGAGCTGCCCCCGAAATTTACCGCGGATCGCGCCGCACGGGGTGTTTCAGTCAAGAGGAAGACCGGAGTTCGTCCCCATCCGGATATGCCCGCCAGTGGCGCAGGTCAGGCAGCGGAGTCCCGGCCTGCGGGTCTGCACGGTGCGGTCGGTGCAGTGCCAGCGGGTCAGTTGCGGAAACCAGGGCGCTCGCCCCGGTTTCCGATTATTTCTGCCGCGTCAGATTTCGCAGGTTCCAGATCTTTCAGCCATTGCAGGATGATCCCTGCATTGTGATCCGGTTCGGCGAAGCATTCGTGGCTCCTCACTCTCAGAAATGAATGGCGCGCCCATAGGCATCCAGCACCGATTCATGCATCATCTCTGAAAGCGTCGGATGCGGGAAGACCGTTTCCATCAGCTCTGCCTCGGTCGTCTCAAGAGTGCGGCCGATCACATAGCCCTGGATCAGCTCGGTCACTTCGGCGCCGACCATATGCGCGCCCAGCAGCTCACCGGTTTTCGCATCGAACACGGTTTTCACGAAGCCCTCGGGCTCACCCAGAGCAATCGCTTTGCCATTGCCGATAAAGGGGAAGCGGCCGACGCGGATCTCATAGCCCTGCTCTTTCGCACGCGCTTCGGTCAGGCCGACAGAGGCCACCTGCGGATGGCAATAGGTGCAGCCGGCAATCGAACCCGGTTTGATCGGATGAGGATGCTGGCCCGCGATCAGTTCGGCCACCATGACGCCCTCATGGCTCGCTTTATGCGCCAGCCAGGGCGCGCCGGCGATATCGCCGATCGCATAAAGGCCCGGCACACCGGTGCGGCAATATTCATCGGTCACGACATGTGTGCGGTCGACCTTCACTCCCAGCTCTTCCAGGCCCAGATTTTCGACATTACCGACGATCCCCACAGCCGAGATCACCGTATCGAAGTCCTGGGTTTCCACCTTACCGGCGATCTCGATATGGGCGGTGACGCCCTTGCCCGGATGGCGGTCGAGCTTTTTCACTGCCGCTTTTTCCAGGATCTTCATGCCTTGTTTGACGAATTGCTTCTTCGCGAAGGCGGCAATCTCGGCGTCTTCGACCGGCAGAATGCGATCCATCACCTCGACCACGGTGGTCTCTGCGCCGAGCGTGTTGAAGAAGCTCGCGAATTCGATGCCGATGGCGCCGGAGCCGATGACGAGCAGCTTTTTCGGCATCCGTTTGGCCACCAGCGCGTGGCGATAGGACCAGACCAGATCTCCGTCAGCCTCCAGCCCCGGCAGCTCGCGTGCGCGTGCGCCGGTGGCCAGGATGATGTTTTTCGCGACCAGCGTTTCGCTGCCCTTATCGGTGGTGACCACCACCTTGCCGCCGCCGGCAAGCTTCGCGGTGCCCATGATCACGGTGACCTTGTTTTTCTTCAGCAGATGGCCGACGCCTCCGGCAAGCTGCTTCGCCACGCCGCGCGAGCGGGCGACCACCGCCGGCAGGTCATAGGAAATCCCCTCGGCCTTAAGCCCGAACTCCTTCGCGCGATGCATCAGGTGGAAGACCTCGGACGAGCGCAGCAGCGCTTTCGTCGGAATACAGCCCCAGTTGAGACAGATGCCGCCCAGATTTTCGCGTTCGACCACCGCGACTTTCTGGCCCAGCTGCGCCGCCCTTATCGCCGCCACATAGCCGCCGGGCCGGAGCCGATCACCACCACGTCGAAATTCGAGTCTGCCATTTCCGCCTCCCTCAGAAGAACTGGCCCTGGGAAAACGCCCCCGGGAAAACTGGTTCACCCTTAAACAATCTCGTTTAACCGAGCAACAAAGCTGGCGCCGCAGCCCTATGCGTCTGATGCATGGCTGCCACGGATCTCTGCTACCAGCGCGGGATAGGCCCCGGCTGCGAGGAATTCGGCCTCTGCTGCCGTCGTCTCGCGCCCGAGGGCCGCATTGCGGAAGGGAAAACGGCCAAAGCGGCGGATGATTTCCTGATGGGCGCGGGCATGAAGAAGGCTTTCGGGGTTTTCGGGCATACGCTCTGTAAAAAGCTGCACTGCCAGCGCCTGGTCCTCCGGATCCTCGGAATGCTCAAACGGCATATAGAAGAACTGGCGTTCGGGTTCGGGGGCATCGAGATCCCAGCCCTCGTCCAGCGCGCGGCGGGCGGCGGCGCGTGCCTGCGGGTCGGTTGCGAAAGCCTCTGCCCGGCCCCGGTTGATGTTGCGGGCAAACTGATCAGCGATCACCAGATAGGCCAGGGTTCCGGCCGGGCCATCGACCCAATGTTCCAGCCCACCATCCTGCAGCGCCTGCCACAACTCGCCAAACCGGCTGGCACAGGCATCGTCAATCTCTTCGCCGCCGGCATACCAGCCCTGGTGGCCGATCTCTTCGATCCAGAATTGCAGCACTTCGATCGGGTCGGACATCTTCACCTCCGCTGACGGCCAGTCTTCGGGCCAGAGTGTCAGCGAGGGCGCCAGGGTGCAACCTCAGGCATCGCGCTGGCCGGGATTTTCCCAATCTTCTGCCGCCTGGTCGCCCTGCTGCTGCGGCGCGCTCTCCTCCGATGCCGGCGGCACGGGTTGATCGCGCTGGATGACCAGGGCCTGCGCGGCTTCGGCGGCGGCTTCGGGGTTTTCGGGCGAGGGGTTGATTTCGATTGCATTCTCAACCGCCGCGACCGAGGCGACTGCGGAAGCCATAGGCGCGATATTGGCATAGGCGCCGGTCATCACCGGGGTTGCGCGTTTGGTCATCCGCCAGGCAGCATAGCCCGCCAGTGCGGCATAAAGCAGGCCGACAAAGAAGAAGAAGCCGCGCGGCCCCATCACATCGCGCCCCATCAGCCAGCCGACGATCAGCGGGCCAAAGATCGAACCAACGCCGTTGATGAACAAAAGCCCTGCCGAGGCAGCTGCCATCTGCTCTTTCGAGAGATAATCATTGGTATAGGCGATGATCAGCCCGTAGATCGGATAGGTGATGCCGCCCAAAAGCGCGGCGACCACCAGATAGACCGGAAAGGGCAGCGGGAAAATCGTCGCCACCGCCATGACCACAGTTGCCACCACCGAGAGCCACACGATGATCTTGCGCCGGTCGATCCGGTCAGAAAGCCGGCCGATCGGATATTGCAGGATCAGCCCGCCAATATAGAGCGCCGAGGTAAACAGCGCGATCTGCCCCACCGACAACAGGCTCACCGAACCCCAGACCGCAGCCATCCCGAACATCGCCGAGAACACCCCGCCGATCAGGAAAATACCGACGCAGCCGAGGGGCGAGATCCGGTACAGCTCGCGAAACCCAAGGCGTTGGCCGGTCTCGAAACTGGGGCTGGGATAGGTTGCCAGCAACAGGGGCAGGAAGGCCAGCGACACCAGCACCGAGGGGATCAGGAAGAGATCATAGCCAAAGGGATCGCCAAAGGCCAAAAGCCCCTGTGCCGAGATGATGCCGGCCATCTGCACAATCATATAGGCCGACAGCGCCTGGCCGCGCGTCTCATTGGTTGCGGTATCGTTCAGCCAGCTTTCCGCCGTGATATAGACGCCGGCAAAGCCAAAGCCGATGATCACCCGCATCAGCGCCCAGGCCTGCCAGTGGATCACCATCGGATAGAGCACCAGCACCGCCGAGATCAGCGAGCCAAGCGCCGCAAACACCCGGATATGGCCGACATGCTGCAACATTCCCGGCACATAGCGCGAGCCCAGCAGGAAGCCGAGGAAATAGGCCGACATCACGAAAGACAGCTGGAAGGTGGTAAAGGCCTCCATCGTGCCCCGGATGCCCAGAAGCGAGCCCTGAACCCCATTCCCCACCATCAGCAGCAGCACACCCAGAAGCAAAGGCCAGGTGGTGTAAAGGACTCTCAGCATCACATGCTCCGGTCAGGCATTGGCGTGTGCTCCACCGGTCGGGCCGGAGGGGCTGGCGGGCGGTGTTATGGAACCAGCAGCGACGAGTCGCCGTAAGAGAAAAAGCGATATTGGTTCACGATGGCATGATCATAGATTTCGCGCATCCTGTCCTGTCCCATAAGCGCCGAAACAAGCATCAGAAGCGTCGATTTCGGCAAATGGAAATTGGTCATCAGCGCATCCGACACGCGGAAGGTAAAACCCGGGTAAATGAAAATATCCGTCCAGCCCGACCAGGGCGCGATTTCGCCGCTCTCGCGGGCCGCACTCTCGATCAGCCGGAGCGCCGTGGTGCCGACCGGGATCACCCGGCCGCCTGCGGCCTTTGTTGCGGCGATTTCGGCTGCGGCTGCGGGTGAGACCTCGCCCCATTCGGAATGCATCTTATGGGTTTTGACGTCTTCGACCTTGACCGGCAGGAAGGTGCCCGCGCCGACATGCAGCGTCACTTCGGTGAAAGTCACACCTTTGGCACGCAGGGCCGCCAGCAGGGCCTCGTCGAAATGAAGGCTCGCGGTCGGGGCAGCCACCGCGCCGGCATGGCGGGCAAAGACGGTCTGGTAATCGCCATTGTCGGCGGCATCTGGTGCGCGTTTTGCGGCAATATAGGGTGGCAGTGGCATAGAGCCTGCCGCAGCCAGAGCCGTGTCGAAATCGGCGCCGCTAAGCGAGAATTCCAGCCGAAGATCGGTCTCGCTCTTTTCCGCCACCACCGCCGAGAGGTCATCGGAAAAGCGGATCACCTCGCCCGGGTTCACCTTGCGCAGGGGTTTGGCAAGCGCGCGCCAGCCTCCGGTGGCCGAGGGCTCCATCAGCGTGATCTCGATCTTCGCCACCGCGTCACCACGCGCGCGTGCGCCGGTCAGCCGCGCCGGGATGACTTTGGTATTGTTCAGAACCAGCCGGTCGCCGGGGCGGAAAATATCGACCAGGTCGCGCACATGCAGATCACGGATCCCGCCGCTTTCGGCCAGCAAAAGCCGCGCCGATGACCGCGGCCGCGCGGGCCGGGTCGCAATCAGCTCTTCTGGCAGGTGAAAATCGAAATCTGACAGCTGCATCTGCCTCGCCCCTCAGCCGGCGCCCTTCAGCACCGGCGCAGGCCGGCGGAAGATGTCGCGAAACATTCCCGGCGTCAGAATCGACAGCGGATTGACGCTGATCTGCGGATTTTTCGCGGCGCCCGCAAGCCGGTAGTTGAAGCCGAACAGCCCTTCGCCTTTGCGGCTGAAGATCTGGCCGATGCCGTTCAGCAGATAGATCGGAGAGATCGTGCCCTGGATGTCGATAGAATTGCTGGCGGAATGGTAAAAGCCCGCGAAGGAAATCCCCATCGAAGCGCCAACCGCCGCGCCCTGGGCGATCTGAACGCCTTCAGGCAGGATGAGAAACGACACATCGCCTTCGGAAAACTGGATGCCGCCGCCCTGAAGCTGCTCCAGCAGGCCCACGACCGAAGCCGCCGAAAGCAGCTCGGCCAGGACCGGGGCATTCTGGATCGAAAAGCTGCTGACGCTTGCCACGCCGCTATACTGGCCCGGCGTATCCCTTGGCTGGATGGTCATATCAAGCGAGCCGCCGCGCCCCATATCGAAAAGCCCGGCCGCCGCCATCACCCTGCCCGCGTCCTCCGAGGTGACCCGCACCGCCGTGCCGCCCTTATAGGGCATGGTCGCGCCGGAAATCCGGCTTTTGCCATTGACCGAAGCCACGAACCCGCCATCCAGCCCGCCCTGGCGCATGGTAAACTTGCCCGAGAGCCCGGTCAGGGATATTCCGCCCGTGACCACAAGCCTGTCGAGATTGACTTCTATCGCCCCAGACCCGGCATCCGCGCCACCCGCACCTGAACCCGGCTTGCTTTTGGGCAATTCGCGCAGATCCAGCGTACCGCCCGTCAGTTTGACCGCCACATCGGCGCCCTTGCCGCGCCCGGTAAGCTCGACCGCAGCATCCAGCCAGCCGCCCACTTTCAGCTCCTGGAAACTGGCGCGGTCGAGCCCGGCATTCGCCTTTGTCGTCAGCCGCCCCTTTGCGCTGAGGCCCGGCCCGTTCAGTTCCAGCCTGGTGACTTCCGGGGCCTGACCCAGCACCGCCTCGACCAGCAGCCGCCCGGTGCTGTCGCGCGCTTTGCTCCAGCCGACCGGCGGCAGCGAAAGGCCGAGCCCCTTGAGATCACTTTTCAGGACCAGCCTTGCGGGCTCCCCCTTTGGCAGCGCGAGGTCAATCGCGGCCCGCGTCTCGCCCGAAATCCAGCCTTTCGGAAGCTGCACCCCCAGCCGCCGCAGCCCTTCATCGCTGAGCCGCGCCGTGCCGGAAACACTCGCCTTGCCCGCCGCATCCTTGCCAAACGGCTGCGTATAGCGCGCAACGATCGGGACACCCGCAAGAGTGCCCTCACCCGAAACCGCCATCCCTGCCGCCGTGACCTTTACCGCCAGATCGGAGCTGCGGATCTCTTTGCCCGCGACCAGCCGGTCAGAACGGAAATCGAGGATGCGTCCGGTGACATCATAGGCAATGTCCTCGGTCAACAGCTTTGGCTTCAGCGGAAAGCGAAGCTCGGCCACCAGAAGCGCCCTGCCCTCGCCCAGATCGACCTGGCGCCCGGCTTTTGAAATAAAGCGGAACGGCTCCTGATCCAGAAGCGAGAGCGTCGCGGTCAGCCCGGCATCGACAATCAGCCGCACCTCGGCATCGGCGGGCTTTTTGCGGATATCGGGCACCCGGAACATCGAGCCATCGACATGGATCCGCGCACCATCGGCGCCGGCCTCGGGCGCGGTGATCTCGCCCTCTTCGATCACCAGAGTATAGCTGTTGTCCTGGATCGCCGCGCGGCCACTGCCATTCCGGATCGGGGGCAGCGATTTCACCACCCGCACTTCGGCGCCGGAAAATTCGTAATCCAGCGCGAAACGCGGCTCTTCGCCGCTGCGAAACCGCAAGGCGGCAGCCACATCGGTCAATTCGCCCTGACCAACATTCTCGGCAAGCCAGAACCGCGTGCGCGGCACCGCCATCAGTGGCCAGAGCCGGATCAGCCGCTCGGTCGAGATCCGGTTCAGCGCCACATCGACTGCCCCCGCCCAGGTGCCATCCGTATTGGCGCGGGCATGGCCAGAAAGCACCAGCCGGTCCTCTCCTTCGCTTAAAACCACCTCGCCGATCTCGACCGCAAAGGGGTCAAGCCGCAGCCGCCAGACCGCCGAGCCCGAGGAAAACCGCGCCGGAGCCTCGAACAGCCCGTCGGGATCGACCTTCATCTCGCCAATGCGCAGCTGCGTCACCACCGCTTTCGGCAAGGCCCCCGCCGCAACCGGCTGGCCCAGATCATCCATCAGATCCGAGGTTCCGCTGGCCGTGACCCGCAGCGAGGGGCTCTGGACATTGACCTCATCCAGAAACACCCGCTGCAGTCCGGCATCATAGCGCAGCTCGACCACGGCGCTTTCGAATTCAAACGGGCGCGGCGGCGCCGGCGGAGCATTACCTTCTGAGCCATCTGCCTGTGCCGGTTGATCATTGCCTTCTCCCGCCGCCTGTGCAGGCCGGGCGCCCTCTGCGCCGGCCGGACGCAAGACGCCTGGATCCAGCGCCCCTGGCCCGAGGGCAAGCCGCCCCTCCAGCACGCCAGGCTTGCCTTGCGAATCCAGCGTGCCGCTCAGCCGCCCGGAAATCGGCGCATCCAGCACCGCAAAAGCCGCAAGCGGTGCCGCCTGAACCGCAAGATCGCGCGCGGCCACATGGTCAACGGTCGCGGAAAACCGCGCCGAGCTGTCAGCTTTCGAGGTTTCGACCGTCAGCATCGCCCGCGCGGGATCTGTTCCGGTCAAAAGCGTCAGGGACAATTCCCCCGAAAGGCTTTCCGCCTTATTGGCAATCACCAGCCTGCCATCACCGAGTTCCCATTTCCGCCGCGCCCGCGCATCATCCAGCGTGAGCGCCAGCCCGTCGATCTCGACCAGCGCCAGATCGCTCAGCGTGCCGGTCGAGAACATGCGGTCCAGGGCATCCAGCACCTCGGCGGGCGTTCCCATTTCAGGGCTGCCCGAAAGCCCGGCGAAGCTGAGCGCGATCCGGCCATCGGCATCGCGGGCCACCGCAATCTGTGCCCCGGTCATCCGCACAAGGCTGGGCCGGATCTGGCCCGTCAGCAGCGGCGCCGGTGCCAGTTCGATCCTGAGTTCCGGCAGCGTCAGCACGGATGCGCCCTTGCTGTCGATCAGCCGCAGATCGTGCAGGAAAAAGCTTGGCGACAGGTCGCGGGCGACCATTACCGTAACCTCTCCCAGCGAGATCGCGCTGCCTTCGGGCAGATGGCTCTGGCCCAGTTGTTCGTTCAGCCGCTGTTCGATCGAGGCCACGGCCCAGACCGGCAGCGTCAGACTGCGCCCGAGCAGAACAAACCCCGCAAGCCCGACAAAGGCGACCAGCCCGAGAAGGACGATGACAAGGCGCAGTCCGATCCTGGCGCGGCTTTTCTCAACCCGTGCCCTCCTTGCCTCAGCTCTGCGGGCCAGAAAGCCCTTTCGGCCTGGGGCTTCAGGCACAGGCCCGGCCATGGGTTCGGGCTGCAAGATTTGCTCTGGCCGCCCGCCAGTCATTGCTGTGGCAAGCCGCCCCGCAACCAGCGGCTGTGCCGGCGGCACCACTGCCTGGCCGTCTTCCGCCCACAGTGTCGGATCGGGGGGCCAGGCGCCGGGATCAGCCAAAAGGGGCGACGTATCGCCCGGTCGCTCGCTGGCCTCAGTTGCTTCTGACGTGTGAGAAATCGCCGAAAGGGCGCCAGCCCCAGCGTCATCCCCGGTCTCCTCCCCGGTCTCATCGGGAGCGACCGGCACAGCAGTCTCAGAGACTTGGTCCGGGGATGCCCGGTTCGCAGCACTTTCTCCGGTGCTGTCCCGCTCCGCCCTGCTTTCCACGGTCACCGACTCTTCGCCCTTCATTCCTGCGGCTTCTTCCAGAGGCCCGGGCCTTCCCCGGCACCTCACCGCCTGCAGCCTGGTTACCCCTCTGGAACCGGCAGCCGCTTAGCCCTATCCTGGCGCGAAGCCCGGGGAAACACAAAGCCTTGTGAGTCCAGGGGCCAGCGCCCGCGCGGGGAGTTGCCTGGTCATATTGGCTGGTCGCGCGCCGGGCCTGACATCAGAGCCGGGCAGATGCCGGAAAGGACCGAAATGACCACGACCCTGACTGAAGGCGACAAGGCCCCGGATTTCACCCTGCCCCGCGATGGCGGCGCCACGGTTTCGCTGTCGCAATTCGCACCGGGCAAAGTGGTGCTTTATTTCTACCCGAAGGATGACACGCCCGGCTGCACGCTTGAAGCGCAGGATTTCACCCGCCTTGCCGCCGAATTCGCGGCCTCTGGCACCACGGTGATCGGGATCTCGAAAGACAGCGTCGCCGCGCATGACAAATTCTGCCGCAAACACGGGCTGGGGATCATCCTGGCCTCGGATGCAGAGGGTCAGACCAGCGAGGATTACGGCACCTGGGGTGAGAAGAAGAATTACGGCAAGACCTATATGGGCATCACCCGCACGACCTTTCTGATCGGCGCTGATGGCCGGATCGCCAGGGTCTGGCCGAAAGTCACGGTCAAGGGCCATGCCGAAGACGTGCTGGCCGCCGCCCGCGCCCTGCAGGGCTGAGCCGGGGATGGCACTGACGCTGTCGGAAATGGCGGTCGAGGTTCTGACCACGGCAGAGGGGCGCGCCAAAGCGGCGATCAGCCGGCGCCATGCCGCAACCTGGTTTGCCGCCCGCGCGGCGGGCCAGGTGCCGGATATTGGCCGGGCCGAACCGCCCTTGCGACCGGCCCGGCCGGAAAAGCCCGATCTGCTCGCCCCACGCGATGTGCCGCGCCGCCGCACGGGGAGCCCGGAAGGGCGTGCCGCGCTGCTTCACGCGCTGGCCCATATCGAGCTGAATGCGGTCGATCTGCACTGGGATATCATCGCCCGCTTCGCCGCCCATCCGATGCCGCCCGGCTTCTATGATGACTGGGTGAAAGCCGCGGATGAGGAAGCGAAGCACTTTACCCTTTTGTCGGATGTGCTTGAGGAGATGGGCAGCTTTTACGGCGCCATGGCCGCCCATGCCGGCATGTGGCGTGCCGCCGAAGACACCGCGGATGACTTTCTCGGGCGTCTCGCCGTGGTGCCGATGGTGCTGGAGGCGCGGGGTCTGGATGTGACACCCGGCATGATAGCGGTGTTTCAGCGCGCCCGGGATCAGGGCGAGAAAACCGGCGCGCTGGAAGCGCTCAGGGTGATCTATGCCGAGGAAGTTGGCCACGTCGCCTATGGCTCGAAATGGTTCAACTGGCTCTGCGGTCGCGACGGGGCCGATCCGAAAGACGTGTTCCACGCCCTGGTGCGGCGTTATTTCCACGGCCAGCTGAAGCCACCTTTCAACGAGGAAAAACGGGCCGAAGCCGGGCTGCCGCCCGATTTCTACTGGCCGCTGACGGAGGATGATCCGGCCGACATGGACTGAGGCGGCGGGCAGCCAACCGGGTAACCCTGTGAACCAGCCTCCACACGCCCTGGAAACCCCTTTGGTTTTCCGGTTCTGATCGGCAAGTTTCCGCCGGGAACAGGCGAGGCTCAGCCGCTGCGGCGCGGACACATGGCGGAAATATTGCGAGCCGGCCCTTGCGCCGCTAATCACGTCTGACCCGAGGCGCTGTGGTGCGACTCACGCGCCAATGTGCCCGGATGTTTTTTTTCGGATGGTGTTGTTTTTCCCCGATCGTCCGCCGCTGCCCCAGGGCGGAGCGGAGCTTCCGATCCGCATGACCACACCTCGCCCGTCTTTCGCGCCAGTAACGCGGAAACCGGGTCAGACTGACACCAGCCCCTCCGGGTCCCGCTTTTTGAAGCCGGGATAAAAGGCGGAACGGGCGCTCTTAAAGATGGAATGCCGCGTGCTCGCAAGACTGGCCATCCGGATCAATACGGCGCTTGAATCGGTGTTTCCCGAACAGCGGCTCTATCTGAAATCCGATCACGGCACGCATTATCTGCGGCTCAGGCCGGCGACCCAGGCCTTTGTCGTGGTCTTCGGCGCCCTCGCCATTGCCTGGACCATCGTCGCGACCTCGATTTTCATGATGCAATCCATCGGCGCCGGTTCTTCGCGCGAACAAAGCCAGCGCCAGGGGATGATCTTCGAGGAACGGCTTGCCATCCTCTCGGCAGACCGCGATCTGCGGGTGACCGATGCCGCCCAGGCGCAGGAGCGGTTCAACTCGGCCCTGGAACAGGTTTCCAGAATGCAGGAGATGCTTCTGGCCTCGGAAGATCGCCGCCGCGAGCTGGAGACCGGCATTGATGTCGTGCAAAACAGCCTGCGCGGCGTGATCCGCGAACGCGACGAAGCACGGGCCGAGGTTTTGAAACTGACCGGGATGCTGGGAGAACAAGGTGGCGCCACCACCGAGATCGGCCGCATCCGCGACACCGGCGAGACGCTGGATTTCCTGACCACGAAGCTGGAGGCCACCGCCCGCGAACGCGATACCCGCCTGGCCGAGGCCGATACCGCGCGCGAAGAGCTTGCGCTGGCCCTGGAAGACCGCCGCGCGCTTGAGCTGCGCCATGACGCGATCTTTACCAAGCTGGAAGATGCGGTGACGGTCTCGGTCGAGCCGCTGGAAAAGATGTTCCGGGCCGCCGGCATGAACCCCGATGACATGATCGCCACGGTCAGAAAGGGCTATTCCGGCCAGGGCGGACCGCTCTCGCCGATCAGCGCCTCAACCATGGGCGGGCCGCTGAGCGATGGTGAGAAGCGCGCCAATGCGATCCTGAAAGATATGGAAGAAATGGATCTCTACCGTCTCGCGGCCTGGAAGGCGCCCTTTGCCACCCCGATCACCTCGGGCAATGTGCGCTGGACCTCGAGCTTTGGCCGCCGCGAAGACCCGTTCGGGCGCGGCGGGCGGATGCACGAAGGTACCGATATCGCCGGCCCCTATGGCACGCCCATTTATGCCACTGCCGAAGGCACCGTCATTCATGCCGGCTGGCAGAACGGTTACGGGCGCCTGATCAAGATCCGGCATGCCTTTGGCATCGAAACCCGCTACGCCCATTTATCACAGATCCGTGTGCAGGTTGGACAAAAGGTGTCGCGCGGCGACCAGATCGGTGATATGGGCAATTCAGGCCGGTCCACCGGCACTCATCTTCACTACGAAGTCCGCATAGGGGGCACTGCCGTGAACCCGATGACCTTCATAAGGGCAGCGAGAAATGTTTTCTAAGAGCCGCATCAACGAAACGGGCGCGAAGCCCGAAGCTGACAAACCCAAGGCGCCGGAGGCCCCCGTGTCGAAACCTTCCATGGATTTCACCCCCTCGGCGCCCAAGGGCAAGGCTGTGGCCTCGGTCCTCTCGTCGGACCTTACCGTTGTGGGCAACCTGCGCACCTCGGGTGACATCCAGGTCGAAGGCACCGTTGAAGGCGATATCCGCGCCCATCTGCTGACGGTCGGCGAAAGCGCCACCATCCGCGGCGAAATCGTGGCGGACGATATCGTGGTGAATGGCCGCGTGATCGGTCGCGTGCGCGGCCTCAAGGTCCGCCTGACCTCGACCGCCCGTGTCGAAGGCGACATCATCCACAAGACCATTGCTATCGAATCGGGCGCCCATTTCGAAGGGTCGGTTCAGCGCCAGGAAGATCCGCTCTCGACCGGTCGCGCCGCTGCAGCCCCGGCGGCTGCGGCCCCGCTCACCGCACCGGCTGCTGCTGTCGAAGCGCCCTGAGATACGCCCGGCTCACCGCCGCGCTTTTCGAATCGCAACGGCCACCCGCCATCGGGTGGCCGTTTTGCTTTTCCCAAAGCTCAGCCACATCTTGACGGCTGTCTCGCCCCGGTTTTAGCCTGAAAGCAGCAATGACTGCCGTTTTCACGCCGATTTTGCAGGCCTCTGCCGGGAGTAACCGCTATGCATTCTCTCCGACCCCTCATTGCCGGGCTGATCTTCGCGCCCCTCTTTGCCCTCGCTGCCCTGGCGCAGGACGCCGATGCGCCCGGATCCTCTGATTTCCCGCTGATCCCGCGCTATGAAGGCGCGGTGATCAAATTCTGGGAAACCAGCGCCTATGACGCCTATACGCTGCTGCTGGGCCCGGTGGGTCTTGCAACGGATGGCGAGCCAGAGCCGGAAAAGACCCTGGAGCTGGAAGGGAGGTTCACCGAGATCCTCTACCGTGGCCCCGAAAAACGCTCGTCGCTTGAGGTGTTTCGCAATTATGAGGCGGCGCTGACCAAAGCCGGCTTCGAGACCCTGTTCACCTGCAGCAAGAAAGACTGTGGCCCCAGGTTCCGGCAGCTGATCAATCCCGGCGCACGGTTTGACGGGCTGCTTTACGATAACGAGCGGCACTATATTGCCGCCAAAATCAGCCGCCCCGAAGGAGACGCCTATCTCGCGCTCTATGTCACCAGCTTCGAGCCGGAGAACCGGCCCTTTGTCTATATGGCCATAACGGAGCTGGCCCCGATGGAAGATAAGATGGTGGTGGTAGAGGCCTCTGAAATCCAGGAGACCATGGCGCGCGATGGCAAGATCGCGATCTACGGCATCCTGTTCGACTTTGATCAGGCCAGTATCCTGCCGGAATCGAAAGCGCAGATCGATCAGCTTGCCGCCATGCTCGCGGCAGAACCTGCGCTCTCGGTGCTGATCGTCGGCCATACCGATGGCCAGGGGGCGTTTGACTACAACCTCTCGCTGTCGCAACGCCGGGCGCAGTCGGTGGTTGATGCCCTCGCCGCCCTTGGCATCGCCAGCGAGCGCATGACGCCGGCAGGTGCCGGAATGGTGGCCCCGGTCGCCACCAATCGCACCGATGAGGGGCGTGCGCGAAACCGCCGGGTTGAAATCGTCGAACTGGTCCGTAACTGACCCGCAAAAGCAAAAGGCCCGCCGGAGTGGCGGGCCTTTTCAGTCCTGGGCTCAGAGCGCGATCCGCCGGGTCTCTTCGCGCTGCCGCGTCAGCTCTTCAGCGACGAGGAAGGCCAGCTCCAGCGATTGCGAGGCATTGAGACGCGGGTCGCAGGCCGTGTGATAGCGATCCGCCAGATTCTCATCCGAGACCGCGCGCAGGCCGCCGGTGCATTCGGTGACATCCTGGCCGGTCATCTCGAAATGGACGCCCGCCGGGACCGTGCCCTCGGCCTTGTGGATCGCGAAGAACTCACGCACCTCGCGCAGGACCGACTCAAAGGGCCGGGTCTTGTAGCCCGACGCTGCTTTGATCGTATTGCCGTGCATCGGGTCGCAGGACCAGACGACATTGGCGCCTTCCCCCTGCACGGCTTTGATCAGACGCGGCAGGTGGTCGCCGACTTTGCCGGCGCCAAAGCGCGCGATGAGGGTCAGGCGGCCCGGCTCGTTTTCCGGGTTCAGCTTTGCCATCAGCACTTTGAGATCTTCTGCCGTGGTAGAAGGCCCGCATTTCAGCCCGATCGGATTCAGCACTCCACGGCAGAATTCGACATGCGCGCCATCCGGCTGCCGGGTGCGATCGCCGATCCAGATCATATGGCCCGACCCCGCCACCGGCTGGCCCGAGATGGAATCGATGCGGCAAAGCGCCTCTTCATATTCCAGCAGCAGCGCCTCATGGCTGGTGTAGAAATCCACCGCCGAGAGCTGATGCGCGGTTTCCGAATTGACGCCGGCGGCATTCATGAAATCAAGCGCGTCAGAGATGCGCGCAGCCATGGCGCGATATTGCTCGGCCTTGTCATGTTCGGCAAATCCCAAAGTCCAGGAATGCACGCGGTGGATATCGGCAAAGCCGCCGGTCGAGAAGGCACGAAGCAGGTTCAAAGACGCCGCCGCCTGGGTATAGGCCTGCAACATCCGGTTCGGGTCCGGCGTCCTGGCGTCAACGGTTGCATCAAAGCCGTTGATGATGTCACCCTTATAGGATGGCAGCTCGACCCCGTTGATCACCTCGGTCGGCGCCGAACGCGGCTTGGCGAATTGCCCCGCCATCCGGCCAACCTTGATCACCGGCACTTTCGCGCCCCAGGTCAGCACCACCGCCATTTGCAGCATGACGCGGAAGGTGTCACGGATGTTATCGGCGCTGAATTCCGCAAAGCTCTCGGCGCAGTCGCCGCCTTGCAGCAGGAACGCCTTGCCCTCGGCTGCCAGCGCCAGTTGCTTTTTCAGCCGCCGCGCCTCGCCCGCGAAGACCAGCGGCGGGTATTTCGACAGCTGCGCCTCGGCGGCGTTCAGCGCGGTCTGATCCGGGTAATCGGGCATCTGGATCCTGGGCAAAGCGCGCCAGTCGGTTTTCGTCCAGCTTCCCTGCATCTTCCTCGCCTCGCCCATAACATTCCTCCGAACGGCTCAACCCGTGCTGACAGCGGTAACAAGGATCGCATATAGGCCCTCCAGGCGCCGGATGCAAAGCCCGCACCATAGTTGGCCGGATCAGGCCATCCGCGACATCGTCCGGCAACAAGGCCCGCCCGGGCAGAACTGCCGGGCGGGGATCGCCATCAGGTGATCACATCAGGCGAGGTTCGCCCGGTAAAGCCCTGAATATTGGCGATTTCATGTGCGGCGCGGATCACGTTTTCCAGCGCCTCCTGCGGATCCTTGTCAAGCCCTTCGGGCCCGCATTCAAAGGCTTCAAGGTAAAGCCGCAGCGTTGCCCCCTCGGTTCCGGTGCCGGAAAGCCGGTAGACTGCCCTGGTGCCATCGCCGAACTGCACCCGGATGCCCTGCTTTTGCGACAGCGAGCCATCAACCGGATCATGATAGGCAAAATCATCTGCCGCAGTTACAGAAAGACCTGCAAATACCTGACCAGGAAGAGTTTCCAGCTTTTCACGCAGCGTCAGGAACATCTGGTCGGCACGGGTGGAATCCACGGCCTCGAAGTCATGGCGGGAATAGTAGTTGCGGCCGAACTGCGCGAAATGCGCCTCCAGAATCCCGGCCACACTTTCCTTGCGGACGGCCAGGATGTTCAGCCACATGAGCACCGCCCAAAGCCCGTCCTTCTCGCGCACATGGTCGGATCCGGTACCGAAACTCTCCTCGCCGCAGAGTGTAACACGGCCCGCATCCAGCAGATTTCCAAAGAATTTCCAGCCTGTGGGGGTCTCATAGGCTTCTATGCCCAGATGTTTCGCAACGCGGTCCACCGCGCCCGAGGTCGGCATCGAGCGCGCAACGCCCTTCAGGCCCGCCTTATAACCCTTTGCCAGATGCGCGTTGGCCGCCAGCACCGCCAGACTGTCCGAGGGCGAGACATAGATCCCGCGCCCGACCACCATATTGCGATCGCCATCGCCATCCGAGGCGGCGCCGAAATCGGGCGCCTCCACGCCCATCATCTCATCCATCAGATCCGAGGCCCAGGTCGGGTTCGGGTCAGGATGCATGCCGCCAAAATCCGGCAAAGGCGTCGCATTGACCACGGTTCCGGCGGCGGCACCAAGCCGTTTCTCAAGGATCTCAACGGCATAGGGGCCGGTGATCGCACACATGGAATCCATTCGCATCCTGAAACCCGCGCCGAACAGCGCCCGGATCGCGTCGAAATCAAACAGCGTCTCCATCAGATCGGCATAATCGGCGACCGGATCGACCACTTCGACGATCATCTCGCCAAGCTGCCGCACCCCGGGCGATGACAGATCGACATCGGTTGCCTCGAAAATATGGTAGGCGCCGAGGGCACCGCTGCGCGCGAACATGGCTTCAGTCACGGATTCCGGCGCGGGGCCGCCATTGGACATGTTGAATTTAACGCCGAAATCCTCATCGGGGCCACCAGGATTATGGCTGGCGGACATAATGATGCCGCCATCTGTTTTGTACAGCCGGATCAAATGGCTGGCGGCCGGAGTTGACAAGAGCGCACCCTGCCCGACGATCACTTTGGCCGCGCCATTCGCGGCGGCCATCCGCAAGATGACCTGAGCCGCACGGTCGTTGAAATAGCGCCCGTCGCCGCCAAGCACAAAGGTCTTGCCCTCGGCACCGACCACGTCGAACAGCGCCTGAATGAAATTCTCCAGGTAATGCGGGCCCATGAAAACACGGGTCTTTTTGCGCAACCCGCTGGTGCCGGGCTTCTGGCCTGCAATGGGCGTGGTCGCAACGGTCAGTTTCATCCGTTCTCTCCTCGGGGAATACGGGCGCTTTCAGACGGAAGAGCCTGGAATCATTACCAGAACCGCATTCGCCGGCACCGTATCCGGTACCGCACCAGCTGTAAGATCCGGGCGCGTGGTGTCAAGCACCAGCTGCCAGCCCTGCTGCGTTTCGGGCAATCTCAGCGGCAAGGTCCCGCCCGGGTTGAAGACCAGAAAAAGCGGCCCGGAACCCGGCTCTCCACCCTCCGCTGTCATGCGCAACTCAAGGCAAAGACAGAGAAATTCGGGATCCTGCCAATCCCCGGCCGACGGCTCCTGCCCATCGGCACGGCGCCAGATCACGTCGCGAAACCCATCGGCGCGGATCTTGCCATGGAGGAAGCGATGCTGGCGCAGTTCGGGATGCGCGCGGCGCAGTGCGGCGAAGCGACTGACAAAGGCGGTCAGCGCCTGATCCGCCTTGCTCCAGTCTGCCCAGGTGATGGCATTGTCCTGGGCATAGGCGTTGTTATTGCCGCCCTGGCTATGACCGATCTCATCGCCCATCAGCCACATCGGAACGCCTTGCGACAGGAACAGCGTCGCCAGAAGGTTGCGTTTGCGCAAATCCCGCGCGGCCCGGATCACCGGGTCATTACTCGGCCCCTCGACACCCAAATTGTCGGAATGGTTGTCGGAATGGCCGTCGCGATTGCCCTCGCCATTGGCCTCATTGTGTTTTTCACTATAACTGACAAGGTCTTGCAGCGTGAAGCCATCATGGCTTGTGAGGAAATTGACCGAAGCCGTTGCCTGCCTTGCTGAATGATCGAACACCCCCGCCGATCCCAGCAGCGCACCGGCCAGGTCGGCGGCCCGCCCAGGCTCGCCGCGCCAGAAGCGGCGCACCCCGTCGCGGTAGCGGTCATTCCATTCGCTGAAGGGCGGCGGAAAGCCCCCCAGCTGATAGCCTCCGGGCCCGATATCCCATGGCTCTGCGATCAGCCGAACCTTTGACAAAACCGGATCCTGGCGCAGCGCATCCAGAAAACCCGCACCAGGATCAAAGCCCCCCGGCTCGCGCGCCAGCACGGTTGCAAGGTCAAAGCGGAACCCGTCGACCAGCCCGGTCTCGACCCAGTAGCGCAAGCTGTCCATCACCAGCCGCAACACCATCGGATGCGTCAGATCGAGCGTGTTCCCGGTCCCTGCGTCATTGGCATAATGGCGTCCGCCCGCGAGCCGGTAAAAGCTCGCATTGTCGAGACCGCGCAGCGACAGATGCGGGCCATGCTCGTCGCTTTCCGCCGAATGGTTATAGACGACATCGAGGATCACTCCGATCCCGGCACGGTGCAGATGGGTGACCATCTCGCGCCAGGCCTCCATCCCCCCCGGGCCGGTATAACGCGGCTCGGGCACAAACCAGTTCAGCGTGTTATAGCCCCAGTAATTGCGCAGCCCTTTCGCGACCAGGAACCGCTCATCAGCGATGGCATGGACGGGCAGGAATTCGACATCTGTCACACCCGCGCGGCTCAGATGGCCGATCACCATGTCAGAGGCGAACCCCCCGCAGGTGCCGCGCAGCGCCTCGTCCACACCCGGATGCAGCATGGTCGCGCCACGCAGATGCGCCTCGCAGATGACGCTGTCGGCCAGACTGTGACCGGGCCGGGGATGATCCGCCACCGGCAGCGGCGCGGTCACCACCGATTTCGGGATGAACGCCGCGCTGTCGCGGGTGTCAAAACTGAGATCCCCCGCCGGATCGCCGGTCACATAGCCGAACACCGCATCATCCCATTGGAAACGGCCATGCAGCCCCCGCGCCCAGGGGTCGATCAGCAGTTTATTGGGGTTAAAGCGATGCCCTTCCTCCGGCGCCCAGGGACCATGGACGCGAAAGCCATAAAGCGCACCCTCGCCCAGCCCCTCGATATGGAGATGCCAGATATCACCATTGCGTTCGACAAAGGGCAGACGCGCGATTTCGCGGCTGCCGTCAGGCGAGAACAAACAGAGGTCAATCGCCGTCGCATTGGCGGAAAAGGTCGCGAAATTGACCCCGGTTGCGGTCAGGCTTGCCCCCATCGGAAAGGGCTGCCCGGCGCCAGTGACGAAGTCCGTCACCGCAGCATCCCCTCATAAAGCGCGGCATAGGCGCTCGCAGATCCGGCCCAGCCGTTTTCCTGACCCATCGCGTTGCGACGCAGTTGGGCCCAGGTTTTCTGATCCGCATATAGCGCGTTCAGCCGCCGGAGGGCCTGGGTCAGCGCCAGCACATCGGTCGGCCAGAAGGTGATGCCGGTCGCCACGCCCGCATTCAGCGCCGCAGGCGAGGCAGGGATCACGGTATCGGCCAGCCCACCCACCGCGGCCACGACCGGGATCGTGCCATAGCGCAGCCCATACATCTGCGTCAGCCCGCAAGGCTCGAACCGGGAGGGCACCAGAACTGCGTCGCCGCCCTGAAACATCCGGTGCGACAGGGCCTCGTCATAACCGATCCTGACCGACACCCGGCCCGGCCAGCGCGCCGCAAGCGAGAGCATCTGCGCCTCCGCTTCGGCATCGCCCGAGCCAAGCACCGCAAGCCCGCCGCCGCCTTCGATGAAATCCGGCAAGGCGGCCGGCAGCAGATCGACCCCCTTCTGATCGGTCAGCCGCGAGACCAGCACCGCAAGCGGCCCGGGCACCGAAAGCCCGAATTCGGCCTGCAACGCCGCCCGTGCCTTTGCCTTACCGGACAGGGATGTCGCCGAATAGGCGTTCACGGCTTCGGCCTCCGGCGACCAGATTTCGGTATCGATCCCGTTTAAGATCCCCGAGACCACGGCGCTGCGGGCCGCCAGCACGCCTTGCAATCCCAGCCCGAATTCCGGCCGCATCAGCTCGGCCGCGTAATTTGGCGAGACCGTCGTGATCCGGTCTGCCGTGATCAGCCCTGCCTTCAGCAAGGACAGGCCGCCGTAATATTCCAGCGCATCGGCATGGAACTCCGCCGCCGGCAGCCGCAATTCGCCCAGAAGACGCGCCGGTGCATGGCCCTGAAAGGCGATATTATGCACCGTGATCACCGAGGCGCAGCCGCCCGATCCGTGATAGGCCAGATAGGCCGGCGCAAGCCCCGCCTGCCAGTCATGGGCGTGCAGGACATCCGGCTTCCAGGCCTTGCCACGGGCCAGATGAACCCCCTCGCGCGCCACCCGCGCCGCCATAAAAGACAAAGTCGCAAAGCGTTGCGGATTATCGCCCCAGTCACCGCCCGGGCCATGGTAAGGCCCGCCTTCGCGGTCAAAAAGATGCGGCGCATCCAGTAAGAACAGCGAAAGCCCGCCCGCCTCACCGGCAAAAACCCGGGCCTCGCCGCCAAAAAGCGCCTCTTCGCGCATCACCTCGCGAAAGCCGTTGCCTTTGGCCAAAAGCCCGCGCAACGCCCGATAGGCCGGCAACATCACCCGCATGTCCCAGCCCGCAGGAGCAAGCGCCTCCGGCAGCGCCCCCACCACATCGGCAAGCCCGCCGGTTTTGACCAGAGGCACCGCCTCCGACGCCACTGACAAAACCCGACCGCCCATCTGTGGTTTCCTTTTCATCTGTCCTTAAATATCCTACGGGGGTCCGGGGGTGTGAAACCCCCGGCTCCACCGCTCACATCCCGCGCGCGCGCCGGTCAAGCATCTCTTGCGTCACCAGGACCACACCGCCTTCACTGCGGCGGAACCAGCGCGCGTCCTCCTCGGGATCATGCCCCACAATCAACCCCTCCGGGATCATCACCCCGGAATCAATCACGCAATTTCTGAGTTCCGCCTTCCTGCCGATATCCACCCTCGGAAGTGCAACCACATGTTCCAGCACCGAAAAACTATGCGCCCGGCAACCGGTGAACAGCAATGAATTCCTGACCTCAGACCCCGAGACGATGCAATCCCCTGAAACCAGCGACGAGATAGCCTGACCGCGCCGCCCATCCTCGTCATGGATGAATTTCGCCGGCGGCACGATCTCGGCATAGGTCCAGATCGGCCAGTCGCGGTCATAAAGATCCAGCTTGGGCACGAATTCGGTCAGGTCGATATTGGCCTGCCAATAGGCATCCAGCGTGCCGACATCGCGCCAGTAAGGCTCATCTTCGATGCCGGTCGTCACACAGCTGTCGGCAAAGCGATGCGCGATGGCTTTGCCGCCCCTGACAATCGCCGGGATCAGATCATTGCCGAAATCATGGCTGGAATTACTGTCGACCACATCGCGCATCAAAAGATCGCGCAGGAAGGTCCAGTCGAAAACATAGATCCCCATTGAGGCAAGCGCATGTGCCTCATCCCCGGGGATCCCCGGCGGATCGGCGGGCTTTTCCAGAAAATCGGTGATCCGCATCTGACCATCAACCGCCATCACGCCAAAGGCCGAGGCCTCTTCGCGCGGCACGGTCAGACAGCCAATCGTCACATCGGCACCGGTATCGACATGCTGTTGCAGCATGATCTCGTAATCCATTTTGTAGATGTGATCCCCGGCAAGGATCACCACATACTGCACATTATAGCTGTCGATGATGTCGATATTCTGCGCCACCGCATCGGCGGTGCCGCGATACCAGTTCACCTCATCCATCCGCTGGCTGGCAGGAAGAACGTCAAGATATTCATTGCGCTCGGCGCGGAAAAAACTCCAGCCGCGCTGGACATGCCGGATCAGGCTATGGGCCTTGTATTGGGTGGCAATCGCCATTTTGCGGATGCCGGAATTCAGCGCATTCGACAGCGCGAAATCGATAATCCGCTGCTTGCCGCCAAAATAGACCGCCGGTTTCGCCCGCCGGTCGGTCAGCTCTTTCAGCCGCGACCCCCGCCCCCCTGCAAGCACGAAAGCCATGGCCTGGGCCGACAGTCTCTTGTTCACTCTTGGCTTCATATTCCCCTCCCCGGAAATCGCGGTTTGTCAGACCGGGCCGTTACGCGATCACTCGTTCCAAAAACACAGATGACAGTGGCGGCAGGGTCACCATGGCCGAAACCGGTTCGCCCTGAGCCGGGATTTCCTCAGTGACCACACCGCCGAGATTGCCGCGATCCTGGCCGCCATAGGCCGCCGCATCACTGTTGAGCCTTTCGCGCCAGAAGCCGTCGCCAGGCAGGCCCAGCCTGATCTGGCGCCCGACCGGGGTCATGTTACAGACGACCACGACCGGCGCATCCCCGGCATCACCAAAGCGGGCCCAGGCAAAGACCGATGCCTCCGCCTCATCAGCCAAAAGCCAGCGGAACCCCTCGGGCCGCGTGTCATGCCGGTAAAGCGCCGGCGCATCGCGATAGAGGAGGTTCAGGTCGCGCAACCAAAGCTGCACGCCGCGATGGGCCGGGATCGCCTCCTGATCCCAGTCAAGGCCACGATCATGGTTCCATTCGCGGCCTTGCGCAAAATCCTGGCCCATGAACAACAGTTTTTTGCCCGGATGCCCCCACATGAATCCGTAAAATGCCCTGAGATTGGCGAACTGTTGTTCACCTTCCCCCGGCATCTTGCCGATCATCGAACCTTTGCCATGCACCACCTCGTCATGGCTGATCGGCAGCACGAAATTTTCGCTGAAGGCATAGGATGACGCAAAGGTCATCTTAGTGTGGTTATATTGCCGGTAAACCGGGTCGAGCTGCATGTAATCCAGGCTGTCATTCATCCAGCCCATGTTCCATTTGAAGCCGAACCCCAGACCGCCCTGATCCACAGCCCGCGACACGCCGGGAAAGCTGGTCGATTCCTCGGCGGAGGTCATTGCCCAGGGGCAATGGGCATAGACGGCGGAGTTCATGGCGCGCAGCATCGCAATGGCCTCATAATTCTCGCGCCCGCCATCCTTGTTCGGGACCCACTGCCCGGCCTCGCGCGAATAGTCGCGATAGAGCATCGAGGCCACGGCATCGACCCGCAGCCCGTCGGCGCCGTAGACCTCCAGCCAGTAAAGCGCGTTCGAGATCAGGTAGTTAGAGACCTCGGCCCTTCCGTAATTATAGATCAGCGTGTTCCAGTCCTGGTGAAAGCCTTCCATCGGGTCCTGGTGTTCATAAAGTGCGGTGCCGTCGAACTGGCCCAACCCATGAGGATCGGTCGGGAAATGGCCGGGCACCCAGTCGAGGATCACTCCGATGCCGCGCCGATGCGCGGCGGCGATGAAAGCGCGGAATTCGTCGGGCGTGCCATGGCGCACGGTTGGCGCGAAAAGCCCGATCGGCTGATAGCCCCAGGATCCGTCGAACGGATATTCGGAAACCGGCAAAAGCTCGATATGGGTATAGCCCATCCACTCGACATAACCGAGCAACTGTTCGGAAAGTTCCGCCCAGGACAGGATCCGACCGCCCTCTGCCCGTCGCCATGAGGCTGCATGAACCTCATAGATCGAAATCGGCGCATCGACGGAATTCCGCTTTGCCCGGATCTCAGGCCAGGCGCCCTCTTCATGCGCGCCCGGCAGGCGCCGCAAGACGCTGGCATTCGCCGGCGGATGTTCAGAGCCAAACCCTACCGGGTCGGATTTCAGCGGCAGGATCTGGCCGTCCTGGCCCCGGATCTCGTATTTATAGCTCTCGCGCTCCTTCAGGCCGGGGATGAAAATCTCCCAGATGCCGGTCTGGCCGCGCTGCCGCATCACATGCCGGCGGCCGTCCCAGGTGTTGAAGGCGCCCACAACCGAGACCCGTTCGGCCGAGGGCGCCCAGACTGCGAAATGCGCGCCCTCAACGCCCTCATGGGGATCAGATGACCGCCAAGCGCCTGCCAGAGCCGCTGATGGCTGCCTTCGCCCAGGAGATATTCGTCAATCTCGCCCAGAACCGGCCCGAAGGCATAGGGGTCGTCATATTCCCAGAACCAGCCCGCACCCTCGGCCCGCAGGCGATAACCCGACCAGCCCGGCAAGTCGCAGGTGAAGACCCCTGGAACGCCAGGCCAGGCTTTGGCCCGATACTCGCCCCCCGGTGTCACCACGATCAGACGCGCTGCATCGGGCATGAACGCGGTGAGGACCCAGCGGCCCGCATAATCATGCAGCCCGAGAACGGAAAAAGGATCGCCGTGACGGCCCTCGGCTATCGCACGGGCATCCACATCATCGGGCAATCCGGCCTCTGTTCCCATCGCTGGGCCTTCCCTTCAACCGGCTTACAATGCCGAAGTCACATTCCACACATCTTTCATGTAGCCACGGATTGTCCGGTCTGACGAGAAGAATCCACTGCGTGCCGTATTTAAGGCAGCCATGCGGGTCCAGCGCTCCGGGTCAGCAAAGGCCGCATCCACCCGGGATTGCGCCGCGTGATAAGAGGCGAAATCCGACGAGACGAGGAAATAGTCATGATGCCAGACGCCATGGACAATACCGTGATAGCGGTCGGGCTGATCGGGCGAGAAACGCCCCTCTGCGATCATCTGCAGCGCGTCCTGCAATTCCTGGCTTGCCTCGATGGCGCGGCGTTCATGGTCCGCCTCTTTGCGCCGTTCGATCACCTCTTCGGCGGTCAGGCCGAAGAGGAAGAAGTTCTCAGCGCCCACCTCCTGCAATATCTCGACATTGGCACCGTCCAGCGTGCCGATGGTCGGCGCGCCGTTCATCATGAATTTCATATTACCGGTGCCAGAGGCCTCTTTGCCGGCGGTCGAGATCTGTTCCGACAGATCAGCCGCGGGTACCAGCCATTCCGCCATCGAGACATTGTAATTCGGCGGATAGACCACTTTCAGAAGATCACCGGTTTTTGGATCATTATTAATGACTTCTGCGGCGTCATTGATAAGCCGGATGATCTCTTTCGCCACCGCATAGCCGGGCGCGGCCTTGCCGCCGAAGATCTTGACCCGCGGCACGGGATTGGCGATCTGCCCGGTCCGGAGCTTGTTCCAATGCGCGATGGTTTCCAGGATGTTCAGCAGTTGTCGCTTATATTCATGGATCCGCTTCACCTGGACATCGAACATCGCATCCGGCGAGACTTTGATCCCGTAAGCCTCGCCGATCCGGTTCGAGACGCGGATCTTGTTCTCACGCTTCGCGGCATGGAAAGCCTCGCGGAACCCGGCGTCTTCGACATGCGGCTCAAGGCCTTTCAGCCGGTCGAGATCATCCTCCCAGCCCTCGCCGATGGTGTCGGTGATCAGGCCGGCCAGCGGGCGGTTGCACATCTTCAGCCAACGGCGCGGCGTTACACCATTGGTTTCATTGATGATCCGCCCCGGATGCAACATGTTCAGCTCGGGGAAGAGGTTCTTTTTCACCAGTTCCGAATGCAGCGCCGATACCCCGTTCACCTTATGCGAGGTGATGAAAGCCAGCTCTCCCATCCGGACTTCGTGGTGCTTCACAATGCCAATATAATGCGGCGGATTATAGGTCTCGCGGTGCCAGGTATCGATACGTTCGACAATCTGCATATGGCGCGGCAGCACATTTCCGAAGGTGAATGTCGCCCAGCGTTCCAGCGCTTCGGGGAGCAGCGTGTGGTTTGTATAGCCAAGGCAGCCTTGCGCCGTTTCCAGCGCATCGGCGAACTCCATCCCGTGCTCGTCGGTCAAAAGCCGGATCAGCTCTGGCCCCGCAATCGCGGGATGGGTGTCATTCATCTGGATCGCCACATGTTTCGGCAGATCGCGCAGATTGCTGTTTGCAGTAAGGAAGCGGCGGATGATGTCCTGGAGCGCGGCAGAGGTCAGCAGGAATTCCTGCTTCAGCCTGAGTTCCTTGCCCTGATAGGTGGTGTCATCGGGGTAAAGCACGCGCGAAAGCGTGCGCGCCAGGGCCTCGGGCTCGGCGGCGGCGGCGTAATCACCGCGATTGAACCGTTCCAGGTCAAATTGCGTGGTCGGTTTCGCCGCCCAAAGGCGCAGCGTATTGGCCCATTTGCCCTGCCAGCCGATCACCGGCGTATCATGCGCCTCGGCCAGAACCGTCTCACCGGGGATCCAGACCTGTTTGCCGTCTTTCCTGGTGATCTCGCCCTTGAATCCGATCAGATAGGCGCTTTCGGGGCGCGGGAATTCCCAGGGATGGGCCTGGCTCAGCCAGTCTTCCGGCGTCTCGACCTGGCGCCCCCCCTCGAACAGCTGGCGGAAAAGACCGTGTTCATAGCGGATGCCATAGCCGTCAGCCGGGCAGCCCACTGTCGCCATCGATTCCATGAAACATGCCGCAAGCCGCCCGAGCCCGCCATTCCCAAGCGCCGCATCTGGCTCGTTCCCGATCAGGGCGCGCAGATCCATCCCCACCGCCGCCATCGCCTGATCGGCCTTGTCATAAAGCCCTAGATTGGTGATCGCATCTTCCAGCAGCCGCCCGATCAGAAACTCCATCGACAGGTAGCAGACACGCTTATGCCCTGTGGCCCAGGTCTTGCGGGTCGATCTGAACCAGGGCTCAACGATCCGGTCCCTGACCGCATAGGACAGCGCCATCCGCCAGTCATAAAGGCTCGCATTGGCCCCATCTTTGCCCAGGGTGAATGTCAGATGCCGCAAAATGTCGGTCGAGAGGTCGCCGGGCAGAAGCTCGCTGAAAGAATGGCTGGAGTCGGTCACCTGGGAACACCTGTCTCGCTAACGGTTACGGCCCATATGAACAGGCGGCGCAGTTCAAGCGCAATGCTGCATCTGCATATTGAGCCAGTTCGCTCCGGCTCCGGCGCGGAAAAATGCCTCTGAAAAAGGCATATCTGATCTATGTCATGGCGCGATCCGGGTCCAGGCCCGGAAAACATGGGTATTCGTCATCCAGGAGACCCGGGAATGCATGTGACCACGCGTACGAGCCTCGCTATGAAGACCCTGATGTTTTGTGCCGTGAACCCCGGCCGGATTGTCCGGCGAACCGAGATAGCCCAGGCCTGCAATGCCTCGGAGAACCATCTCGCCCAGGTCATTTATCTGCTGGCGCAACAAGGGTTCCTGAAAACCATTCGGGGGCGTTCGGGCGGTCTGACCCTGGCGCGCCCGCCCGAAGAGGTCACGGTCGGCGACGTGTTTCGCAAATTCGAACGCGTACTGGCCTTCAGCGATTGCATTGGTCCGCAAAAGGGCGACTGCCCGCTGGCCGGAACCTGCCGATTGACCTGTGTGCTCAACGCGGCGCTGGATGCGTTTTACGCAAAGCTCGATGCCACGCGGCTCAGTGATCTTGTGGATGGCAATGACGCCCTCGCCCGCCAGTTGCGCGTCGCCTGAAGCAACACGGCCCAAGCACGGCGCAAGGGGCTTCGCTCAGCCCGCTTTGGAGACCACGCCGATTTCGCGCAGCGCCTGATCCAGCGCAAGATTCCGACCGCTGTCGGAATTGCGCGTCTCTTTGCAGACCGCATCAAACCGTTTGCGCAGCGCCTTTTTCTCATCGCCCTTGCAATCATTCCAGGGCCGCCCCTGCATGCCCATCACGATGACATAATAGCCGATGAAATGCGGTTTGCTGCCTGAAAGCAGAAGGCGACGATAGCCTTCATCCGCCCCAAGCGCCCGCAATTCGCTGGCGCTGTGAATCCCGGCGCGCGCGAAAGCGGCCTCGGTCGCCGGCCCAAGATTAGGAATCGACGAGACGGCGTCCCCGACGGCGCCCTGTTCAGGACCGGACTGTTCAGGCTCTGGCTGTGTCATGGTGCAAGTTTCGCAGCCCCGACGGCGGGCTGCAAGCCCCGCCTCTGATCCCGGCCAGGCTCAAACCGCTCTGCCCGAACCGCGCGCCCGGAATACACGCGGTGGCAACGCATCAATAAAACGCAAAAAGGCCGGCCCCCGGGGCCGACCCTGAACTCTGTTCCGGCGTTCCGACCAAAGGTCATCCCACCGAGCATCCGGATGGGGTCAGATCGAGGCCCAGTCCGTGAATATCGTTTTCCCGCCCTGCTGCTGCGGGCTGCTGCCCTGCTGCTGCTGCTGCTGGGGTGCGGGGGATTGGCTTCCACCCTGCTGAGGTTGTTGTTTCGTCGCCATTCTACTGCTCCACGAGGTACAAAGCAGCGAGGCTGCTCTGATGCCTCATTTGCGCTTTCGCGAAACACGATACAAGTGGGTGATTCGGCACCAATCCCTCGTAAATGTTCACATGTGCGGCATTCGCAACAGTCAGCGCGCCGAAAGTGGGCGAAATGCCGCGAATGCTCGCGGCTGGTACATCCTTAATGGCGCCAACCGGGTCAGACCGGCCTCAGGCGAGCACTGTCGCCGGAAAGCCCGCCTCATCCAGCGCCGCCACCGCCGCACCGGCATCCGCGCCCGCAACCGTCACCTCGCGCAGGGCCAGATCAACCACAACGCTTTGCGCAATCGGCTTCAGCGCAGCCTCCACCGAGGCTTTGCAATGGCCGCAATTCATAACGGGAACCGAAAGTCTGATCATGGGGATCTCCTGTCTTTCACGGTGATATGCGCCTTCCGGCAGGGGTAAGGTCAAGCCCCGGGATGGCACAAACCGGCCATGCAAAAGCCGCATGACATTTTCCTGGCCAGGGGCCTTGACCTTCCTGTGACAGGAAGCCCCATATGTCTTACCCGAAAGGGATCAATCCATGACCAGTACTCTGACACCCCCGCGCCATACCGAAGCCGACGCGACCCGTCTCGCGCGCCTGCAGCTCGAGGGCATGACCTGCGCCTCCTGTACAGGCCGGGTCGAGCGCGCGCTGAAAGCCGTGCCTGGCGTCGAAGAGGCCAGCGCCAATTTCGCCACCGGCGAGGCGCAGGTGCGCTATCACGCCCCGGCCGATCCGGAGGCCCTTGCCGCAAGCGTCGCGAAAATCGGCTATCCGGTCAAACCTGTGACGGTCGAGCTTTCGGTCGAGGGCATGACCTGCGCCTCCTGCACCGGCCGTGTAGAGCGGGTGCTGAAGGCGCAGCCTGGCGTGATCTCGGCCACAGCCAATCTGGCGACACGGCGCGCGACGGTCGCGCTTTGGCAGGCAACCGACCCGGCAACCCTTGCGCGCGCAGTCACGAAATCGGGCTATAAGACAGTTCCGCTGGAAACGGCGGCCCCGGCGGATCCGGGACGGGACGAACGGATCCTGTGGCGCGATACGCTGATTGCGGTGGGGCTCACCCTGCCCGTCTTTGTGACCGAGATGGGCGGCCATATGATTCCGTCCTTCCATCACTGGCTGCATATGTCCTTTGGCACGACCTGGATCTGGCTGATGCAATTCGTGCTGGCGAGCCTTGTGCTGGCCTTCCCCGGCAGGCGGTTTTTCGTCAAAGGCATCCCGGCGCTGTTGCGGGCAGCCCCCGATATGAACAGCCTCGTGGCGCTTGGCACCCTGGCGGCCTGGTCCTATTCGGTGCTGGTTCTGGCCCTGCCCGGGCTGTTTCCCGAAAGCGCCCGCGCCGTTTATTTCGAAGCCGCCGCCGTGATCGTGGCGCTGATCCTTGCCGGGCGCGCGATGGAAGCGCGGGCGCGTGGTCGTGCCGGTGCCGCGATTGCCGGCCTGATCGGCCTGCAGCCCAAAACCGCGCGGCTTGAAGACGGGACCGATATTGCGGTCGCGGATCTCACCCCCGGGATGCGGGTTGCGCTGCGCGCCGGCGAACGGGTGCCGGTCGACGGGCGGGTGATCTCGGGCATGTCTGCCGTGGATGAAAGCATGCTCACCGGCGAGCCGCTGCCGGTGGCCAAAATGGCAGACGACCGTGTGACCGGCGGCACCGTCAACGGCAATGGTGCGCTGGTGATCGAGGTCTCAGCGGTGGGGGCAGATACGGTGCTGGCCCGCATCACCGCCATGGTCGAAGAAGCCCAGGGCTCGAAACTGCCGGTCGAGGCGCTGATCGACCGCGTGACCATGTGGTTCGTGCCGGCGGTGCTGGCGGTGGCCGCTGTGACGGTTGGGCTTTGGCTTGCGCTGACCGGCGATGTGGCCCGGGCGCTGGTGGCGGGCGTTTCGGTTCTGATCATCGCCTGCCCCTGTGCGATGGGCCTCGCAACCCCGGTTTCGATCCTGGTCGGCACGGGTCGTGCGGCACAGATGGGCGTGTTGTTCCGGCGTGGCGAGGCGCTGCAACGGCTTTCCGATCAAAGCCGGATCAGCTTTGACAAGACCGGGACGCTGACCGAAGGCCGCCCGCGTGTGGTCGGGATCGAGGGCGACGCGACCCTCCTGCCCCTCGCGGCGGCGGTCGAGCGCGGCTCGGAACATCCCCTGGCCAGTGCGATCCTCGCCGCCGCCGGGGCCGCCATTCCGGAAGCGCGCGACTTCTCCACCCGCCCCGGCTACGGCGCCGAGGCGCTTGTCGGGGACAGCCGCATCGCCGTCGGTGCCGCACGGATGTTCGACCATATACCCGAGGCGCTGTTGGCCAGTGCCGACGCGGCCGCCGCACGCGGCGAAAGCCTGGTCTTTGTCGCAAAAGACGGCGCGGTGGCCGGTCTGATCCGGGTGGCGGATCAGCTGAAACCCAGCTCGGCCCGCGCCATCGCAGCGCTGAAAGAGATGGGCGTGACGCCTGCGATGATCTCGGGCGATACCGAAGCGGCCGCGCGCCATGTCGCCGTCCGGCTCGGCATCGAAGAGGTCCATGCCGGCGTATTGCCGGAAGGCAAGCAAGCGATCGTCAGCCGGATCGGCGGCGCTTTTGTCGGCGACGGCATCAATGACGCGCCGGCGCTGGCGGCGGCCGGGGTCGGGATCTCGATGGGATCGGGCAGCGATGTGGCGATCGAGGCGGGCGATGTCGTGCTGATGCGGGGCGATCCGCTGGCGGTGGCCTCGGCGCTCCGGCTCAGCCGCGCGGTGATGAAGAATATCCGCGAGAACCTGATCTGGGCTTTCGGGTACAATACCGCGCTGATCCCGGTGGCGGCGGGGGTGCTGGTGCCCTTCGGCGGCCCGCAGCTTTCGCCGATGCTCGCGGCGGGGGCAATGGCTCTGTCGTCGGTCTTTGTTTTGACCAATGCGCTGCGGCTGCGCTTTGTGAGGGCTGTGGAATGAACATCAAAGACGTGGCCGCGCGCGCCGGCCTGCCCGCAAAAACCATCCGCTATTACGAGGAAATCGGCCTGATCCGCCCGCTTCGCGCCGCCAATGGCTATCGCGCGTTTCGCGAAAGCGACCTGCACAAGCTCGCCTTTCTCGGCCGCTCCCGCTCGCTTGGCTTCACCATCGAAGAATGCCGGGCGCTGATGGCGCTATATGAGGATCAGTCGCGGGCGAGCGCCGATGTGAAAGCGCTGGCGCAAAGCCATCTCGCGCAGATCGCGGCGAAAATCAAAGAGCTGAAGGCGATGCAGGCAACGCTTACAGACCTTGTCAGCGCCTGCGCCGGGGATCACCGGCCCGATTGTCCCATCCTCGCGGGCCTCGCCTCAGAGAGGCCAACCGGCAAAGACTGTGGCGCCTGAGCAAAAAAGGCGCGCCCCTGAACCAGAGGCGCGCTCAAATTCCTGAGCAGGAATTTGTGCCGAAATCTTAATTAAGATTTCGGCTCCTGTTCCACCGGCGGCTCAGCCGACCAGTTCAAGACCCGAGAAGAAGAAGGCGATCTCGCGGGCAGCCGATTCCGGGCTGTCCGAGCCGTGAACCGAGTTCTCGCCTTTCGACAGCGCGAATTCCTTGCGGATGGTGCCGTCAGCCGCAGCGGCCGGATCGGTTGCGCCCATCACTTCGCGGTTCTTCGCAATCGCGCCTTCGCCTTCCAGCACCTGCAGAACCACCGGCTCCGAGATCATGAAGGAGACGAGTTCGCCGTAGAAGGGGCGCTCTTTGTGCTCGCCGTAGAATTCGCCAGCCTGGGCGGCGGTCAGCTGCACGCGCTTCGACGCGACGACGCGCAGGCCGGCCTCTTCGAATTTCGCGACGATCTTGCCGGTGAGGTTGCGTTTGGTGGCATCGGGTTTGATGATCGAGAAGGTGCGCTCAAGGGCCATGGGGCTCTCCAAATTCTGGGGGGCCATAGGTGCGGCCCGTGTGTGGGCGCGCTGCTAGCATGGGAATGTATCAAAGGAAAGTGGGGCTCATGCTCCGGTAAAGCGCGCCGGGCGTTTTTCCTGAAACGCCGCCACCCCGTCGCGGACATCCGCGCTCTGGCCCGGATTGCCCTGCAGCCGCGTCTTGTCCTCCGGCACCGCCGAAAGATCAGGCAGGAAACTAGCCCGGATGCCTGTTTCGCGGAATGGCAGGCTCAGGTCAGGCGGTTGGCGAGATGTGCCGCCTGCGCCGCCGCGTAGCCCCGACACCGGCATCCGGCACCGCCTCCCCGATCATGCCCCGGTTACCCGACTGGCGCGCGGTGATCCTTTCAGCGCAAAGCGCCGTTCTTATCGCAGGAGCAGGCCCGCTATGACACGGCAGCCAATGGGTGGCACAGGTAAAAGCGCGTCGATGGTTCTGCGCAGAAGCGGCAAGATGACACGGGCCTCATCCGCCTCATCTTCGATGGAAGAAGTCACCCGGGGTAGATTGAGCATGAGTGTCGCTCGCCGCTTCAGATAATGCGACTGCTCGAAGGAGCACCTTTGCGGCAATCTGCGAGGCGCGCAAGCCGAAGTCAGGGCCAGGCAAAAAGCGAGCGGGACGCCGCGTCAGTCCTTCAGAATCTCGGCCAGACGCGCCTCTTCTTCGGCGCTCAGCGGCGCTGGCGGACCGGGCGGCGCAGCCTGGCGGTGGCGGCGCGTCAGCCAGATCCCGCCCCCCGCAGCCAGCAGCGCCACCGGCCCCGACAGCCACAGAACCCAGTTCCAGCCTGAGGCGCGCGGCTTGAACAGCACGAATTCGCCATAGCGCTCCACCACGAAGTCGATGACCTCGTCATTGCTGTCGCCCGCCAGCAGGCGTTCGCGGATGATCAGCCGCAGATCGCGGCTGATCGGCGCCGTGGAATCGTCAATGGTCTCGCCCTGGCAGACCGGGCAGCGGATCTCGCGACTGATCATGCGGGCCCGGGTTTCAAGGCCCGGATCCTGGAGGATCTCATCAGGCTGTACTGCCAGAACCGGCCCTGCCACGAGCAACAGCGCCGCGATAAAAAACGCCTTAAGCCTCATTCCGCTGGCACCTTTGCGGCTTTGGGCGCAGCCTTTGCCCCGCTTGCAGCCACCCGGTAACGCCGGTCGGTCAGGCTGATCAGACCGCCAAATGCCATCATCAGGCACCCGCCCCAAAGCCAGTTGGCAAAGGGCTCGATATAGGCGCGGACTGCCCAGCCACCGCCCTCCTGCGGGTCGCCGATCACCAGGTAGATATCGCGCAACCAGCCATAATCTATCCCGGCTTCGGTCGTCGGCATCCCCTGCACCGGATAGGCCCGTTTTTCCGGGTAAAGCACCACAACCCGCGCGCCCCCCCTCGTCACCACCATCTCGGCCATGGTCGAGATGTAATTCGGGCCGCGCACCTCGCGCACATCTGCCAGCTGCACATCATAAGGGCCAAGGCGGAAGCTCTCGCCTTCTTTGACGATGCTGATCTCCTCGACCTTCCAGGCCAGCATGGCCGAGACAGCGAATACCGTGACCCCCATTCCGGCATGGGCCACCACCTTGCCCCATTCGGCGCGGGGAAGCCGCAGCAGGCGGCCAAGCCGGTCACCGCCGCGCCCGCTGCGCCCCCAAAGGTCGGTCAGCGCACCAAAGACCACCCAGGAGCCCAGCATCACGCCCAAAGGCCCGAGCGCCGAGCGCCCGGTCTGCACCGCCCAGACGAGCCCCAGCACCGCCAGCGCCAGCATCAGAAGCGGGAGCCGCGCCCGAAACCACGCGGGGATCTGTTTCCAGACAGTGGCAAGCCCCGCGCCCGCCCCCACCAGCGCCACAGCCGCGATCATCCCCTGGCCCGCCAGCAGGGCAAGCGAGAGCACCGCGACCCCGGCCGCCGCCAGCGCCGCCGGCCCAAGATCGGCCATGACCCGGCCGGGATCGCCCCGCTTCCAGGCCAGCATGGCGCCAAAGGGCAGGATCAGCGCCAGTGCCACAAAGAACGGCGTGAATGCGGCATTGAAGAACGGCTCGCCCACCGACATCACGCGGCCCAGCACCAGTTCGGCGAATAGCGGCCACATGGTGCCGACAAAGACCACGAAAGCCGCCACCGCGAGCAGGATATTATTCGCCACCAGCGCGCTTTCGCGCGAGACGAGACCGAATATCCCCTTCGCCTCCATCGTGCCCGCGCGCGCGGCGAACAGCACCAGGCCGCCGCCGGTGAAAAAGCCAAGAATCGCAAGGATGAACACGCCGCGCTCGGGGTCCGAGGCAAAGCTGTGCACACTGGTGATCACACCGGAGCGCACGATGAAAGTGCCGATCAGCGAGAAGCCGAAGGCGAGGATCGCCAGAAGAATGGTCCAGGCTTTCAGGCTCTCGCGTTTTTCGACCACGATGGCGGAATGCAACAGCGCGGCGGCGAGGAGCCAGGGCATGAAACTGGCATTCTCGACCGGATCCCAGAACCAGAACCCGCCCCAGCCAAGCTCGTAATAGGCCCACCAGGACCCGAGCGCGATGCCAATGGTCAGGAAGATCCAGGCGGCAAGCGTCCAGGGCCGCACCCACCGCGCCCAGGCCGCATCGACCCTGCCCCCGATCAGCGCCGCAATGGCAAAGCTGAAAGACATCGAAAGCCCGACATAGCCGAGATAGAGAAACGGCGGATGGAAGGCGAGGCCGGGATCCTGGAGCAACGGGTTCAGATCGCGCCCGTCCATCGGCGCCTCGACCATCCTGAGAAACGGGTTCGAGGTCAGGATCATGAAGGCAAGAAACGCCACCCCGATCGAGCCCTGGACCCCGATGACACGGGCACGCAGCCGCTCGGGCAGTCCGGCGCCAAACCAGGCCGCAGAGGCCCCGAACAGCGCGAGGATCAGTGTCCACAAAAGCAGCGAGCCCTCATGATTCCCCCAGGTGCCCGAGACCTTGTAAAGCATCGGCTTCAGCGAATGCGAATTCGACACCACCAGCGCCACCGAGAAATCCGAGGTGACAAAGGCGTGGATCAGCACCGCAAAGGCAAAGCCGACCAGGGCGAATTGCACCACCGCCGCAGGCCCGGCCAGCGCCATGAGCATATGATTGCCCCGATGCGCCCCCAAAGCGGCAGAATGGTCTGTATCAGCGCCACCATCAGCGCCAGGATCAGGGCAAAATGCCCCAGCTCGATCAACATCTGGCTGTCTCCCTATCACGGGTATCTTAGCTGTCCCTGCGCGCGTCTCCAATGCCTGGTTGTACCACCTTACTGCGCTTATCGGTCGCGCCCTGGCTGGAATGACGCCGCAGGAGGTGCCAGGATGGCGCAAACTCACCGGAGGCCCCATGACCCGCATCATTCTTATCGGAGCCCCGGTCGATTCGGGCCAACGCCGGCCGGGTTGCCTGATGGGCCCCCCGGCTTACCGTGTGGCGGGGCTCGCGCGCGCGATTGCCTTGGAGGGCCATGAGGTCGAAGATCGCGGCGATGTCACGGCGACGCCCCTGGCGGCGGTGCCCTGTGCCAATCCTGCCGTGGATCAGATGACCGAGACCGTCGGCTGGACCATGGCGCTGAAGGTCGCCGTGGAAGACGCGCTGAAGGATGGCGGCCTTCCGGTGATCATGGGGGCGATCATTCCCTGGCGCTTGGCTCGGTCGCCGGAGCGGCCGCCTGGGCCGCAGCGCAGGCGCGACCGCTCTTCCTCCTCTGGCTGGATGCACATTCGGATTTCCACACGCCGCTGACCACAACCAGCGGCAATCTGCATGGCACACCGCTGGCCTATATCAACGGGCGCGATGGCTTTGATGGCTTCCCGCCCTTCCCCGCGCCAGTGCCCGCCGAGCGGATCTGCATGTTCGGCATCCGCTCGGTCGATCAGGCGGAACATGCGGCGATGCAGGAGCGCGCCATTCAGATCAACGATATGCGGGTGATCGACGAGCGCGGCATCGTGGCGCCCCTGCGGGAATTCCTCGACCATGTGCGCGCTGTGAACGGAATGCTGCATGTCAGCCTCGATGTCGACTTCCTCGACCCCGCCATCGCGCCGGCTGTCGGCACGACCGTGCCCGGCGGCACCACCTTCCGCGAGGCGCATCTGGTGATGGAGCTGTTGCATGAATCGGCGCTGGTGACCTCGCTTGATCTCGTGGAACTGAACCCTTTCCTCGATGATCGCGGCATGACCACGCGGCTGATGGTGGATCTGGTCGGCTCGCTGATGGGCAGGAAAGTGTTCGACAGACCTACGCGCAACAAGTGAGCTGAGCCGCAATGGGGGCCTGCCCCAGTCCTCGCTTTGCGAGGAATCCGCCGGGATATTTAACGACAGAAAATGGGAAAATCTTACTTTGTGTCGATAAATATTCCCGAAAGAGAGAGCAGAAGATTGCACGTAATGATTTGAGATAACTTGACTATTATCCAGGAACACTACTTGCTCAGCTGCAGGTTTATGCGTCAGCTGAAACACAAGAATTCAGAGACGAACAAGCGGGTGTTGCAAGGTTCACTGCGGTGCGATCTTGATAACCCCCTGTTTCGTCGACGCCATTTTCTTTGATTTCAGGCAAGGAAGCCCTGACAGGCACACCAATCTCACTGTCGGGTTCAGGCGTGATGCGGTCGCTCAGATTACCCAGTTGGGCTATCCAGTCGGCGAAGTGTCGGATCGGTTTGTGAACTCCCCACCGTAAACCGAAGGCTGACACAGGCTTTGATCCGCGATCTGCCGATCTTCGACGGAAAGGAGATCAGGGATGTCTGAACGCAGGCAGCACGCATCTGAGTACAGGGCGAACGTCGCGCTCACTGCTCTGAAAGGCGAGGAGACCGCGGCCGAACTGGCGACCGGTCGGGGGTGCATCAGACGATGATCCATCAACAGATCGAGCCCTTGTCCGCAATTGGCCTGAAAACATTGGCGAGGGGCACTGCCCGAAGCTGGGTATGGGAGCCTGAAGCACCCGGATCTGTCCATGGGCCAGCAGGGCAAGCTGCGGTCGATCGCGCGCAGTTTTCTTTTACTCGCCCAGGTGTGAAACCGGGCACAACCTCAAACTGATACGCCAGATCGGCAGCCAGTTCCCGCAGACCCCGATTCTCGGGATTCGCAGAGTGACCCGGCACCTGCGCAACGACACCCCGCCCGTCAACGAAAGCCGGATACGCCGGCTGAGGCGCTTTCTGTGGCTTATGCCGATCTCATCTGGAAACCCACCACCATCAGGCCAGCGAAGGGCCACAAGAGCTATCCATATCCGCCAGGAGAACTGCAGGTCGATCGCCCGATACCTGCGTCTGGTGCTCGGACAACACCTGCCTGGCCATGCGGCGTGGGCGTCCTCTGCCCCGTGGCGATCAGAGACTGGCACAACCGCAATGTGCTGTCCTCGCGGATCCCGAAGATCGGGCCATGTTCCGCCACCGGTTCGGGGACCATGGCGAAGGAAGTCCGACTTCTGTATCGAAGCGCCGAACGCGGCGATACCCAAGTTCGGCCCGCCCGGGATCATGACTATGAAGCAGGGTCGCGCCAAAGGCTCAAACGACCATGAAACGGCAAGGGCCCAGCAGATCGCGGTCATGGCCCTGATAGAAGATCATGCGCGGCAATCAGATGCGTCTCGGCGTCGACGGCGCGTCTGGACGTTATGATCGACCATGCCGCCGTTGCAGGCACCGCTCGCCGGCATGCGGGCATCGGGGTCGGTCAGGAGCATCAGCCAGCGCCTGTTCCCTCGCCTGCGGATGCTGGATGTGGTGCGGCACGCAGCCATACCGCATGACCAGTTGCGCAATTTTCGCGGCCCGGAGCTCGCTGTCCGCCCGCCGGTCAACCCAAACCATCTCTGCGATATCGCGTTAGATGTCGGCCACCAGATCGGCGATGCGGCTGGCGATCTTTCCTTTCTGAAGTTGCGATCATGGGAGTTCACAGCGCGGAACTTCCTGCCGTCGATGGCAACGCAGGCGCCCTTCAGCAGAAAGCTTCGGCGGCACAGCTGCACGGACCGAGCGCGGGTGCGGCGGATGCCGGGGCTGGTGTCGCGGCGAAAATCGGCGATCCCTTAAGGTCAGGAGCGAGCCGGGGTGTCATCCACGTCAAATCCCCGTTGGCTCTCCAGCCTGCAGCTGGGCGCAATACGTTTCCGCCAGCCATATTTGATCAGCACGAGACTTGCGGCAGGATGGTTGCCGGCCGCCCCGTCAGCGCCGGTGCGGACCGCACACACCCCGGGCCCACCAGATCGGGTTCGTCAGTACAGAGAGCGACCAGCCGTACAAGGCGATCCTCATCGACCCGGTCCTCAAGCCGATCCGGGAAAAGGACCGCCGAGCCCAAGCGCAACGCCTTCGTTAAAACCCGACACGGCAATCCCGCTCAGCCACGCCGAATTCTTTCATAAAGCCGACTTTCCACACAGGTTCGGCTCTTTACCTCCCGTCTTCCGGCTGGTCCACCGCTTCACTATTGACCCGTCACTACGCTGGCCGAGTTAAGACCTGGGCGGATAACGCATCTGCGGCACCACATAATCCGGATGAAACCTCCTTAAATTAGGGTCAGGACTCGTTGTTGTTTCATAGCCAGAAGATGATGGTTGCGGCGAGGGCGATTGCCGAGAGGAACACCTTTGGGCACCTGTCATATCGCGTTGCGACCCGCCGCCAGTCCTTCAGTCTGCCGAACATGATCTCGATCCGATTTCGGCGCTTGTAGCGGCGTTTGTCATATTTGACGGGCTTGGCTCGGGATTTCCTGCCCGGGATGCACGGCTTTATCCCCTTGTCTTTTAAGGCCTCTCGGAACCAGTCTGCATCGTATCCACGGTCTGCAAGCAGCCAGTCAGCGGGTGGCAGGCCGCTCAGCAACGCGGCGGCCCCAGTGTAGTCACTGACCTGGCCTGCGGTCATGAAGAACCGGATCGGGCGTCCCGTCGTGTCAGCCACGGCGTGCAGTTTGCTGTTCATCCCGCCTTTGGTTCGACCGATTGCGCGCCCCCGTCTGTCGTCTGCGCCCCCTTTTTTATCCGCAGGCTGGAGGCCGTGCGGTGCGCCTTCAAATATGTGGCGTCGATCATCACCGTCGTCGGAACCGCCGCCTCTGCCGCCAGGCCATGCATCATGCGGGCGAACACACCCCGGTCGCTCCACCGCTTCCATCGGTTGTAGAGGGTTTTCGCAGGACCGTATTCCCTGGGTGCATCTCGCCACCGTAACCCATTGCGATTTATAAATATAATACCGCTCAAAACGCGACGATCATCGACACGCGGCTTTCCATGACTCTTCGGAAAAAACGGCTCAAGACGCGCCATCTGCGCATCCGTCAGCCAGTAAAGGTTGCTCATTCATCAGTCTCCTTGCGGAGCCTGAATCAGACTGAAACCCCAACATCAATGGGTCCTGACCCTAGCCTTAGCAACCCGTGACCAGACCACCACCCCTGTCCGCGACGCAAGACCATGCAGCGCGCCTTCTGCCTTGCGGCTGTCACCGGCCAAACGAACCGGCGAGCTGGCTTCACACCTTCCGGCATGCCCGAGATCGTCTGCCTGTGCTGAAAATTTCCGGGAAATGGTCGAGGCGATCTCAGCCCGGGCAGATCCGTAGAATCCCGACGCGGCATAGCGCAGCAAGGGATCCCTCAGATTGCCATGGCCAGGCTGTGTTCAATGCTCCTCGCGATTCAACAATGTATCGCGCGCGGCCCGCACTTTCGCAGCCTGTCCAAGTCGGAAAAACCGTGGACTGGTCACGCGCCCTGGGGGCAACTTCGCCCCTCTCGTTTCCTGAAGGTCGTTTTTTTTCAAGCAGGCTATTTCATCGCAGACGATTGCCATATGCAGGTGCATCCGAAAAACCTAGCGAAATGGCATAGCCGAAGAAGACCGGGAAACGAAAAAACCCCGGATTTCCCATAAACGGTGGGAAACCGGGGGTTCTTCAAACTGATCTGGTGCGGATGAAAAGACTCGAACTTTCACTCCGGTTAAGGAACAGCGACCTCAACGCTGCGCGTCTACCAATTCCGCCACATCCGCACTTTCAGATCAGCTGGCGGGTATTTAGCTTTACTATCGGACGAAGGAAAGGGGTAATTTCAACTTTCTCAGGCCTGAGATGAACTTTCTTCGCGCCGATACTTTTTCAGCCTTTCCGAAGGGTTATCTCAGGATCATGCCCCGGCCCGACGCCTTACCCCTGTCTTTGCCAGAACTGCCGTCTGTGCTGCGACCCGCTTGTTGCCTGCGCCACCTGGTTCATGGCAAAAGAGAGGTGTTGGGGCAGGCTGACTCCTGGCGTGCGCCCTGCCCGCCCGATGCGCGCCAACTGTCCCGTTTCTCAACCGCCAGAAGGCCCCTGTCGTGACCGAATGGACCCATATTCCCGGCCTTGCGCCCTATACCGAGACGCTTGCCCTGATGGAGGCGCGTGCCGGCGCCATTGCCGCCGGCGCAGCGGATGAGGCGGTCTGGCTGCTGGAACATCCGCCGCTCTATACTGCCGGCACTTCGGCGCGTCCGGTGGATCTGGTGCAACCCGACCGTTTTCCGGTCTTTGCGGCCGGGCGTGGCGGGCAATATACTTATCACGGGCCCGGCCAGCGGGTGATCTATACCATGCTCGATCTTAAGAAACGCGGCGGCCCGAATGGCGGCGATGTCCGCTGTTTCGTGCGCGCGCTGGAGCGTTGGGTGATTGACACGCTCGCGGAGTTTGGGGTGAAGGGCGAGATCCGCCCCGGCCGCGTCGGCGTCTGGGTCACGCGCCCCGACCGCCCGCCTGGCCCCGATGGCAGCCCGGCAGAGGATAAGATCGCGGCCATCGGCATCAAGATCCGGAGGGGGGTCAGCTTTCACGGCATCTCGATCAATGTCGAGCCGGATCTGTCGCATTTCACCGGCATCGTGCCCTGCGGCATCCAGGATCACGGGGTGACGAGCCTTGTCGATCTGGGACTGCCGGTCAGCCTGAACGACCTCGACGCGGCGCTGATGCGCCATTTCGAACCCGCCTTCGCCTTTGCATGTGCCACCGCCTGACCAGAGCCCGGATAGGCCTCGCGTTCTGCAAGGCGGCATGATGCGCGCTTAACCCATGCCAGCGTTTCGCCCCCTGGCCGGGAACAATCATCACCGGGTTATCAACTGCAATTCCGATGGCTGCCCGCGGCAACCGGTCCCCCAGGTATTGCGGGTGCCGGTGCTCCGGCAAGGGATCGCGGCCGGATTTCCCGATATCGCCCCTGCCCCGGGCAGACACCGGAAGGGCCGCCCCGAAGGGCGGCCCTTTCATTTCGATCGCTTCACGCCGTCCGCTCAGTCGAGCATCGGCAGCAGCTGGTCGATCGACTTTTTCGCGTCACCATAGAACATCCGCGTGTTCTCTTTGTAGAACAGCGGGTTCTCGATGCCGGAATAGCCGGTGCCCTGGCCGCGCTTTGAGACAAAGACCTGTCGTGCCTTCCAGACTTCCAGCACCGGCATACCGGCGATGGGCGAGTTCGGATCTTCCTGCGCCGCCGGATTCACGATGTCATTCGAGCCGATCACGATCACCACATCGGTCTCGGGGAAGTCCTCATTGATCTCATCCATTTCCAGAACGATGTCATAAGGCACCTTCGCCTCGGCCAGCAGCACGTTCATATGACCCGGCAGACGGCCCGCGACCGGGTGAATGGCGAAACGCACATTCTTGCCACGGGCACGAAGCTTGCGGGTCAGCTCTGACACCGATTGCTGCGCCTGGGCCACCGCCATGCCGTAACCCGGCACGATGATCACCGAATCCGCGTCATTCAGCGCCGAGGCGACGCCATCGGCATCAATTGCCACCTGCTCGCCCGAGATCTCCATCGCGGGGCCGGTGGTGCCACCGAAGCCGCCAAGGATCACCGAGACAAACGAGCGGTTCATCGCCTTACACATGATATAGCTCAGGATCGCCCCGGAAGAGCCGACCAGCGCGCCGACCACAATCAGGAGGTCATTCGACAGCGAGAAGCCGATCGCCGCCGCCGCCCAGCCGGAATAGCTGTTCAGCATCGACACAACGACCGGCATATCCGCGCCGCCGATCCCCATGATCAGGTGGTATCCGATGAACAAAGCCGCCAGCGTCATCACCGCAAGCGCCCAGAACGAGCCCGTTTGCAGATAGACCACCAGCATCACCAGTGAGATCAGCGCGGCTGATGCGTTCAGAACATGGCCACCCGGCAGCTTCTTCGCCTTGCCATCGACGCGGCCCGCGAGCTTGCCAAAGGCAATCACCGATCCGGTAAAGGTCACCGCGCCGATGAAGACGCCAAGGAAGGTCTCGACCCGCAGGATAGAGATCTCAGCCGCAGATTTACCGATCAGGGTCGCCACGAAACCCGAAGGAGGGGTCGCCGCCAGATCCTGCAAGGATTGCAGACCTGCCTCAGAGCCGAGGGCAAGATTCAGCAACGCCTCCGGATCCTGGGCGGCCCCAAGGAGCGCGCCAAGGCTCGCCATCTCGATATGGGTGTTGAAGCCGATAAACACCGCCGCAAGACCGACAAGGCTGTGCATCGCTGCCACAAGCTGCGGCATTTCGGTCATCTGGACGCGGGTCGCGACCACATAGCCCGCCGCACCGCCAGCCGCGATCAGCAGCGCCGACAGCCACCAGAGACCGGCGCCGGGCCCGGCCAGCGTGGCGATAACCGCCAGCGCCATACCGGCGATCCCGTACCAGACGGCGCGTTTCGCGCTTTCCTGGTTCGAGAGCCCGCCAAGCGAGAGGATGAAAAGAACAGCCGCGACAACATAGGCGGCGGTGGTGAAACCAAGATGCATCTGTTTCCCCCTCCCTTACGACTTCTGGAACATGGCGAGCATGCGCCGTGTGACGAGGAAACCGCCGAAGATATTCACCCCGGCCATCAGGACAGACAGCGCCCCCAGAACAATCACCAGCCAGTTGCCCGAGCCGATCTGCAACAAAGCGCCAAGGATGATGATCGACGAGATCGCATTGGTGATCGCCATCAGGGGCGTGTGCAGCGAATGCGCCACATTCCAGATCACCTGGAACCCGATGAAGCACGAAAGCACAAAGACGATAAAATGCGACATGAAGCTTGCGGGCGCATAAAGCCCTGCCAGCAGCAGAAGCCCGCCGCCCACGGCAAGAAGCGTGAACTGGTTGCGGGTTTGTGCTTTGAACGCAGCCACTTCTGCGGCGCGCTTCTCTTCCGCTGTGAGCTCTTTCGCAGCTTCTTTCGGCTTTTGCACCGCGATGGCCGCAATTTTCGGCGGCGGCGGCGGGAAGGTGATCTCGCCTGCCTTTGCAACGGTCGCGCCACGGATCACGTCATCTTCCATATTATGGTTGATGACCCCATCCTTGCCCGGCGTAAGGTCGGCCAGCATGTGACGGATATTGTTGGAATAAAGGTTCGATGCCTGGGTCGCCATACGCGATGGGAAATCGGTATAGCCCACAATCGTCACGCCATTGGCGGTGACGATCTTCTGGTCGGTAACCGTCAGATCGCAATTGCCACCACGTTCCGCTGCAAGGTCGATGATGACCGAGCCGCGCTTCATCAGCCCGACCATGTCTTCGGTCCAGAGCTTCGGCGCCGGACGGCCCGGGATCAGCGCGGTGGTGATGACAATGTCGATCTCCGGTGCGAGTTCGCGGAATTTCTTCAGCTGCGCGTCGCGGAATTCCGGCGAAGACGGCGCCGCATAGCCCCCGGTCGCAGCCCCATCGGTCTGCGCTTCGGTGAAATCAAGATAGACGAATTCGGCGCCCATCGAATTGATCTGCTCTGCCACTTCCGGGCGCACGTCGAACGCATAGGTGATCGCGCCGAGCGAGACCGAGGCCCCAATCGCGGCAAGGCCGGCCACGCCCGCTCCAACCACCAGCACTTTCGCCGGCGGCACCTTGCCCGCCGCCGTCACCTGGCCGGTGAAGAAGCGCGGGAAGTTGTTCGCAGCCTCGATCACCGCGCGGTAGCCGGCGATATTGGCCATGGAAGACAGCGCATCCATCTTCTGGGCGCGGCTGATCCGGGGAACCATATCCATCGCGACGGCAGTGACGCCCTTCGCTTTGGCCTGTTCCAGCAGCTCGGGATTCTGTGCCGGCCAGAAGAACGAGATCACCGTCTCGCCCTCATGCAGCAGGTCAAGTTCGGCCGGTTCCGGCCCGCGCACTTTGACGACCACATCCGACGCATCCGCCACCGCTTGCGCCGAAGGCAGCACGGCGACACCTGCGGCCTTATAGGCCTCATCGGTGAACCCCGCATTGGTCCCGGCACCAGTCTCAATCAGACAGTCGTGACCCAGCTTCTGCAGCTGCAACGCGGAATCCGGGGTCATCGCGACCCGGTTCTCTCCCGCGAAAATCTCTTTCAAGGCACCAATTTTCAAAGTGCGTTCTCCCCCTTCTTCTGAGCAGGCGCAGTCCCAATAGCATCCGGCAATAAAATTACAATCCATACTTTTGACTTGCAATTTTGTTGCGCGACATTGTGACGCAGGATCACGAAAGCGTAATCTGAGGCGGACTTTTCCCTTACCCGGCGGAAAGTGCAAGCGCTTTACGACGCTTTGGGATGGAAAAACGCCCCATCCGTTCGGGCAGGTTCCCCGCTAGCGCTAACAGGCGCCGAATGACCCCATCGGGTCCTGCCACCCTGACCTGATCCCGGATTTCAGCCCCTGTCCTCTGCGGGTCACTGGCATATTTGCCCCCGACATGCGAGACCGGAACAGGCAGATGGGAGAAACGCCGGTGCGCACTGATTTCAAGGCAACCAGGGCCATGTTCGACCTTCCCGAGGGGGTGGTCTATCTGGATGGCAATTCGCTCGGGCCGCTGCCGAAAGCGGTCGCGGCGCGGGTGGCTGAAACGGTAACTGCCGAATGGGGCCAGATGCTGATCCGCGCCTGGAATGAGGCGAAATGGATGGAGATGCCGTCACGCATCGGCGACCGCGTCGGGCGCCTGATTGGCGCCGAGCCGGGCTCGGTTGTGATGGGCGATACGCTTTCGATCAAGGTCTGGCAGGCGTTGGCCGCAGGCCTCGGGATGGTGCCTGACCGGCGGGTGATCCTGTCGGATACCGGCAATTTCCCCTCTGATCTCTATATTGCCCAGGGGCTGACCGGGATGCTCGGGCCGGAATACAGCCTGAAGACCGTCGCGCCCGAAGAGGTGGCAGGCGCCATCGACGGGACCATTGCGGTCGTGATGATCACCGAAACCGATTACCGCACCGGGCGGCGCCATGACATGGCCGAGCTTGCGCGGATCGCCCATGAAAACGGCGCGTTGCTGGTCTGGGATCTGGCGCATTCCGCCGGGGCTTTCCCGGTGGAACTCGCCCGGGATGGCGCCGATTTCGCGGTCGGCTGCACCTATAAATACCTGAATTCCGGCCCTGGCGGCCCGGCCTTTATCTATGTTGCCCCCGCCATCAGGCGCGTGCCCGCCCGAGGCTTTCGGGCTGGATGGGTCACGAATCGCCTTTCGCCTTTGACCTCGATTACCGCCCCGGCCATGGGATCGAGCGGATGCGCGTCGGCACGCCGCCGATCCTGCAGCTTGCGGCACTGGATGCGGCGCTGGATGTCTGGGAGGGGGTCGATCCTGAGGACCTGCGCCGGGTCTCGCTGGAATTGCAGGACCAGTTCATTGCGGGTGTCGAGGCCGCCTGCCCTGATCTGAGCCTCGCCACGCCCCGCGATCACGCGATGCGCAGCAGCCAGGTCAGTTTCCGCCATGCCGAGGGCTATGCGATCATGCAGGCGCTGATCGCTGAAGGGGTGATCGGCGATTTTCGCGCCCCTGACATCCTGCGATTCGGCTTCACGCCGCTCTACATCGACCAGAATGACGTGGCGCGGGCCATTGAGATCCTTGCCCGCATCATGGCAGAGCGCCGCTGGGACCGTCCGGAATTCCGCATTCGCGCCAAGGTGACCTGAGGTCATCTGAGCGTGGATCCGGCGCTGCCGGGCGTAAATGAATACCAGACGCAGGAAATTTGACCGGGAAGCCGGCTTTTTCTCACGTTTCTGTGTTCACATCAGAGTGTCCCGCCCATCACGGGACTTGACCTGCGGGCCTTGCTCCCCCACTGAAAAGCGAAGGAAATCAGTCGGCCCCTTAATCGGGTCCGGATGAAAGATCCGTGTGAAAATTTATTGCGAGATCCAGATGCGAATGACCGGTTTCGTCGCCCCGCTGCGCGGTATCGCGACCAGCCCCGCCAAAGCCGTGCTGCTTGCGGCTATGCTGCTTTCGGCCTGTGTCGATACGATGACCAGCACCGACGCCAAAGACCAGCCCGCAGCCCAGCTTATTGAGCAGCCCGAGATCAGCACGGATCCGACGATCTATGCCGCGCGCTCTGACGGGACCTTCACCGTTCCCGGCCTGCCGGTCGAGCAGATCCCCGCGGCCTATCGCCGCCAGGTTGTCGATTACCCGACCGATCTTGCGCCGGGTACGATCGTGATCGACCCGACGCCGCGCTTCCTTTACTACGTGCTCGGCAAGAACAAGGCGCTGCGCTATGGCATCGCCGTGGGCGCCGAGGGCTTTGGATGGTCAGGTGAATCCATCGTCGCGAACAAGCGGCAATGGCCGACCTGGACGCCTCCGGCCGAGATGATTGCCCGCAAACCCTCGCTTGAGAAATGGCGGAGCGGTCAGCCGGGCGGTCCGACCAACCCGCTGGGCTCGCGCGCGATCTACCTGACCTCGGGCGGCCGCGATTATGGCTATCGAATCCATGGCACCCCGGAATGGAAATCGATCGGCCGCAACGCCTCTTCGGGCTGTTTCCGCATGATCAACCAGGATGTGATGGACCTTTATGAGCGGGTCAAAGGCGGCGAGCGGGTGATCACCCTGACCTCGACCGGCGCGATGCCGACCGGTCTGAACATCCCCAAACCGGTGGCCCCGAAAAAACCGACTGAGCCAAAGAAACCGGCGGCAACGCCTGCCGTGCTGCCAATGATCGGCCCGGCATTGCCCGGTGCAGCTGCGCCGGCGGCACCAGATGCGGCGACGCCTGCGGCCGCGACCGCTCCGGTGGTGCCCGCGGATACCTTCACCGTGACCGAACCCGCTGCACCTGCCGCTCCGGCCGCGCCGCAGCCGGCGGCCAGCGAGGCCCCGGCGGCGCCAGCCGCTTCGGCTCCGGCGGTTGTGACGCCTGTGCCCGCTACACCGGCGGCTCCGGCCTGCACCGGCACCGACTGCCCGGCTAACTGAGACAAGGTTACCTGGTCTGGCCACGCGCCAGACCTCATCAGACGCAAAAGGCCGCCTCTCGGGGCGGCCTTTTTCATATGTGGCAGCCGGCAGGTTCAGCCGGGCCCGGTTTTACCTGAGCCAGGTCTCGTAATCGCTGACCAGCAGATGCGTCGGTGCGACATCTTCCTCGATCTCGGCAAACCGGCCAATCGGCTCCCGGAAGATATTGTCGGTGAGATCGTCATTCACCGTCGAGACCTCGCCGATCAGAACATCGCCGCCCTCGCCCCAGAACGAATGCCAGTCGCCCGGCATCAGCGTGACCGATTCTCCTGGCGCAAGCCGCAACTTATCGCCGGGAGTATAGGGCCGTTCTACCCCGTCACAGCGCACAACCCCGCCACGATCCGCAGCATAGGCGCCGGTGTCATCGCTGCCAAACAGCTCGACCACCAGCGTAGCACCGCCCCGGTTGATGATATCTTCGGCCTTGATGACATGGGTATGCATCGGCGAGATCTGATCCTGGCGCGAGATCAGCAGCTTTTCCGCATAGCACATGCCGCCACCGCGCTGCAGATCTGCAAGCTCGCCATTGCGCAGCGTGAAGAGGAAAAGCCCGAGCTCGTCAAACCGACCCTCGCCGTAATCGGTGATATCCCAGCCGCAGCGCCCGGCAATGAGCCGCGAGGCATTGTCCTTGCGGGCGCGGAACTCATCCGGGCTCCAGCGGGCGAAGGGCGGCAGGACAAAGCCGTAATGGCGGATCATTTCATCCGCTGCCGCCATGATCTCATTGATACGCGAACGCTTCATCTTCCCTCCGCTCTCGCTCTGATGCGGCGCGGTCGGCGCAAAACCGGCGCCAGCCGCTCCGTTTGCGCTAACCTAGCGGTGGAAGCTCTGGCGGAAAAGCGGCATTGTGCAAGCCGCATTCCAAACTGTCGGCGCCGTCACCGCGATCAGCCCGGGCAACCGGCTCAGGCGGCCCCGGCTGCCAACGGGCGCCGCCCCGAGGCCCAGGCGCGCGCCGCCTGGCCAAATGCCTCGAACAGGGGTCGCGATACCGGGTCTTCGCCGGCCTGCCATTCGGGATGCCATTGCACCGAAAGCGTGAAGCCCGGCGCGCCCTCGACATAGAGGGCTTCGGGCGTGCCATCCGGCGCATGGCCGTCGATCACGATGCGCTTGCCGGCGCGGTTGATGCCCTGGCCATGCAGCGAATTGGTCATCACCTCTGACGCCCCGAGCACCCGATGGAACACGCCGCCTTCGGTAAATCGCACCGGGTGACGCAGGGCGAATTTCTCCTCCAGCGTGCCTTCAGGCGGCATACGGTGGTTCATCCGCCCCGGCAGGTCGCGGATCTCAGGGAAAAGGCTGCCGCCCATCGCGACATTGACCTCCTGAAAGCCGCGGCAGATGCCGAAGACCGGCTGGCCACGTTCGACGCAGGCCCGGATCAGCGGCAGGGTGATCGCATCGCGCGCGCGGTCGAAATCACCATGCGCCGGGGTCTCGTCCTCGCCATATTCAGACGGGTGCACATTCGGGCGGCCGCCGGTCAGCAAAAAGCCATCGCATTGTTCCAGCAGATCCTCGACCCGCGCAAGACGCGGATCGGTCGGCACGATCAGCGGCAGCACACCTGACACCTGGGCCAGGGCCTCGGTATTGATCACGCCACTGCCATGGACCTCATATCGCCCGTCGACGTGATGCGAATTGGCGATCACGCCAATCAGGGGCCGGCGGCCTGTGGCGCGGGAACCGGGGTCGGGAACGGGCTGCGGGCGGGACATGACTCAATCCAATACGACGCTATGGCGGCAAGATAGCGACACGGCGCGGCGGATTGAACCTCTCTCAGCTGCACAATGAACCGGCCTGCCCTGCACAGTGCCGGAATTCCGGACCCATGCCCGGAAATCCGGCAGCGGGGCCGAAGCCGGTGTCAGGTCGTCCCGCCGCTCACCCGAGCGTGACTTGCCTTCCCCCTGCTGGAAGGCCGCATGACCGCCCTGTCACACCGCAATTTTGTCCACAGGAGAAAGTCAGATGTTCAAACTTCCCGCCCTTGCCGCGCTGTCGATGGTGCTTGTGGCCCACCTTGCAGCCCCCGCCGGGGCCGAAGAGCTGCCGGCGATGGACCATTCCGCCCATAGTGCCGCGCCCGCCGCTTCGGAGGTTCCCGCCTCCACCGCAGCCTATGAGGCGGCGGCAACGAAAATGCATGGCGATATGACCATAGACTACAGCGGCAATGCGGATGTGGATTTCGTGCGCGGCATGATCCCACATCACGAGGGCGCGGTCGAGATGGCGCGGGTGGTGCTGGAATATGGCTCCGACCCCGAACTGCGCAAACTGGCCGAAGAGATCATCGCGGCCCAGGAAAGCGAGATCGCCTGGATGCAGGCCTGGCTGGAAAAGAACGCGCCCGCCGAATGAGGCTGCAGCCCTGCCCCCCGCCAGGGCGTGGCGGGCCTGAACCGCCCCCCCCCTCTTGCCGTGAAACGCTGGCGGTGAAATAGCCGCGCGCCACTGCCATGCTGCCGCCCCGATCCGGTCGCGGATCGGGGTCTGAGGGCGTTCCCGCCACGCGGGGATATGCCGATCCGGCACGTTCCTTCCGTCTTCCCCCTTGCGGCGCGGCCCGGCAAGGACAAGATCCGGGATTGACCCAATCCCAGGCGCATCCTCCTGCCACAGCGCCCCAGCCCCGAGAGTGCCGCCGGCGTGGACAACGAATGTAGCCCTGCACGACCCGCGGTAATTTCCCCGCCGGATACGGCATCCCAAAGCGCAAGCCCGCCCGGGCTGAGCACCATGCTCACCGCGCTCGCCGAAGACCACAGCCGCGAGCGGGTGGCGATTGGTGACATGCTCGATCTGATGCGCGCCCGGGCCTTTGGCGCGCTGCTGCTGATCTTTGCCTTTCCCAATATCCTGCCATCCCCGCCTGGCCTGGCCGGCGTGCTGGGATTGCCGCTGATCTTTCTGGCGGCGCAGATGATGCTGGGCCAGGCGCCCTGGCTGCCGCAAGTCATCGCAAAGCGCTCGATGTCACGCGAGGTCTTTGCCACGATGGTGACGAAGATCCTGCCCTGGATCAGACGCGCCGAATCCCTCATGCATCCCCGGTTTGAGCCCCTGGCCGGCGCGCGCGCACAGCGGGTGCTTGGCCTGATCTGCCTGATCCTTGCCATCGCACTGGCGCTGCCGGTGCCCTTTGCCAACCTGGCGCCGGCTGCCGCCATTTCGGTCATCGGCCTTGGCATTTTGCAGCGTGACGGTCTCTGGATCGGGATAGGCCTTGTCGGAGCGGCTGGCGCGCTGGCCTGGGTCGCAGGGCTTGGCTATGCGGTGCTGCGCTCGCTGATCTTTGTGGTCGACAATGCCTTCTGACCGCGCCACCTGGACCAGCGAGGCTTGAGCGGCCCCGCCCTCTGGGCTAAACCTCCAGGACGGATGCGCGCTGCCAGACGCCGCAAACGGCAATTGAGAGGCACCGCCCCATGACCCCCGTTCCAGAGCAGATCGCCCCCGGGCAGGTCGTCCCCGCCGCTGCCCACAGCCTTGACGTTCCGATGCCGGCAGTGGTGCCGCCGGAACAGCGCGACCAGCTCTTTCGCCGCTTCTGGCGCGATTTCCTGAAACGCCGCGCCGGGCTGATGCTGCTGGCCCTGCTGGTCTCGGCGCTGGAAGGCTCGACACTCGGCCTGCTGTCGGCGACGCTTGAGCCGCTGTTTGACGATGTTTTCGCCTCGCGTTCCGAAACGGCGCTGATCTGGGTCGGGCTGGGCATCCTTGCGCTCTTCCTCTTCCGGGCGCTGACTTCGATCCTCGGGCGCTGGCTGCTGGCTCTCGTGAATTTCACCAATGCGACCGAGATGCAGGTCGCGCTTGTGCGCCATTTGCTGACGCTGGACGGCAATTTCTACCAAAAAAACCCGCCCGGATCGCTGATCGAGCGTGTTCAGGGCGACACAATCGCAGCCCAGACCACGACGCAGCTGGTGATCGCCGGGATCGGGCGCGACCTCGTCTCGCTGATCGGGCTTTTTGTTGTGGCGCTGATGATCGATGTGCAATGGACGCTGGTCGCGCTGATCGGCACGCCGCTTTTGCTGCTGCCCGCCATGGCGCTGCAACGCTATGTCCGGCGCAAGACACGTCAGATGCGGGTCGAATCCGGGCTGCGCGCCACGCGGCTCGACGAAATCTTCCACGGCATCCAGCAGGTCAAGCTGAACCGGATGGAAGATTACCAGACCAGCCGTTTTTCGGGCATCGTCAACCGGATCCGCCGCGCCGAGATCAAATCGACGCTGGGGCGGTCCACCATGCCTGCGCTGGTCGATATCGTCACCGGGATCGGCTTTTTCGCAGTGCTGATCTTTGGCGGGACGCAAGTGGTCGAGGGCACCCGCACCACCGGCGAATTCATGGCCTTTTTCACCGCGATGGCCCTGACCTTCCAGCCGATCCGCAAACTTTCGGAAATCGCGGGCCAGCGCCAGATCGCACTGGCCTCGCTGGAACGGATCTACGGGCTTTTCGACACCGAGCCGAATACCAGCCGCCCCACGGTCAGCCGCGCCCTGCCCGAGGCCCTGCCGCCCGAGATCCGGCTGGAAAATGTCAGCTTCGGCTATGAAGAGACACCGGTCCTGAACGGGCTGAGCTTTACCGCCAAAGCCGGCCGAGTCACGGCGCTGGTCGGCGCGTCGGGGGCGGGAAAGTCCACCATCTTCCACCTTCTGACCGCACTCGCCGACCCGCAACAGGGCCGCATCCTGATCGGCGGCGCCGATGCCAGCGGCATGAGCCTGACCGATCAGCGCAGTCTCATTGCCGCCGTCAGCCAGGAGGCCGCGCTCTTTGATGAGACGCTGCGCGAGAACCTGATCCTTGGCCGCAACGGCATTACCGAGACCCGGCTTGACCATGCGCTTGATGACGCCAGGGTAAGTGAATTCCTCGCCCGGCTGCCCGATGGGCTCGACAACCTCGCCGGCCCGCGCGGCTCGGCGCTCTCGGGCGGGCAGCGCCAGCGGGTGGCCATCGCGCGCGCGCTGCTCGCAGATGCACCGATCCTCCTCCTGGATGAGGCAACCTCGGCGCTGGACACCGCATCCGAGCGCGCGGTGACCGGGGCGCTGGCGCGCGCCCAGGCCGGGCGCACGACTCTGGTGATCGCGCATCGCCTCGCCACGGTGCGCGAGGCCGATCATATCGTGGTGCTCGACCAGGGTCGCGTGATCGAGGAAGGCACCCATGACGCGCTGATCGCCGCCGGCGGCCAGTATGCGCGGCTCTATGCGCTGCAATTTCGCGACTGACCGGCGCCCGCGCCCTTTCCGCGCCAGCCCGCAAGCCCCATATTGACCCCAGAGCGACCAGAGAAACCGGAACAGATCATGACCGAGACCGCCGTTGCACAGCGCCCCCGCAAAATCCTGCGGATTGAGGGTAAGGACGCGGTTCCCTTCCTCCAGGGTCTGGTGACCAACGATGTCTTGCCATTGCAGAAAGGGCCGGGCCTCGTCTGGGCCGCGCTGCTGACGCCGCAGGGAAAATATATCGCCGATTTCTTTCTGGTTCGCCGCAAAGAAGACCCCGAAGGGCTGATCTTCCTCGATATCGACGCAGAGCTGGCACCGCAGGTGCAGCGGCTGCTGACGCTTTACAAACTGCGTGCGGTGGTGACGATCGGCGAAAGCGATCTGGCCCTGTCGCGGGGAACCAGCAGCGCGCCGGAAGCTGCGCTGGCAGATCCGCGCCACGCGGCGCTTGGCTGGCGGCTTTACAGCGACGCCGCCCTGTCACAGGCACCGACCACGCCGGAAGCTGAGGCCCCGGCCCCTGCAACCCCGGACCTGACAGACTGGAACGCGATCCGCCTTGCGCATCTCATTCCGGAATATCCCAATGAGCTGCGCCCGAATGAGACCTTCATTCTGGAACAGGCCTTTGAGCGGCTGCATGGCGTCGATTTCCGCAAGGGCTGCTATGTTGGCCAGGAGGTCACCGCGCGGATGAAACACAAGACCGAGCTGCGCAAGGGCCTCGTGCGGCTCCAGGTCGAGGGCGAGGCCGCCCCCGGCACACCGATCACGCTTCCTGACGGGCGCGAGGCCGGCCAGATTGGCACTTCGGCGGAAGGCAAGGCCCTGGCCTATATGCGGTTCGACCGGATGGCAGGCGAGCTGAGCGCCGGGTCTGCAAAGCTGCGCGCCGAAAGCTGAGCCGTAAGGCGTCAGGCTGAAAACCGGCGCTTCAGATGATTTTACGCGCGGATGGTCAGCCGGCCCCACCGCCGGTTTCGGCCTGTGATTGCAGAATCGACCAGTTTTCGCGCAGACCTCTGCCCGGAAATCGGGCGGAGACATTTTTTTCTGTCAACGGCAAGCCGATATTCCGCTGAAACCTGCGGGGTGATTGCGGCCTGCGCTTGAAAAATTTCTCCCAAAGCCCATATTTCGGCGGTGCCCCCCTGCCTGACACCCAGATTATGTGGCCATTGTTCTTAGCTATGCGTATTTCGCATGACGGGCATTCCAAACAGGGCTGCCCGAATCGTAATCAAGGCGTTACAAGCGGCAGGCGGCCAGGCAAGATCAAAAAACGACCAAGGATGTGCGTGATGCTCGATTCAATCGATAGTACGGCTTTCAATTTCGAGCAGGGTCAGCGCGCTCGTAAGCTTTTTGCCGCTGTTGTTCTTGCGGCTCTGGATGATGCCATTGCCGATGACAAGAAATATGGCAATGGCCCGGAACAGATCGCCCGCTGGGCGCGGTCGCGTGACGGACGTGAAGTGCTGTCCTGTGCGGGTATCGACCCGAATGAACGCGTCGTCAAAGGGCTGATGGAATTCGTCGCCAAAGGGATCCGCACCTCGGTCGCGCTCAGCCGCGAAGAATCCGAACGCCGTGCGGCCCTCGAAGCGGATCAGGCCGAAGCGGCCTGATCAAGGCGTCTCTGCCCCGGAACAATCCCGTAAAGACAGACCTGAAACAAAAAGCGCCCTTGCGGGGCGCTTTTTGTTTTCAACCATCTGTGGTCGCTGCGGCGGATTCAGAGCGTGTTATTCAAAATCCCGGGTCGACAGCGCGCGGTTGACTTCCAGCCGCACCAATTTGCGCACATTGCGGGTGATCCGCTCTCCGAGCGTGCCGGCGAGTTCCTTGCGGATGATGTCCGTGACGAGGTCGCGCAGCGTTTCTTCGTCAATCCAGGCTTCATCTGCGTCACTGTCGTCATCCTGCGTCAGGTCATCTGACGAGACCGCAACGACAGGGGGCCGGGCCTCTGCCGCAGCCGCAAATCGCGGGGCTGCTTCGGGCTGGGTAAGCTCTTCTCTGATCCGGGCCTCGGCACGGTCTGCCCAGGCCCTGGCCAGCGGCTCGTCCGAGGTTTCGCGGCGCGGCTGTGGCGCGGGCGACCGGGCCGCCGGCGCCAATGATCCATCCCAGGCGTCGCTGCCCTGGCCCCAATCCACTTCGGGAATGGTGGCGACCCTGGCCGGGATCGGCTGCTCAAGCCTCAGCACACCGTCTGCTGCGGTTGGTTCGGGATCATCCGTCAGCGCCGGACGGCTGTCGAGCACCACCCTCAACCCCGTGCCGCCCTCAGACAGGCCGGCATCATCATAGTCCTCACCGCCATAGGATCGCCCGAGCGGCGCCGCCTCGCCAAAGAAAACGAGGATCTCTTCATCGCCGACCACCGCCATCGGCGCCTCGCTGTCGTCAGCGTCAGGGTCGGGTATTGCCGCGACCTCCTGGCTGGCTGTCACCGGCACCGAGGCTGCGACTGGCGCGGCTGAGAGGGCCTTCGCAACGACCGGTGTCACCTGGGCCTCGACAATACGCAACGAGGGGGTCAGCAAGAGCTTTTCAGCCGGGCCAGTACTTTCAGGCGGCTTCACGGTCGGTCGCAGATCTGCGGATACCAGACGACGAATCGAGGACAGAACATCCTCGATCTCATGCGATGTAAGTGGTTCCGACATGTTGCCCTGCCCGTCACTGACTTTTCTTGGCGATCAGTCTACTGCCAGTTTGGCCCGCAGACAAGGAAGGCCGCGAGATCGCAACCCGGAGCGGCGGATATGCAAAAGGCCGGAACGCCTTGCGCATTCCGGCCCGCAATATTTCAGCTGAACTTCCCCTGACTGTTCCCGGCAGCCCTTTCGGGCGCCGTGGCTCAGTTGCGGTGGCTCAGTTATTGCCGCGCTTCAGGATCCGGTCGAGCTTCTTGCCCTGAACCGAGGTGGTCGGTGCATTTCTCACCGCGTTGTAATAGGCCGCCGGGTCATAGGTCGGGATCCCGAGATTGAGATGTTCGACCGTCAGAAGCCCCATGCCCGCAAGGATCTGATAGACCGCGTAATACCGGTTCGCCTCGGATTCGAGCCGCGAGGCGCGGGCGTTCAGCAGATCCTGCTCGGCATCCAGCACATCAAGCGTGGTCCGCGCGCCCAGAGCCGCCTCTTCGCGCACCCCGTCAAACGCCGCCTGAGCCGCCACGATCTGCTGACGCGAGGCTTCGATCGAGGCATTATAGACCTCAAGCATCGCCCAGAGCGTGCCGACATTCTGCTCGATGATCACCACCGTCTGGTGCAGGCCGGCGCGCGCGCCTTCCTTCTGTGCGACCGCCTTGCGATAGCGCGCCGAATACTCGCCGCCGGCATAGATTGTCTGGCTCAGATTGAGACCAACGCTGCCGCCGAGAGTATCGGAATCGCGCAGCAGCCCATCGGCTTCGGTGCGGCTGCCGGTGATCCCGGCCGAAAGGCCAAGCACCGGTTTCATCGCGGCTTCTGCCAGAGAGACGTTCAGATCCGACGCCTTGACCGTGTGCTGCGACTGGCGGATCGTCGGATGGGTGCTGACGGCGACGCGGCGCGCTTCCTCCATCGACTTGCCGATCGCGGGGCTTTTCGGCAGCGGCGCAAGCGTGCCCGGATAGGCGCCGGTCGCGGCTTTGTAAGTCTCGCGGGCGACTTTCAGATCGCCCTCGGCTGCCGCCAGATTGGCGCGCGAGGCCGCCAGGGCGGCTTCGGCAATCGAGACATCGGTGCGGGTGATCTCGCCCACTTCGAACCGGTCCTGGGCCGCGCGCAGTTCCTGGGTGATCAGCCGCAGATTCGACTGGCGCAGCGCCACGATCTCAAGCTGGAGACGCACCTGCACATAGGCCCGCACCGCCGCCAACAGCACATCCTGTTCAACCGAAACCAGCGCCTGGCGCGTCGCCATAACGTTTTCACGCGCGATTTCCAGCGCGATGGCGCGGCGGCCGAAATCCATCAGCGTCAGCGAAACGCTGAGCTCAAAGGTCGCGTTGAAATTCTTCGACCAGCTTGACGTGGGAATAACCGGTCCCGTGCCCAGAAAGCCGCTGGGGCCAAAGCCTTCCGTATGGGAATAGCTTGACCCGGCGCGCACCGCATAGGCCACAACCGGACGCAGCGCAGACATGGCAATCGCGGCATCCTCATCGGCGGCGCGCAGCACCGCCTGGTTTTGCTGCATAAGGTTCGAATTGCGATAGGCCGCGATCAGCGCATCGGCCAGGGTCTCGGCCCTTGCCGGCAGCGCAACCACTGCTGCCGCCATGCTGATCGTCATCACCTTGAGCCAGTTGCGCATCTTGTTCTGTCCTGTCTGCTCGCAAGTCCCGGGCCAGGGCCCAGGGCACTATTCCGTTCAACCTGTCAGAGGGTGCCCGTCTCTCGGTGGCGGCCCGTCAAAGCGTGAAAGTCTTTTCTTTGGCAAATCCCGGCAGGACCGGAGCGGAGGCGTTGAAGGCATAGCGCCAGTCGATGCGGCCATCGGTCTTGAGCCCGTATTTCACGGTTCCAAGCGCGCCGGTCATCACCACGGCAACGATGCGGCCACCTTCTTTCAGCTGAGAGGCAATCGCCTCGGGCAGCTCTTCGATACCGCCCCCGACGACGATCGCATCATAAGGCGCGTATTTCGCCGCGCCGCCGGTCAGGCTGCCCTTGACCACAACGGCATTATCAACGCCATCGGCGGCCAGAATGCGCCCGGCCTCCTCCGCCATGGCCTCGTCTTCCTCAAGCGCCACCACCGTCTGCGCCAGCCGTGCCAGCAGCGCCGTCGAATAGCCAAATCCCGCCCCGATATCGAGCACGAGATCCGAAGGCAGGATATCCAGCGTCTCGATCATTTTGGCGAAGGTGCGCGGATCGAGCAAAGCGCGACCGCTGCCGAGGTCGAGATTGGCGCCGATATAGGCGGCATCCCGTTTCGACGGCGGCACATAATTCTCACGCGGAACATGCAGCATCGCATCAATAATGGGGAACCTGGTGACGTCGGAAGGCCGGATCTGGGTGTCCACCATCGTCATGCGGAGGGATGCGAAGTCGCTCATTCTGAACCCTGCGGTTTAGTTCTGTATCTGAATGCCTGCAACGCCACCCGAAAGCAACGCCGGCTCTGCAGTCTTTTGCCCTGGAAAGCGCAATTTTGCCAGTGTTTAAAAGCCTGTTGTGTAAACGCCGCAGGCGAAATTTTCCGTCGTGACAAGGAGGAGACAATGGCAGTCCCTGTGCCGCAGAGACCGCCTCTGCGCTGCGGCAACCGCGCCTGCGTCCTGAGCCTTGCCGGGATCAGCCGAGAATCGCCTTCACATAGGCTTTGGTTTCGGCAAAGGGCGGCACGCCGCCATGCTTTTCAACCGCCGCCGGGCCGGCATTATAGGCGGCAAGCGCCAGCTTCCATGAGCCGAATTTCGCGTGCATCATCTTGAGATAGCGCGCGCCGCCTTCGAGATTTTGTTTCGGGTCGTCAATATCGACACCAAGCAGCTTTGCCGTTCCCGGCATCAGCTGCGCAAGGCCGGTGGCGCCCTTATGGCTGACCGCGCGGGCATTCCAGCCGCTTTCCTGCTGAACGAGCCGCAGGAACAGATCCTCCGGCACACCATGTTTGCGGGCCACGGTCTTCGCATGTTCGAGATGCTCGCCCTTGTAGCGGCCACTATAGCGCGGGACTGCCTCGGCCGAGGCGACCTCGCCATCCTTACCCGCCTTATGGTTCGGCGTGAGTTTGACCGAGCCCGAATATTGCTTCGCAAGCTTGCCATCCAGCAATGCGGTCTGCGATTCGAACACCGCATTGCGCGACTTGCTGGAGCCATGGAGTTTCAGCGGTTCCGCGGCGACAGTGCCGGTAAACCCACCCGTTGCGATCGCAAAAGAAACACTCAGCACCAGCGCTGTCCGGAACCGGAAACTCAGCCGAAGGGTCATCTGAAAGCCGTCCACAGTCACCTAATCCGGCGCGACTATAGCCGCGACGGGCCGATCCGGCCAGCGGGGAATCCCCGCCCCCGCTGGGCAAACCGGCAAGTCCCCGCCGATCCGGGGCAGAACTGCTGCGATTCGCCCGGGATCCAGGCCAAAAATCAGGATCAGGGCCGCAAGCCCTGCCGGGGCAACCGCCGCCTTGGCCCTGCTTCCGGAGCCAGCGGCGCCATTGCGCGGTTGCGAGGCCGCGCGGCTGTCTTTAGATACGGGCGTCAACACAATAGTAACCCTGATCCCGCATCAGGTTCAGGGGTCACTCAGCCAGCAAAGCGGAGGCGCATATGGCCGGATCGGTCAACAAGGTCATCATCATCGGCAATCTCGGCCGCGACCCCGAGGTGCGCAGCTTTCCCAATGGCGGCAAGGTCTGCAACCTGCGGATCGCAACCTCCGAAACCTGGCGCGACCGCAACACGGGCGAGCGCAAGGAACGCACCGAATGGCATTCGGTCGCGATCTTCTCGGAACCGCTTGCAAAGATCGCCGAACAATATCTGCGCAAGGGCTCGACCGTCTATATCGAGGGCGCGCTGGAGACCCGCAAATGGCAGGACCAGTCCGGCCAGGACCGCTATTCGACCGAGGTTGTACTGCGGCCCTTCTCGGGCAATCTGACGCTGCTGGGCGGTCGCGGTGACAGCCAGGGCGGCGGCGCGGGTGGCGGCGGCGGCGCGCAGGGCGGCTATGGCGATGATTACGGCGGCCAGGGCGGCGGCTATGGCGGCGGTGGCGGTGGCTATGGCGGTGGCGCCCAGGGCGGCGGTGGCCAGGGTGGTGGTGGCCAGGGCGGCAGTTCCGGCGGTGGCCGGGGCGGCTATGGCGGCCCTTCGGGTGGCAATTCCGATATGGATGACGAAATCCCGTTCTGATCCGTGCGACTAAGACGCGAAGACACGGAACCGGACATACGGAACTCCGGAGCCACATAGCTCTTTCCTGGCGACGGAGCGCCACCGTCAGTTTCCCCGCCCTGAACAGGTGTTGAAAGCAGCGGCTGCTTCCTTGCGGTGGCGGCCGCATTTTTTTTCAGCACGGCCCGCAATGGTGCGAGGCCTGTTCCTTTAGGGACAATATCCGGGGTGCCGCACTGCGCGCGGTATATCTTTGAAGCGGGCACCCCATTAGCGCGAAGAAGGGTGCGCGCCTCGCCGCGCGGCCACCCGGAGAGGAAACGGCCCACCGGATCTGGACCTTGGGCACGCAATCCCTATATTGATGGCAGAAGTTTTCCGGACCGGGACCACGCAGATGGACATGACCACCTCGACCGCCGATCAGACCGCCGCCGAAGGCGCCCCACTGATTGCGCCTTCTTCTGTCGATCACCCGCTCTATGACGCTGTCGCCGATGCCTGTCGGACGGTCTTTGACCCCGAGATTCCGGTAAATATTTTCGATCTTGGCCTCGTCTATACCATCGCCATTGATGACGAGAATGCGGTGCGGATTGTGATGACGCTGACTGCGCCGGGCTGCCCTGTAGCGGGCGAGATGCCCGGCTGGGTGCAGGAGGCAGTTGAGGCCACGCCCGGCGTGCGCGAGGTGCAGGTCGAGATGACCTTTGATCCGCCCTGGGGCATGGAAATGATGTCTGATGAGGCGCGCCTTGAGCTGGGCTTCATGTAAACGGCCACCACCCTGACGCCTCTCCCCTGAAACACATCCGCCGCGCAGACCGCGATCCCGGCTGCGCGCGGCACCGGGCGCTGCACCCGCGCGGATCGCGATGCGACCAGCCGAAAGCAGGACCGGAGCGCATCACAGGGGCCTCCCATAAAGCAAGGACAGCGCAGCCCTCTTGAAGCAGAGCGCCTGCGGGATTACCTTTACCTCAGACAAAGGATTTCCATCATGTTCGGCATCCCCGGCAAAGCCGCCGTTTCCATTACCCGCCCGCTGCGAAACAGATCGCCCGCCTGATGGCGCGCGATGGCAGCCAGGGCTTGCGGATCGGCGTGAAAAAGGGCGGCTGTGCCGGTATGGAATATACAATGGATTACGTCGCAGAGGTGAACCCGCTGGACGAGATCGTCGAACAGGATGGCGCGCGGGTGCTGATCGCGCCGATGGCGCAGATGTTCCTGATCGGCACCATCATCGACTACGAGACCAGCCTGCTGGAATCAAAATTCGTGTTCCGCAATCCGAACGTGTCCGAGGCCTGCGGCTGCGGCGAATCGATCCGCTTTAACGAACCGGCCACGGCCCCGTCCCGGATCTGACCTGCACGGAACTGACCTGCACGGAACTGACCTGCACGGATCAGGCCTGCCCTGATCTGCCTTGTCCGACGACCGCGCGCCAGCAGTGTTGACCGGCGGTCTGGCGCCTCATTCCGCAATGCCCCCATTGCATGACGCTCCTGAATTTGCGACCAGATGGGAGCGGTAACAGGGAGAGATCGAATGCGCAGACTGGCGGCGGGCAACTGGAAAATGAACGGCGTTTCGGCCTCGCTTGACGAGATACGCGCCTTGCTGGCGCTCCATTCCGATCCGGCCTGCGAGATGCTGATCTGTCCGCCCGCAACCCTGCTCGCCCCCTGGCGGTGCTGGCGTCGGATACGGCGCTTTCGGTCGGCGGCCAGGATTGCCACCAGAACGCCTCGGGCGCGCATACCGGCGATATCTCGGCCGCGATGCTGAAAGATGCCGGCGCCACCTATGTGATCCTCGGCCATTCCGAACGCCGTGCTGATCATGGGGAAACCGATCAGCTGGTGGCGCAAAAAGCACTTGCGGCACGCGAGGCAGGCCTCGTTGCGGTGATCTGCCTCGGCGAGACAGAAGGCGAGCGCGATGCCGGGCGGACCCTCGATGTGATCGGCGCGCAGCTGGCAGGTTCGGTGCCGGATGGTGCAACAGGCGCCAATACGGTGATCGCCTACGAGCCGGTCTGGGCCATCGGCACCGGCCGCGTGCCTACACTTGAGCAGATTGCGGAAGTGCATGATTTCATTTCCAGATCCCTGAATGCGCGCTTTGGCACTGCGGCGGGCGCGATCCGGCTTCTCTATGGTGGATCGGTCAAACCCTCGAACGCCGCCGAAATCTTTGCGGTGCCGCATGTTCATGGTGCCCTGGTCGGTGGCGCGAGCCTGAAAGCGTCAGATTTTGGCGCGATCGTTGCCGCGCTTTCGGCTGCCTGAGCTTAGCGTCTTTGACAACTTGCGGATGCCTCCGGCGGGCGTATTTCTGTCACGAGGAAATCAAAGCCTCTTCCTCCTGAGTTAAATACACATCTTCAGCCCGGCTGGCCAGAACGCGCCAGAACCGGTCGCACCTGGAACAGTGGCCAGAGCTGCCGCGTGACAGCCTTCATCCTATGACAAGTCTCGCGCGCCCTGCCCCGCCTTCCGATCCGATCCCCGGCCAGCATCTGCCGGGGAACCGGCTTCTGTCCGGGCATCTGATCTGCATGATCTCTATGGTGGTCTGGGCGGCCGGGTTGCCGGCGGCAGAGTTTCTAATTCCGATCATGCCCTCGGACCAGCTGGGTGCCGTAAGGATCGGCCTCGCGGCGCTGGTTCTGTTGCCGGTCTGGGTGCTGGCAGATGGGCCGCGCGCGATTTTGCGGGCGGACTGGCTGCGCGGGATCGCGGTCGGGGCGCTGATCGGGATCGCGGCCTGGTGTCTGATCATGGGCCAGGCGGCGGGCGGACCGGTGACGGCGGCGGTGATTACCGCAGCGATGCCGGTGGTGGCCATCGCGCTTGAGGTGCTGTTCGACGGACGACGGCTGAGCCTGCAACTCATTGCCGGAATTACGCTTTCCATGGCCGGCGGCCTGCTTGCCCTGGATTTCAGCGCCGGAGGCAGCAATGTGGCGCTTGGCGCGCTGTTTTGCTGCGGCTCGGTGCTGCTCTATACGCTTGGCTCACGGCTGACGGTGACCAGCTTTCCAACCCTTTCCCTGATCGGGCGCACCGCGCTGACCATGGCGGGGGCAGCCATTTCCATGCTGGTCATCGCCGGGGCCAATCTCGCCTTGGGCGCGCCGCTGGCCGATCCTGGCCTTTGGGGAATGCGCGAGGTGATCTCGCTCGGCCTGTTCGCCATAGGCGGGCTCGCCCTGTGTCAGCTTTTATGGATCATCTCGATCAACAGGATCGGCATCGGCATGTCATCGCTGCATACCAATGCCTCTCCGTTTTACGTCATGCTGATCATGTTCCTCTGGCTTTCCGCGCCCTGGAACTGGCTCCAGGCCGGGGCGGCGGGGCTTGTCGCGCTTGGGGTGCTGGTGGCGCAGGGCGTCATCCCCCTGCCGCGCTTCCGTTAAACCGGCAGGACTGTGGTCGACTTGATTTCTTCCATGCTCAGAAGCGCGGTGACATTGTAAATCTTCACCTCGGAAATCAGCGCCTGATAGAATTCATCATAGGCACGGGCGTTTTTCACCCGCACCTTGAGGATGTAATCGATATCCCCCGCCAGCCGATGCGCCTCAAGCACTTCGGGGCGTTCGCGCAGCGCGTGGAGGAATTTGCGCTGCCAGTCCGCCTCATGTTCCGAGGTGCGGATCAGCACGAAAAAACAGGCCTCAAGCCCGAGGGCCTCGGCATCGAGGATCACCGTCTGGCGCGAGATCACGCCCTGTTCTTTCATGCGCCGGATCCGGTTCCAGACCGGTGTTTTCGACGAGCCCACCTTGCGGGCAATCTCGTCCAGCGACTGCTCTGCATCCTGTTGCAGTTCGGACAGGATTTTCCGGTCCAGATCGTCCAGCGCGGCTGCCATTCCTGATTTCCCCTCTGACGCAGAACTGCGTTCCCAGAGGCCAGAGTATCGGAACATTCTTCCTTATCTGCAAGGGGATCTGGCCGATTCAGAGGAAAAAGTCCTATATTGCTGCCAGTGCAAACCGGCCCCGCCGCCAAACCTGCCCGAAAGCCAGGATCCAAGCCATGTTGACAGCCAGCGCCCCCCTTAAGGATCTGCCGCCCGTGACCTTCGCGGGGCTGGCCCGGGCGCGGCCGATCACCTTACGCTCGGCGTGCTGCGCGCGCTTGAGGCGGCTGAGGTGGTGATCCATGACCGTCTCGTCGGCGAAGAGGTGATGGCGCTGATCCCGGCCCATGTCCGCCGCATTGACGTTGGCAAAGAGGGCTTTGGCCCTTCGGTCGCGCAATCGACGATCAACCGGGTTCTGGTTGAAACCGCTCAGACCGGCGCGCGCATCGTTCGTCTCAAAGGCGGCGATCCGGGAATTTTCGCCCGTCTCGACGAAGAGATCGAGGCGCTGGAGGCCGCTGGACTGAGCTTTCGCATCCTGCCCGGCCTTTCGACCGCGCCGGTTGCGGCGGCGGCAATCGGCCAGGCGCTGACAAAGCGCGGCCGCAATGCGAGCCTGCGCATTCTGACCGGCCATGACATGGACGGTTTTGCCGAACAGGACTGGCGCGGTCTCGCCCGTGCCACTGAGGTTGCGGCGATCTATATGGGCAAGAAATCGGCCCGTTTCATCCAAGGCCGGCTGCTGATGCATGGCGCAGGGCCGGAAACGCCGGTCACCCTGGTCGAGAACGCCTCGCGCGCCGATCAGCGGGTCCATGCCGGGACGCTTTCGTCGCTGCCCGCGCTGGCGCTGTGTTGCACCGGCCCCGCCATCATCCTTTTCGGCCTCGCGCCCCGCGCGGCCATTCCCGCCATGACCAGTCACGAGGAGGCCCGCGCATGAGCCGCCGCTTTACCCCGAAAGTCGTCACCGCCAATCGCCTGCGCGAAGGGGATGTCGTCTATCTTACCGCCGATGACCGCTGGACCCTTGTCCATGCAGAGGCCGAGCTGATCGAAGATGAGGCCCATGCCCAGCTGCGCCTTCTCCATGCCAATGCGCAGGGGCGGCTGATCGTCGGTGCCTATCTTGCAGATGCGAAACCGGGCCCGAACGGCCCCGAACCCACCCATTTCCGTGAGGCCTTCCGCACGCGCGGCCCCTCGAACTATCACCACGGGAAACAGGCAGACCTCGATCATGTATGATTATACCGACTTCGATGAGCGTTTCGTCCGCGAGCGCGTGGCGCAGTTCTCGCAGCAGGTCGAACGCCGGCTCGATGGCAGCCTGACCGAGGAAGAGTTCCGGCCCTTGCGGCTGATGAACGGGCTCTATCTGCAACTCCATGCCTATATGCTGCGGGTCGCCATTCCCTATGGCACGCTGAACGCGCGCAAGATGCGCCAGCTGGCGAAGATCGGCGCGACCTGGGACAAGGGGTATGGCCATTGGACCACGCGGCAGAATATCCAGTTCAACTGGCCGAAACTGCCGGATATTCCTGCGATCCTGACCGCGCTGGCCGATGTCGGCATGCATGCGATCCAAACCTCGGGCAATACCGTCCGCAACGTGACCGCCGACCATTTCGCGGGTGCGGCGGCTGATGAGATCGCCGATCCCCGCGCCTATGCCGAGCTGTTGCGCCAGTGGTCGACCGATCACCCGGAATTCCAGTTCCTGCCGCGCAAGTTCAAGATCGCCATCACCGGCGCTGTGCATGACCGCGCGGTGATCCGGGCGCATGACATTGGTCTGCAACTGGTGAAGAACGATCAGGGCGAGATCGGTTTTCGCGTGCTTGTGGGCGGCGGCCTTGGCCGCACCCCGCTGATCGGCATGGTAGTGCGGGAATTCCTGCCCGAGGCCGATCTGCTGCCTTATGTCGAAGCGGTCCTCAGCGTCTATAACGTGCTGGGCCGGCGCGACAATAAATACAAGGCGCGTATCAAGATCACGCTGCATGAGACCGGCAAGGAAGAGATCACCCGGCTGGTGGAAGAGCGGTTTGAAGAGCTGCGCCCGCTCTTTGGCGGCGCAGATCAGGCGCTGCTGGAAGATATCCAGGCCGCTTTCGCCCCGCCCTCCTTCCGCGATGCTCCGGTCACCGCCCATGAGGATTTCTACAAGGCCGATCCGGTGTTCCGGGCCTGGGCCAATACCAACCTCGCCGCCCATAAGAACGATCAATATGCGATCGTGACGATCTCGGTGAAGGAACAGGGCAAGACGCCGGGCGACCAGACCTCGGACCAGATGAAGCTGATCGCGGATCTGGCCGAGACATTCGGCCATGACGATATCCGCATCAGCCATGAGCAGAATGTGATCCTGCCGCATGTCCATAAAGGCGACCTGCCGGCGCTTCATGCAGCGCTCGTCCAGGGCGGCATTGCCACTGCCAATGTAGGGCTGATCTCGGATATCATCGCCTGCCCCGGCATGGATTACTGCGCGCTGGCGACCGCGCGCTCGATCCCCGTGGCGCAGGAAATTGCCATGCGGTTCAAAGAGCTCGACCTCGAACATGAGATCGGACCGCTGAAGATCAAGATCTCGGGCTGCATCAATGCCTGCGGTCACCACCATGTCGGTCATATCGGCATTCTCGGGCTCGACCGGGCGGGGGTCGAGAATTACCAGATCACCCTCGGTGGCTCGGGTGCCGAAGATGCCGCAATCGGCGACAAGACCGGCCCGGGCTTTGCCTATGACCAGGTGGTGCCGGCGGTGGAGCGGATCGTGCGCGCCTATCTGAGCGAGCGTGAAGGGCCGCAGGAAAGCTTCCTCGACGCTTTCCGTCGCCTCGGGATGGAGCCCTTCAAGGCCGCCCTTTATGAGAGCGGAGACGCGAAGGATGCCGCGTGATCTGAGCGCCTATCCGGTTGCCGACCGGGTGGCCGCGCTGAACGCGCGCTACAAACACCATTCGGCCCATGATGTGCTGGAACATGCTTTGCAGGATGATGACCTGGGCCGGGTGGCCCTGGTCTCGTCTTTCGGCGCGGAATCGGTGGTGCTGTTGCATCTGGTGTCGCTGCTGGCGCCGGAAACCCCGGTGCTGTTCGTCGACACCCGGATGCTCTTCAAGGAAACGCTGGACTATCAGCGCGAGCTGGCCGAGCGTCTCGATCTTTGTGACATCCGCACCATCCGCGCCAATCCGCACCGGCTTCACTTCGAAGACCCGGACAATACGCTGCATCTCTACAGCACGGATGCCTGCTGCAATGTGCGCAAGGTCGAGCCGCTGGAACGCGCGCTGAAACCGTTTGAGGGCTGGATCACCGGGCGCAAACGCTTTCAGAACTCGGATCGCGGCACGCTGGATTTCTTCGAGAATGAGGGCGATTTCCGCATCAAGGTCAATCCGCTGGCGCATTGGGGGCGCGAGGATCTGGAAGACTATATCACCAATAACAACCTGCCGCGCCATCCGCTGGTCGCGAAAGGCTATCCGTCCATCGGCTGCGCGCCCTGCACCAGCCCGGTGAAGCCCGGCGAAGACCCGCGCGCCGGGCGCTGGCGTGGCCAGCAGAAAACCGAATGCGGCATCCATTTCGCGGGCGGCAAGCCCGTGCGCAATACCAGCGAGAGCGCCGCATGAGCGGCGCCGATTTCTGCACAGAAATCGGTCCGGTTCCTGTACAGGAACCGGGCTCCCTGCCCGACCGACAGCAAAAAGAGGACTGAGACATGAGCATTATTGTCACCGATGCCGGTTTCTCCCCGGCCCCCGCCCGCGAGATCCCGGCTTTGGCCGAGCTGACCGCGACCGACATCGCCGTCGATCTGTCGAATACCGACAGTCCCGAGGCACTGATCCCATATCTTGACCGGCTCACCCTGATCCGGGTCGCCTTCCCGGCCTTTTCGGATGGCCGCGCCTTTACCATCGCGCGCAGGCTCCGGATGCTCGGCTACAAAGGGCAGCTGCTTGCACTCGGGCCTGTTATCTCCGATCAATATGCAATGTGCCGCCGGGTCGGCTTTGACGGGGTCGAGATCCCGGATGAGCTCGCTCAACGCCAGCCGGAAGAGCAATGGAAATTCCGCGCCAACTGGATGGCGCATGATTACCAGGGCCGCCTGCGCGCCTGATCCATTGGCCACGCGAAGATATGCCACAGCGAGGCCCGGTTTACCCCGGCCCCGCCTGTGCCTTAAATGAGACCGCGCCCGGATGGCGCCCGAGACGGAGCCCGAGATGACCGAGACCGCCGCAACCACTGAGCGCCCGGCAAAACCGCATCTGCCCGATGCCCAGACCGTCACCTCGGTCAGACACTGGACCGACCGGCTGTTTTCCTTCCGCGTCGCGCGGCCGCAATCGCTGCGGTTCCGTTCGGGCGAGTTTGTGATGATCGGGCTGATGGGCGAAAATGGCAAACCGCTTTTGCGCGCCTATTCCATCGCCTCGCCCGCCTGGGATGAAGAGCTGGAATTCTACTCGATCAAAGTGCCCGATGGCCCGCTGACCTCGAAACTGCAGCATGTGAAGCCGGGCGATCAGATCATCCTGCGCCCGAAACCCGTCGGCACCCTGGTCCATGACGCGCTGCTTCCGGGCAAGCGGCTCTGGTTCCTTGCCACCGGCACCGGTTTCGCGCCTTTTGCCTCGCTGCTGCGCGAGCCGGAGACCTGGGAGAAATATGACCAGGTCATCATGATGCATACCTGCCGCGAGAATGCCGAGCTGGAGTATGGCCGCGCGCTGATCGAGGGGCTGAAGGAGGACCCGCTGATCGGCGAGCTGATCGGCGACAAGCTCCTTTATTATCCGACCACCACCCGCGAAGAGTCGCCAAATATGGGCCGGATCACCGATAACCTCGCCTCGGGCAAGGTCTTCGAGGATCTCGGCCTGCCGAAGATCAACCCGGAAGAAGACCGCGCCATGGTCTGTGGCTCGCTCGCATTCAACGTCGATGTGAAGGCGACGCTGGAGAGCTTCGGGCTTGAGGAGGGTGCCAATTCCGACCCGAAGCAATTCGTGGTCGAGAAGGCTTTTGTGGGCGACGGGATCTGACACCTCAGACAGGTTAAGACGCAAAGGCCGCAGGGATCCCACCTTGCGGCCTTCTGCCTATCTGATCTCTGTCTCCGCTCTGAGCCCGGGCCTGCCAAATAAAAAAAACGGCTGCAGGATCGTCCCTGCAGCCGTTTTCCTGTTTCACACCTCCGGCCTGGACCGGCAGGGCCCTGCAATCACAGGCCGAGTGCGGTCCGGACCTGAGCCAGCACGCTTGCCACCAGAGCCGGGTTCGCTTTCGCGCTTTCGACTGCGGTTTTCAGAATACCCTTGCTCGCCGCATCCAGCGAGGACGCGTCGATCAGTGCATTCACCTTATCCGCATCGAAATTGGCCGGATCGAGTGCGGCATTCGCATCCGATGCCGGAGCAGCGGTGCCTTCGGGTGCGGCGGCGCCTTCCACGGCGGTTTCGGTTGTGGTGGTGGCGGATTCGACCGCTTCCGACACAGCTTCACCGGCCGAGGTTGCAGCATTGCCAGCGGCTTCTGCAGCATTTCCAACAGCGGTTGCGGCACCATCAACGGCCTCGCCCGCAGCAGTGGCGGCCGATTCCGCCGCGCCGGCGACAGCCGCACCGGCCTCGCCTGCCGCTTCGGTTGCAGCATTCCCGAGATCGGTGGCGGCTTCTTCGGTTGCAGCAGCAGTGGCAGCTGCGGCAGCAGCCGCCTCTTCTTCTGCTTTCTTCGCAGCTTCCTCAGCGAGCTTTGCATCTTCTGCGGCCTTGGCCGCAGCTTCGGCTTTCACCTTCTCTGCCGCTGCGGCTTGTTCCTGGGCCGGCTTATAGCTGAACTGGTAGTAGCCACCCGCCGCCAGCAGGACGACGATGGCGCCGATGATTACGCTTCTGTTCATGATGAATCTCCCATTGCCGGAAAACAGCCCGGATTGCCCGGATATGGCAGGATCTGCCCGAATTGAAAAGTCTCAGCCCCGAACGCCAGTCAAAAAGGGAAGAATCCCGCTCAGCCCTGGGATCAGCGAATTTGCGCCCAACCGCCCGATCACGACCACCGCTCCGGACAACCGCAGCGTCTCGGAGCCCACAAAGCCGCAATCACGGCAGTTCTTTCTCAGGACAGCCCGCCGCCCCTGAATTCCCTGCTCCCGGGCGCTTGAAAGCCAGCGCCTTCGGGAGTAAGTTCGCGACCGGTTTTCACCTCAGAAGGAAATACTACCATAGGACGCAGACCCCATAACGCCCCGCCGCAACGTGAGACCGGCCCGCGCGTAAACGATCGTATCCGCGCGCCCGAAATCCGTCTGATCGGCGCAGATGGCGAAAATGTCGGTGTTGTCACTCCGGCGCGTGCCATGGCGCTGGCGGAAGAGGCCGGGCTCGACCTGGTCGAGATCTCGCCGAATGCCGTGCCGCCGGTCTGTAAGATCATGGATTTCGGCAAGTTCAAATACGAGACGCAAAAGCGCGAAGCCGAAGCCCGCAAGAAACAGAAGATCATCGAGATCAAGGAAATCAAGTTCCGTCCCGGTACGGATGAGCATGATTACCAGGTCAAGATGCGCTCGGTGCTGAAATTCCTTGAAGAGGGCGACAAGGTAAAGGTCACCCTGCGCTTCCGGGGACGCGAAATGGCGCACCAGCAGCTTGGGCTTGAGCTTTTGAACCGCGTGTCGGCTGATGTCGGCGATGCCGGCAAAGTCGAGAGCATGCCAAAGCTTGAAGGCCGCCAGATGGTGATGATGATCGGGCCGAGATAACCGGCGCCTGATATCCTGATATGTAAAAGCCCCGCTTTGGCGGGGTTTTGCATATCCGGGAAGCCGATCCCCTTCCAATCTCTCCGGCCTCATCTCCCGCGCCTGATCGCACAAAAGACGGCGCTGCCCCGTCTTTGTACCGGACACCCCCAAAGGCATCCGCAGTCAGCCAGAGATGGCCCGATCAGGTGTTAAGCAGCACCCTGCCCCTTTCCCTTGCGCTTTGCATTGGCTAAATCCCCTGCAGCAAAAGGGGACGCGCGATGGCAATGGAAAAGACCTTCAACGCTCAGGAAGCCGAAGCCCGGATCATGGATCTGTGGATCGACCAGAAGGTCGGCCGCGCCGGAGCCAATGCCAAACCCGGAAAGCCTGCCTTTTCCGTCGTCATCCCGCCGCCGAATGTCACCGGCAGCCTGCATATGGGCCACGCCTTCAACAACACCTTGCAGGATGTGCTGGTGCGCTGGCACCGGATGCGCGGCTTTGACACGCTCTGGCAGCCCGGCACCGACCATGCCGGCATCGCAACCCAGATGGTGGTCGAGCGGGAACTGGCAAAGACCAACCGCCGGCGCTCGGATTTTTCGCGCCCGGAGTTTCTGGGTCTCGTCTGGGAGCAGAAGAAGAAGTCGCGCAGCAATATCATTGGCCAGCTGATGCGCCTTGGCGCCACCTGCGACTGGGACCGCGAGGCCTTTACCATGTCCGGCGCGCCCGGCGCGCCGAGGGCGAGGACGGCAATTTTCATGATGCCGTGATCAAGGTCTTTGTCGATCTTTACAACAAGGGCCTGATCTATCGCGGCAAGCGGCTGGTGAACTGGGATCCCCATTTCGAAACCGCGATCTCTGATCTCGAAGTCGAGCAGACCGAGGTCGACGGCCATATGTGGCATTTCAAATATCCGCTCGCCGGCGGCGAGACCTATCTTTACGAGGAGAAGGACGAAGACGGGAACGTCACCTTCTCGGAAACCCGCGACTATATCTCGATTGCGACCACCCGGCCCGAGACGATGCTCGGCGATGGCGCGGTTGCGGTGCATCCCTCTGACAGCCGCTATGCTCCGATTGTCGGCAAGCTGTGCGAGATCCCGGTTGGTCCGCGCGCGCAGCGCCGTCTGGTGCCGATCATCACCGATATGTACCCGGATCCCACATTCGGCTCGGGCGCGGTGAAGATCACCGGCGCGCATGATTTCAACGATTACGGCGTCGCGCAGCGCAACGGCATCCCGCTTTACCGGCTGATGGATACCCGCGCGCGGATGCGCGAGGACGGGCTGCCCTATGAGGAAAGCTGCGCGAACGCCAAAGCGATCCTCGATGGCGCGAGCTATACCGAGGCCGATGTCGACCGCATCAACCTGGTGCCCGACCATCTGCGCGGCCTCGACCGCTATGAGGCGCGCAAGCTGGTGGTGGCCGAGATCAATGACGAAGGTCTCGCCGTCACAAAGCTGGTGAAGTCGATCGACAAAGAGACCAATGCCGAGCATCTGGAACGGGTGGCGGTGGTCGAGAATAAAAAGATCATGCAGCCCTTCGGTGACCGCTCGAAAGTGGTGATCGAGCCGATGCTGACCGATCAGTGGTTCGTTGAGACCTCGAAAATCGTCGGCCCGGCGCTGGATGCCGTGCGCAATGGCGAGACCACGATCCTGCCCGAGCGCGATGCGAAAGTGTATTTCCACTGGCTGGAAAATATCGAACCCTGGTGCATCTCGCGTCAGCTCTGGTGGGGGCATCAGATCCCGGTCTGGTATGGTCTTGACCTGCGCCCGGCGGGGTTCAAGGACGATCAGGGCGACAATGCGCTGGATGAGGTGGAGCTGTTCCGCTTCCTCTTTGACGGCGGGTTCAACGCCCAGGATCCGGTCTATTTCTGCGCCCCCTCAATTGAAGAGGTGACAGGCCAGTTCCAGGACGCGCTGGCGCCGCTGCCGATACCCTTGAACCATGCCCGCATCATCGAGGTCGAAAACCGCGAGGCCGCCGAGGCTGCTTTGTCGGCGGCGCTGGCGGAATACAACCTGAGCCAGGACCCGACAAAGCTGGTCTATCCGGTCTGGCGCGATGCCGATGTGCTGGACACCTGGTTCTCCTCGGGGCTCTGGCCGATCGGGACGCTGGGCTGGCCCGAGCAGACGCCGGAACTCGCGCGCTATTTCCCGACGAGCGTCCTGGTCACCGGCTTTGACATCATCTTCTTCTGGGTCGCCCGGATGATGATGATGCAACTGGCCGTGGTCGATCAGGTGCCGTTCAAAACCGTTTATGTTCATGCCCTTGTCCGCGACGAGAAGGGCAAGAAGATGTCGAAGTCGCTGGGCAATGTGCTGGATCCGCTGGATCTGATCGCCGATTACGGCGCCGATGCGGTGCGCTTCACCCTGGCTGCAATGGCGGCGATGGGGCGCGATCTGAAGCTCTCGAAGGACCGCATCGCGGGCTATCGCAATTTCGGCACCAAGCTCTGGAATGCCTGCCGCTTCGCCGAGATGAACGGTGTCTGGGAAGGTCATGCGACCAAGGCAGAGCCGCCGGTTGCGACCGCCACCGCCAATAAATGGATCATCGGCGAGACTGCGAAAGCGCTGGCCGAAGTTGATCTCGCGCTGGCCGAGTTCCGCTTTGATCAGGCGGCAGACGCGCTTTATAAATTCGTCTGGGGCAAGGTCTGCGACTGGTATGTCGAATTCGCAAAACCGCTCTTTGACGGTGACGCCGCCGTGGAGACCCGCGCGACCATGGCCTGGGTGCTTGACCAGTGCATGATCCTCTTGCATCCGTTCACGCCTTTCATCACCGAAGAGCTCTGGGCAACGACCGGCACGCGCGAAAAGCTGCTCATTCATACCGACTGGCCGGAATATCGCCCGGCGCGAGATCGACCATGTGCCGGCGGGGCTGAAAATCGACATCGTCGCGACCGAACTTGCCGGTGCGGCGCGTGAAGCCTGGAGCCGCAATGAGGCGCTGATCCGCCGCATGGCACGGATCGAGGGTTTCAGCGAGGGATCTGCGCCGAAAGGCTCGATCCTGGTGGCCGCGAGCGGCGCCGGTTTCGCCATCCCGCTGGAAGGGCTGATCGACATTGCCGAAGAAAAGGCGCGACTGACCAAGACGCTGGAGAAGCTCGGGAAAGAGATCGGCGGGCTGAAGGGGCGGCTCGATAACCCGAAATTCGCAGCCTCCGCGCCGGAAGAGGTGGTGGATGAGGCCCGCGCCAATCTGGAAGCACGCGAGGATGAGCGCGCCAAGGTCGAGACTGCGCTGAAGCGGCTGTCCGAACTGGCCTGACCTCAGCTATTTCAGCAATGCGCGCGCCTGAAAACAGGCGCGCGCTTTAGGTTTAGCACAAGCCGCCGGTGCCGCGCAGGTCAATATGATGGCTAAAGCATAGGACCAGCCGCACCTCAGGCAAAGCGGAGAAACTTGTCTTTCCTGCTGCACGCCATGCGCCGGTCCGCCCGCAGGCATATCCCGACAGCGCTGCCCCTTAGGGCGATACGCCTTGCCGGAACATGCGGTCAAGCCGATCCATCCCTTCCACGCCGTGAGAACTGGTTTCCTCCGACCCCGAGGACCAGATCCTGTCACGGGCAGAGAATGTGGCCTCGATCTGCGCGCCTCGCCTCCGCAGCGCAATCGCACCAGTCCAGGCCAGCAGATGCTGGTCGATCAGCGGGCAATCGGGCGGTGGGTGTTCCGCCCGCGCGTTGAGGATCACGAGGTCAAAGCCGGCGCAGGCCGCCGCGAGCTGTGAAAGCCCGGCCTTACCGCTTAACGCGACGCCCTTTCGCCCAGAAAACTCAAAGGTCTTCGCGTCACGGGCGCCGGTGAAGCCCGGGCGCAGCGCGGCGGCTTTTTGCGGCGCCAGATCACCATCGCTTTCCAGCCAGTTGCTTGCCGAAAAGCCGCCACCTGTGGCCGTCGACAGCGCCCTGCCCTCGGCCCCATCAGCCCCACCAGCCGCCCGTCAGCGGAGATCAGCAGCCCCGGCCGGTCCGCCAGCGGCCAGAGCGCGATGCCGAACGCGATCAGCCCGACCCCGGCAAGCCGCGCCCTTCCCGGCCAGGCGATCAGCCAGAGCCCGCCCCAGCTGATCACCGGCAGCGCCAGCCAATGTGGCGCCGGGATCGCTGTCACTGAGCCTTCCAGCCCGGCAACCCAGGCGGCAACCCAGAGGATCCATTCCGAGGCCTTGCCCATGAGCCAGAGCGGCAGAGCCTCCAGCCCGACCGGCGCCAGCAGGAAGGCCAGAACCCCCATCGGCATGATGGCGACGCCCATGGCCGGTGCGGTCAGGATATTGGCCATGAGCCCGTAATCGGCAAAGCGGTTGAAATGCGCCGCCGCATAGGGCGCGGTGGCGAAACCGCCGATCACCGAGCTCATGACCACTGTGATCAGCACAATCTGCCAGCGGGCAAGGCGGCCCCGTTGCAACCAGCGATCCATCACCTGAAACCCGGCAATCAGCGAGATGGTCGCCGCCATCGACATCTGGAAACCGGGCGCGAGCAGACTTTCGGGTTTCAGCGCCAGAAGTCCCGCGCCGGCAATCGCGGCACTGCGGATCGTCATCGCCCTGCGGTTCATCAAAATCGCCATAAGCATCACCAGGGTCATGACAAAGGCACGCTCGGTCGCGACATTGGCGCCGGAGAGCTGCAGATAGAACCAGGCGACGAAGATCGAGACCAGGGCCGCGAGCTTCTTCGCGTTCACCCGCAGCGCGAGCCAGGGGAAACAGGCGATCCCCCCCGCAACAGCGCGAAAACAAAGGCCGTCAGGCAAACGAGGTTCATCCCCGAAATCGCAAGGATATGCGCCAGCGAGGAATCGCGCAGATCCTCGACCGTCTTCTGGCTGATGCCCGACCGGTCGCCGGTCATCGCGCCCGCGGCAAAGGCCCCCGCTTCACCAGGAATTTGGGCGCGGATGCCACTGGAAAACCAGGCGCGGAGCCGGCCGATCCATTCCTCTCCGTCGCGCGGCGGCTCCAGCAGCAGGACCGGGGTCTGGCTGTAGCCAACCGCGCCGAGCCCCTGGAAAAACGCCATGCGGCGGAAGGCAAAGCCGCCGGGCTCTGCCGCATCCTGAGGGGCCGAAAGATGCCCGGTCAGGATCACCGTTTCGCCGGCGGCGGGGCTATGGCCATAGTCATTTCCGTGCAGCGCAACCCTTACGCGATCCGGCACCCGCGCGGGATCGGTGCGCTCGAGCACAACCTGGTCCAGCGTGATCCTGACCGCATCCGAGGCGGATGTGTCGATCTCGACCACCCGCCCCTCGACCGGGCCGTAATAGCGGAAATCAAGCATTGGGGCCGCGATCAGATGAGCGCGCAGCCCCGCCACGATCAGGCCCAGAGACAACGCCAGCACGGCGGCTCCGATGCTGCGAAAAGGAAAGGGCGCAAGCTGGGCCGCGACCGCCGCCAGAACCGCCAGAATGGCAAGCCCGCCATAGACCAGCGCTCCCGGCTCGGTATCCAGAGCGAACCACAGCCCGATACCGCTGCCAAAAAGCATCACCGCCAGCGGCAGAAGATGCCCGCGCGCGTCCTCCAGTACGATCAGCGGCCCGATCAGCGCCCGGATCAGCCCCCGGCAGCATCTGGCGAGGTGCCGCCAGAGCTGACCTGGCAACCCAGCCGGATGATCCGCCCCGCCGGACACCACCTCGCCTGCGCCTGTGGCGGCAATGCTGTCAGCCACCTTGCCCTTCCCCCTCGACCGCGCATAAATGCAGCGCAACTGCGCCTGACTTTGCCGCAGTCACCGATCTTCCTCCGGGAAAGCAGTCAACCGCTCCCCGACCCGCCAGAAATGCCCGCCATATAACAGCCAGCCAGCGCGGCGATCTTCCTCCGCTATGGTTTCCGAAAGGTTAACACCCGCCATGTCCACCCCCGTCGTCACCCGTTTCGCGCCTTCGCCGACCGGCTATCTCCATATCGGCGGCGCGCGCACGGCGCTGTTCAACTGGCTTTACGCGCGCGGGCGGCGCGGCAGGTTCCTCCTCAGGATCGAGGATACCGACCGGGAACGGTCGACCCCCGAGGCAACGGCGGCGATCCTGCAGGGGCTGACCTGGCTCGGCCTTGACTGGGATGGCGATGTGGTCAGCCAGTTCGAACAGAAAGATCGCCATGCCGAGGTCGCGCGCGAGATGCTGGCGCGCGGCACGGCCTATAAATGCTTCTCGACGCCCGAAGAAATCGCCGCCTTCAAAGAGGCGGAAAAGGCGCGCGGCGTGAGCTATCCGGTGTTCGTCTCGCCCTGGCGCGATGCCGATCCGGCCAGTTTCCCCGATGCGCCCTATGCCATCCGTATGAAGGCACCGCGCGACGGCGAGACCGTGATCCGCGATCAGGTTCAGGGGGATGTGGTGATCCGAAATGACACGCTCGACGACATGATCGTGTTACGCTCGGACGCTACGCCGACCTATATGCTGGCGGTGGTGGTGGATGATCATGATATGGGCGTGACCCATGTGATCCGGGGGGATGACCACCTCGTCAATGCTGCACGTCAGCAGATGGTCTATGACGCGATGGGCTGGGCAGTGCCGGTCTGGTCGCATATCCCGCTGATCCACGGGCCGGATGGCAAAAAGCTCTCGAAACGCCATGGCGCGACCGGGCTCGAGGAATATCAGGCCATGGGCTACCCGGCCTCTGGCATGCGCAATTACCTGACCCGGCTGGGCTGGGCCAATGGCGACATGGAGATTTTCACCAGCCAGGAAGCGATGGAGGTTTTCGATCTGAAAGGCATCGGAAAAGCCCCGGCGCGGCTGGATTTTAAGAAACTGGAAAACACCTGCGGCCATCATATCGCGATGGAGGAGGATGCCGCACTGCTGCATGAAATTGAGGCATATCTGGCGGCGGCGGGGAAGCCTGCATTGACGCAGACCCAGTCTGAGCTGCTGCACAAAGCGATGTACTGCGTGAAAGACCGCGCGAAGACTTTCCCGGAACTTATTGAAAAGGCGCATTTTGTGATGGTATCGCGCCCGATCGTTCCTGATGAGAAAGCCGCGGCCAGCCTTGATGCGGTATCCCGTGGTATACTGAATTCATTGACGCCGCAGCTGCAAAATGCTAGCTGGACGAAGGAAGCGCTTGAGACCATGCTCAACGCGGTGGCGGCTGAAAACGGCATCGGATTCGGCAAGCTTGCTGCACCGCTGCGGGCTGCACTGGCGGGGCGGGCCGCGACGCCTTCAGTCTTTGACATGATGCTGGTCATCGGTCGCGACGAAACTATCGCCAGGCTCTCGGACGCCGCAGTCTGATCTGCGACGGCCCCCGGGCCAGGTGTACGCTCCGCAAGGAGCAGGGAAGAAGCCACGAAACCGCCGCGCTTACGCGGGCGGTTTGCCACACGGGGAACCTGGGAAAATGTCTGACAGAAAAGCGACACTGACGCTCGACGGCAAGGAGTTCGACCTGCCGGTTATGAAACCGGTGCTTGGCCCCGACGTGCTGGATATCCGCAAGCTCTATGGGCAGGCTGATGTCTTTACCTATGACCCCGGCTTCACCTCGACCGCATCCTGCGAAAGCGCGATCACCTATATCGACGGCGATCTGGGCGAGCTTCTGTATCGCGGCTATCCGATTGAACAGCTGGCCGAGAAATCCAGCCATCTCGAGACCTGTTTCCTGCTGATGTATGGCGAGCTGCCGACCGCGGCGCAGCTGGCCGACTTCAATACCCGCGTGACCCGTCACACGATGGTTCACGAGCAAATGATGAATTTTTTCCGTGGCTTCCGCCGCGATGCTCATCCGATGGCGACCATGGTGGGTGTGGTTGGCGCGATGTCCGCCTTCTATCATGACAGCCTTGATATCACCGATGAATGGCACCGCGAGGTCGCCTCGATCCGGATGATCGCAAAGCTGCCGACCATTGCGGCGATGGCCTATAAATATTCGGTCGGCCAGCCCTTCGTCTATCCGAAGAACTCGCTCAGCTATGCCGGCAATTTCCTGCATATGTGCTTCTCGGTTCCGGCCGAGGATTATGTCGTTAATCCGGTCCTCGAAAAGGCCATGGACCGCATCATGATGCTCCATGCCGATCACGAGCAGAACGCCTCGACCTCGACCGTGCGTCTGGCCGGCTCTTCGGGCGCCAACCCCTTTGCCTGTATCGCGGCCGGCATCGCCTGCCTCTGGGGGCCGGCACATGGCGGCGCCAACCAGGCCTGTCTCGAGATGCTGAAAGAAATCGGCACCGTCGAGCGGATCCCGGAATTCATCGCCAAGGCGAAAGACAAGAATTCCGGCTTCCGGCTGATGGGCTTTGGCCACCGGGTCTATAAGAACTTCGACCCGCGGGCCAAGGTGATGAAGGAATCGGCGGACGAGGTGCTCGAGCTGCTGGGCGTCCATAACAACCCGCTGCTGCAGGTCGCGAAAGAGCTGGAGCGCATCGCGCTGGAAGACGAATATTTCGTCTCGAAGAAACTCTATCCGAATGTCGATTTTTATTCAGGCATCATCCTCGAAGCGATGGGCTTCCCGACCTCGATGTTCACCCCGATCTTCGCGATCTCGCGCACGGTCGGCTGGATCTCGCAATGGAAAGAGATGATCTCCGACCCGACCGGCAAGATCGGCCGTCCGCGCCAGCTCTATGTCGGCCCGCAGAAACGCGACTATACCGAGCTGCGGTCGCGCTGATCGGTCAACACGTTGCGGAAAGGCGGCTCCTGTGCGGGCCGCCTTTTGCATTGGCCAATGTAGACAGAAGGGGGGCCAGCCCCCTCGGCTCTGCCGAGCCTCTCCCCCGGGATATTTATGGACAGATGAAATGGCCCTCGTCTTTGGCTTTTCATCTGTCCTCAAATATCCCCGCCGGAGGCATCCCGCCAAAGGCGGGACAGGCCCTTGCCGGTCAGCGGATTTGGCGTCAGGTAAGAGGAGCGCTGCAAGAAAGCCAAATCCGTGCCGCAAAGACTGATCCTGATCGACCTCGCCCGCAGCCTTGCGCTTTTATGCATGGTTATATTTCATTTCACCTGGGATCTGGGCATGTTCGGCCTGATCCCGCCCGGCACCGCCTTTACCGGCTTTTTCTGGTATTTCGCGCGTCTTACTGCCGGGAGTTTCATTTTCCTTGCCGGTGTCGGGCTTTACATGTCGCATGCGCCGGCGATCCGCTGGCCTGCCTTCTTCCGCCGTCTTGTAAAGATCGGCGCAGCGGCGGCTCTGGTTTCGGTCGCGAGTTATTTCGCGATGCCGGAGGTCTGGATCTTTTACGGCATCCTGCATTCCATCGCGGTTTCCTCAATCCTCGGACTGTTTTTCCTGCGCCTGCCAGCGGTCGCCCTGCTTGCCATCGCGGCCCTGGTCTTTGCCCTGCCCTGGTATTGGTCGCATCCGGCACTCGGCGGAGTGCTGGTCTGGACGGGGCTCTCCGGCGAGGTACCCGTCACCGCCGATTTCGAGCCGCTGTTTCCCTGGTTCGCGCCCTTCCTCGCCGGTATGGCCACGGCGCGGATATTCGGGGATCTGAATCTGTGGCAGCGGCTGTCCCTGCCGCCCTCGCGGGTGCTGAACTGGCTGGCCTGGCCTGGCCGCCATTCGCTCGCGATCTATCTGATCCATCAGCCCTTGCTGATCGGAGCGCTGGCCTCACTGGTCTGGCTGATCTCGGTCGCCAGCTGATCCCCCGCCCCTTGCCGCGCCAGATGCCAGCGCAGCCGTTCCGTCTCCGGCACGCTTTCATGCAGCCGCTCGCTGGGATCGCGCCCGATCACACGTCGCCTGCGATAGAGAAAGGCTGCGCCAAGGCCGCGCCAGGTGCCGACCATCGGCGCGGCGGGGTCACAGGGAAACCGCTTGCGCCAGCCCTCTGGCAACTCTAGCCCCGCCTGGGCCGCGCGGTCCAGCATCCAGACCAGCGGGATATTCGACAAAGGCCGCGCTGCGGCAAAAGCCCCCAGATGGCCGCCGATATCGCCATGTGCGCCGCGAAACCAGACCTGTTCGATATGGGTGCCACCGCCCGGATTGCTTTGCCAGAGCACCGGTTCAAAAACCACGCGTGTCTCGTCCAGCGCCAGCGCCTGGAGCGCGAAATCCAGGTCCTCTACCGGATGCGGGTCGTGGAAGGCATAGCGCCCCTCGGTCAGCATCCACAAAAGCGGAAAGCGCAGGCCAAGCGCCTTGACCGTCTCCCAGACGCCGATCATCCGGATCGGCGCCCGCGCATGGCAGGAGGCCTGACGGAAGGCCTTGAGACCGTCGTCATTGCCGCGCCGCTGATACCAGCGCCAGGCGAGGTGCAGATTGCGCTCGGTCGCTGCCTCATGACGCAAAAGCCCCACTTTCGCGATCACCCCGGCCAGGCTGCGCACTGCGAATGCGCCGCGCGAATAGCCGAAGAGGAAGATCCGGTCGCCCTCGCGGTAATGGCTGGCGAGATGACCATAGGCGCGCAGGATCTGTTCCTCGAGCCCCCGCCCCTCGATGACATCCATGATGCGCTTCCAGCCGCGCCAGGGAATACCCTCATCATAATAAAGCGACCGACCCGCCTGGGACTTGCCGGTCGAGAGGAGCAGAAAGACCCTTCCGGCATTGGTGCGTTCGCCCTGGCGCAGCGAGGCCATGGTGCCGTCAAGGATCACCACATGATCCACCCGGCGCCGCGCAAAGCCCGGGGCCGCGGGGCTCGCAGGCTCCACCTCGGCGCGCGGGCGCGGCCGGAAAAAGCGCGTGAGGAAAGCACGCAGGCCTATGATGCTGTCCTTTCCGGGCAATCCCTTGCGGGCGGCCCTGCCGGGCCAATGTCCTGGAAAAGACTAGCCCCGCCGCAGGTTTTGTCCAGCGGCGGGGCGTGCAGAAGGTGCGGAAATCACGTCAGATTGTCAGCGCAGGCTCAGATCGCAAGGGACAGGACAGTCGCCATCTGCAATTCGCCAAAACCGTTGAAACGGCTGTTCGTGACGACCGAATAAGACCCCATGCCATGCAGCACGACGAAATCGCCTTCCTCGGCATCAACCGGGAAAGCCATCTCGCCCGGCAGACGGTCGACCGAATCGCAGGTCGGGCCAAAGGTGATGCGCGGGCTCGGATCGCCTGTCCGCAGAACGCCCTCCGGCGAGATTACCTGAAGCCGGTCGATCATACCGATCTGCGGCATCTCATTCAGCGAGCCATAGACCCCGTCATTGAGAAAGACATGGGCATCGTCGCGGATCGCCTTAATGCGGGCGACCAGGGTGAAAGCATCACCACAAAGCGCGCGACCCGGCTCACAGACAAGCGCCGGACGGCCCTCGCCGAACGCCTCATCGGCGGTGCGGCCGATGGCGGCGAAGATCGCGTCATAGTCGGGCATCACTGCCGAAAGGCGATGATTCGGGAAGCCACCGCCGACATTGAGGCGCGCGATCTTCACACCGGCCTCAGATGCGATCTCAGCCGCCTTGCGGATATAGGTCGCCCAGGCTTCCGGATCGGTGCATTGGGTGCCCGGATGGAAGGTCAGCGAGGGGATATAACCGGCCCCGGCCACGGTTTTCAGCAGGTCCACCGCCAGCTCGGCCGTCGCACCAAATTTCGCGCCGAAATTATAGGCCGCGCCGCCGACCGGCAGCTTGAACCGGACCGAGATCTCGCAGCCCTCCGCCGGAACCAGCGCGATCAGCTTCACGAGTTCAGAGCGCGAATCGACGCTGTAGCTTTTGACGTTTTTCGCAACCGCATGCGCGATCTCGGCGCGCGAGCGAACCGGGTTGTGGTAATGGATCGCCGCATCCGGCACGAGATCGCGGATCAGGTCGATTTCAAAAGGCGAGGCACAGTCAAACCCGCGGATCCCGGCAGCTGCCAGGTTCTCGACCATTTCTTCGCCCGGGTTCGACTTCACCGCATAGGTGACCAGCCCGGGGAAGCCCTGGAGAAAGCGTCGCGCCGCGGCCTGAGCCACGCTGGGCGCGAAAAAAAGGACCGGATTTTCAGGCTGATGCAGCCGGATGAATTCGGTCGGATTGTTGAAGATCGTCCGTGAAAGTCCCATCGGCGTTTCCCTTTCAGCCAACAAGACGCTTCGCCCTTCCCCTGCATTCCGGGTCGGGCACCTGCGTGGTTTAAAGAAACCAGGCCAGGTGCGTATGAGCCGCCCTTTTCCTGCCAGAAGGATGCTGCATATGTGTGACAATCTCACCGAACAAAACTATAGAAATGACTGAAATCATCGTTATTATGACGATACGGGGAGACAAACTGCATGGATGATCTCGACAGAAGCCTGATCGGCCTTCTCAGCGCTGATGCGCGGATCTCGGTGGCGACGCTGGCGCGGCGTCTGAAAGTGGCGCGTTCGACGATCCAGGCCAGGCTTGAGCGGCTGGAAAACACAGGAATCATAGCAGGTTACACGCTGAAACTGGGCGAGGCCGCACGCGAAGGGCGGCTGCGGGCTTCGGTGCTGGTGACGATCGAGCCGCGCGGTCAGGCCGCGATTCTGACCCGGCTGAAATCGATCCATGAGGTCGAGAAGGTCTATACGACATCGGGCCGGTTCGATCTTTTGCTGCAGATCTCCTGCCCCAATACACAGATCCTCGATCAGGTGCTGGATCAGATCGGCGCGATGACAGGCGTGAAAAGCTCGGAAAGCCTGATCCACCTCTCGACCCGCATCGACCGGGCGGTGTAAGGCGGGCGCTGAACCAGGGGGCCTGTCATGCTGTCATATCAACACGCTTTTCACGCCGGGAACCTGGCCGATGTGCAAAAACACGCGCTGCTGGCCTGGGTGCTGGATTACATGGTGCAAAAGGACAAGCCGGTTTCCTATATCGAGACCCATGCCGGGCGCGGCCTCTACCGGCTCTCCGGCCCCGAAGCGCTGAAAACCGGCGAGGCCGCGCAGGGGATCGGGCGGCTGGCGGATGCCTTCCCGAAGGCCACCCCTATCCCGAGCGGCTGGAAGAAACCCGTGCGATGTTCGGCGCCGATGCCTATCCCGGCTCGCCCCTGATCGCGGCGCTTGGGCTGCGCGAGACCGACAGGCTGCATCTGGCAGAGTTGCATCCCCAGGAAAATGCGGCGCTGAAAGAGGTACTTGGCTCCTGGGGCGCGCATATCCGCAAGGAAGACGGCTTTGATTTCGCGCTGTCTCTGACTCCACCGACGCCGCGGCGCGGGCTGATGCTGGTCGATCCGCCCTATGAGGTGAAATCCGACTACGACCATATTCCCAAGTTTTTCGCGCAAGTCTCGCGGAAATGGAATGTGGGGGTCCTGATGCTCTGGTATCCGATCCTGCGGGATGCGCCGCATGTGCCGATGCTCAGGACGCTGGCGGCGCAGTTCCCCGATGCCCTGCGCCACGAGCTGCGCTTTCCCCCGCCCGCGAAGGCCATCGGATGATCGGGACGGGCATGTTCATCGTGAACCCGCCTTTCGGCATCGAAACCGAGACCGCGCGCCTTGACGGCATCTTCGCCGATCTGGGCTGAACGCGCGGAGGGGCCAGCCCCCTCGCGGCAAAGCCGCTCACCCCCGGGATATTTAGAGACAGATGAAGGAGCTTTTCATCTGTCCCTTAAATATCCCCGCCGGAGGCTCCCGCAGCTGTCAGAACCGCGGGGTTACGGCGCTGGCGCGGGACTTATCTTCACGCTACTCTCGCGGGCATGATTCAGAACCTTCTGCGCCATTTGCTGGCCCCCGCCCCGAGCCCCTGAAAGATACCGATGCCCGGCTGGCGCTTGCGGCGCTTCTGGTCCGGCTGGCCCGCACTGACGGCCTATATGCCATTGAAGAGGTGGAGCGCATCGACCGGATCCTGATGACCCGTTACGAGCTGGACGCTTTCGCCGCAGCCGCGCTCAGGACCGAGGCCGAGGCGGTGGAGGCCGAGGCGCCGGACACTGTCCGTTTCACGCGCGCCCTCAAATCCGCCACCTCGCCCGAAGAACGCGGCGAGCTTATGCAGGCGCTTTGGTCGGTAGCCCTGGCCGATGGCAGCCGCGATCCGGATGAGGACCGGCTGTTGCGCATGGTGTCGAGCCTCTTCGGCCTTTCCGATGTCGAAAGCGCCGAAGCACGGCAGCGGGCGGAGCGCAGCCTGTGATTGCCGCGCTTGGCATGTATGATACCGGGCGGACCGAAGGTGCGAATGACCGGCTCTGGACGCTGATCCGCGAGGGGCTGCGCGCGCGCGGGATTGCCGCGCCAGAGGCGCTGACGCGCGGGGACGGCGCTTATATGGCGGGCTGGCTTTCCCCAGATCTCGTGTTGGCGCAATGCTGCGGCTACCCGTTTCGCGCGCGGCTCAGAGGCCGGGTGACGCTGATCGGGGCGGGAGATCACCGCCTGGCCGGAACCCCTGCCGGGCAGTACCATTCGGTTCTGGTCGCCCGGGACGATGACCCGCGCACGGATTTTACCGATTTCGACGGTGCGGCTTTTGCCTGGAATGACGATCTCTCACAATCAGGCTGGGCGGCGCCGGCGCATCATGCGGCACAGTCTGGCATCAGGCTTATACCGGCCTGGCGCAGCGGCGGCCACCGCGCCTCGGCCCGGGGGGTGCGCGCTGGAAAGGCCGATCTCGCGGCGCTTGATGCCGTGACCTGGGCGATCATGTGCGAGGATGGCAGCGGCGACGCCGCCGGGCTGAAAGAGATCGGCCGTACCGGGGCCACCCCTGCCTTACCTTTCATCGCGGGGAAGGATCTCGATGCGGAGGCGGTTTTTGCGGCGCTTGACGCTGCGATCCGGGGCCTGACGAATGAGGACCGTGCGGTTTTGCATCTCTACGGGCTTGTCACCGTCCCTGAGGCGGATTACCTCGCGGTGCCCGATCCCGGCCCGCCCGTCCCTGCAGCCTGATCCGATTCTCCGATCAGACAGATTGCCGCAACTCAGACGACGGATTGCCGGAATGCGGGCGCAGGATGCTGCAAAACCACGTTGCAAACCGCGCAGATCTGCGTCCTACTGACAGAATTATACCTGCGACCTGTCATAGGGCGACCCGACAAAAAGACGGGCGCGGGCGAAAAGTACAACAGGGGAAGATATCAGGTTTATGGCAGAGGTGCCCGTAATCGAGATCCGGGGCTGCATAAGTCCTATGGCCCGCTCGAAGTGCTCAAAGGTGTCGATCTTGTCGCGCCGCGTGGTCATGTGATCTCGCTGATCGGCTCTTCGGGTTCGGGGAAATCCACGCTGTTGCGTTGTTGCAATCTGCTGGAAGACAGCCAGCAGGGTGATGTGAAATTTGAAGGCGAAGCCGTGCGCTGGAAGGGCGAAGGTCTGCGCCGCCACCCGGCCGACCGCGCCCAGGTCACCCGCATCCGCACCAATCTTTCGATGGTCTTCCAGCAGTTCAACCTCTGGGCCCATATGACGATTCTCCAGAATGTCATGGAGGCGCCGGTCACGGTGATGAAGCGCGACCCGGCCGAGGTCGAGGCGAAAGCGCGCGAATATCTCGCCAAGGTGGGCATTGCCGACAAGGCCGATGCCTGGCCGGCGCAGCTTTCGGGCGGCCAGCAGCAGCGTGCCGCCATCGCCCGCGCCCTGTGCATGGAGCCGCGCGCGCTTTTGTTCGACGAGCCAACCTCGGCGCTTGACCCCGAACTGGAGCAGGAGGTCATCAAGGTGATCCGGGCGCTGGCCGATGAGGGCCGCACCATGATCCTTGTGACCCATGATATGAAGCTGGCCTCCGATTGCTCGGATCATGTGATCTTCCTTCACCAGGGGCGGATCGAAGAGGAAGGTGCCCCGTCGCAGCTTTTCGGCCAGCCAAAATCGGAACGCCTGCGCGGCTTCCTTTCGGCGACGATGGTCTGACCGGGCCATGTCCTGCATTGCCACCATCTCCGCCATCACCGCCAGCATCTGGCTCGCCTCGACCGGCGAGGACCGGGTGCTGGTGATCGGCACCGAAGACACGTTTCCGCCCTATATCCTGCGCGATGATGCGGGGTCGCTTTCGGGCTTTGATTACGAGGTGATGGCCGAGATCTGCAACCGGACGCATCATGACTGCCAATGGGAGGTCGCGCAATTCGGCGAGCTGATCCCGGGCGTCGCCGAGGGGCGATTCGATGTGGTGCTGGGCGGCATGGCGATCACGCCGGAGCGCCGCGCGGTGGTGGATATGTCGATCCCCTATACCTTTGGCAATTCTCTGGAATGGTTTGTCGGCTATGCCGCAGCGCCGCCGCCAGACGCGGCCCGGATCGCGGTCGAGGCGGGCACCATGCATGAAACATGGCTGCGCAAGGAAAAGCTGGATTACCGGTCTTATACATCAGAGCCGGCGGTGCTGAACGCCGTCGCCCGGGGCGCGGCCGACCTGGCACTCGGGCCCTTTTCAGGCCGCACCGATCTTGAGACGCTGATCGCCGGCCAGGGCCTGGAATATGTCTACAGCCAGGAGATCCCCGATGAGGGCACCGGCATAGCCGTGTGCAAAGGGAATGCGCTCAAGGCCGAAATTGACAGCGCCATCGCGGCGATGGAAGCCGATGGCACGCTCGACTCTCTTCACGACACCTGGTTCTGACCCCCGGAACCGGCATAAAACCCAGAAAAGCAACCTTCGGGAGATGACAATGAAGAAACTGCTGCTTGCGACCGCCCTCACCGCGCTTGGCGCCGGTGTAGCTGCTGCCGATCCGGTGCGGATCGCCACCGAGGGCGCCTATGAGCCCTATAACCTCATCAATGACAAGGGCGAGCTGGACGGGTTCGAGATCGTGCTTGGCAATGAGCTGTGCAAGCGCGCCGGGCTGGAATGTATCTTCGTCAAGAATGACTGGGATTCGATCATCCCGAACCTGCAATCGGGCAATTACGATGCCATCATGGCCGGCATGTCGATCACCGACGAGCGCCGCGAAAAGATCGCCTTCTCGGAAAACTACACCCAGCCCGCGCCTTCGTCCTATGCCGCGATGTCGGCTGACACGCCGATCGACAGCGGTGTGATCGCGGCGCAGACCGGCACCATCCAGGCGGCGCATGTGGCGGCTTCGGGCGCCAAGCTCCTTGAATTTGCAACGCCCGACGAGACCATTGCCGCAGTGCGCAATGGTCAGGCAGCTGCGGTCATGGCCGATGAAGATTATCTTCTGTCGCAAATCGGCGATGGGCTGGAGATCATCGGCGATGATGTGCTGCTTGGCGACGGCATCGGCATCGGGCTGCGCAAATCCGACACCGAGCTGAAGGCAAAATTCGACGCGGCCATCCAGTCGATGAAGGCCGATGGCTCGCTCAACAAACTGACGGATGAGTGGTTCGACGGCAATTACACGCCGTTCTGATCCGGGCCTCGCCCGCGTGATCTCCGGGAGGGCTGAGGCCTTCCCGGACCCGCGCGGGCATCCCTTTCGCGCCTTGCGCCTGGTCGCCCAGACCGGGGCAAGGTGCCCCTCCTCACCCGTCTGCCACTGGTCAGCCGCATTGTGAATGCCCTGACCGGAGCCGCCGCGCCAGGGCAAGCCCATGTTCGAATTCTGCGCCGATCCAAAGACCATCGAAGGGCTGAGCTGGCTTTCCTGCTATCTCACCACGCCCAAACATATGGAGTTCTATTTCTCCTTCCTGACGGTGATGGCGCTCTTGCTGGTGACCGCCCCGGCAGCGCTGGCCTTTGGCTTTGGCGGTGCCATGGCGGCGCGGTCGCATATCGCGCCGATCCGGTGGCTCGGCAAGATCTACACCGCCATGGTGCGCGGTGTGCCAGATATCGTCTTTTTCCTGTTCTTCGTCATCGCGCTGGATCAGGGGATCGAATGGCTGATGCATCAGGTCCGGTGTCCGGACTGGTCTGAACCCATCCGTCAGGGGCTTGAATTCCGCGTCTGCCCGGCGGCGAAAGTGCCGCCCAATAACGCGTCGCTCTTTGTGCACCAATCCTATGCCTTCCTGCTGGCCGTGCTGACATTTGCCATTGTTTTCGGGGCTTTCGCGGCCAATGTTCTGAAAGGTGCGATGGATGCCGTGCCGCGCGCCCAGATCGAAACCGCCGAGGCCTATGGCCTCTCGCCGCGTCAGACCTTCCGCCGCATTCTGGTGCCGCAGATGTGGACCTATGCCCTGCCCGGCCTGTCAAATCTCTGGCTGATCCTGATCAAGGCGACGCCCTTGCTGTTCCTTCTGGGGATCCAGGACATCGTCTATTGGGCGCGCGAGCTGGGCGGGTCGAAATCCGCGCGGTTCGATTATCCGCATGGTGACTGGCGGCTTTATTACTTCCTTGGCCTGCTGGTCTTCTACCTCGCGCTGACCCGGGTCTCCGAGATTGGCCTCGGCCGCCTTACCCGCCGCCTTTCGCATGGCCAGGCCACCCGCGCCGGCGAAACCCTCAGGAAGGATGCGGCATGACTTGCTGGGACACTGTTCAGGCCTATTGGCTGCGCTCGCTGGGCTTTGGCGAAAATGCACTGCCCATCACCAATATCTCGCTTTGCGATCAGTTCGTGCTGATCGGGTCCGGGATGCTGTGGAACCTCTATTTCGGCCTGCTGGCGCTGTCCCTCGGCTTTGTTTTCGCCGTCGGCCTCGCCATGGCCAAGGCCTCGCGCCATAAATGGATCCGCAAGCCCGCCGGGTGGTATATCTTCATCTTTCGCGGCTCGCCGCTCTTCATCCAGTTCTTCCTCGTGTATTTCTTCATCACCACCGTGCTGCGCGGCTCGGTCGATGTATTTGGGCTCTTCACCCTCCCGACCGCCTGGCTGGCCAATGCTTGGGCGGGGGCGGCCCTCACCCTTTTCCTCAACACCTCCGCCTATAGTGCCGAGATCTTCTACGGCGCGCTGATGACCGTGCCGAAAGGCGATCTCGAGGCCGCCGATGCCTATGGTATCACCGGGCGCGACCGGTTTTTCCGCATCGAATGGCCGACCATGCTGCGGCTCGGCTGGCCCGCCTATACCAATGAGGCGATCTTTCTGTTCCACGCCACGACGCTGGTGTTCTTCTCAGGTTTCCCGGCGTTTCAGCAACGCGGCGACGCGCTCTATTACGCGAATTACTTCGCCGACAAGACCTTCAACCCCTTTGTCCCCTATCCGATCGTCGCCTTCTATTTCATCCTCCTGACACTCACGCTGATCGGGATCTTCGGCCTGGTGAACAGCCGGCTGAACCGTCACCTCCCCTCGCATCAGAAGAAAAGAATTCGCTTGCGTCCTCAGTTGATCCGCTAGTATCCTATATTTGATCAAATTATCCGGGCACCCGCCCGGACCCGCTCGACCACAGCGTTTCAATCGGGGCCATATGCCCGGCGGGAGAGGCGATCAAACCAAGGGAAGGACCAGGGCATGGTCCGGCTCCTTGCGCATCTTGTGGGCCGGCCGTCTTCCGGGATTGTCGCCAGGCCACCACGAGCGATGGCGCGGGGACGCGTCCATGCTTGCTGGTTTTAATCAATGATGAAGGACTGGCTCAGAAAACATCCGCAGGTCCGCACGATTCGTGTGGCTGCGGCTGATCTCAACGGGCAGGCGCGCGGTAAGCGCGTTCCGGCGCGCTTCGCCGATAATGTGGTGAAAAGCGGCGTTCGTTTCCCCTATTCCGTCTTGAACCTCGACATCTGGGGGGAAGATATCGACGACAGCCCGCTGGTGTTTGAAGAGGGCGACCAGGACGGCACCCTGCGCCCGACCGAGCGTGGTTTCATGCCGATGCCCTGGCTGGAAAGCCCTTCGGCTTTGCTGCCGATCTGGATGTACCGCGAAAACGGCAAACCCTATGAGGGCGATCCGCGCCATGCTTTGCGCGCAGTGGTCGACCGCTATAAGGCACGCGGCCTGACGCCGGTCTGCGCGATGGAGCTGGAGTTTTTCCTGATCGACGATTCCGGCAAGACGATGCAGGTGCCGCTTTCGCCCCGTTCCGGCAAACGCCGCAAGGCGGCCGAGGCGCTGTCGATCCGCGCGCTGGACGCGTTCGACGTCTTCTTCACCGATCTCTATGACGCCTGCGAGGCGATGGATATCCCGGCGGATACCACGACTTCGGAAACCGGGCTTGGCCAGTTCGAAGTCAACCTGATGCATTGCGACGACGCGCTGCGCGCCGCAGATGATGCCTGGTTCTTCAAGATGCTGGTCAAGGGCCTCGCGCGCCGTCACGGCTTTGCTGCATCGTTCATGGCAAAGCCCTATGCCGATTATTCGGGCTCGGGTCTGCATACGCATTTCTCGGTGCTGGACCAGAAGGGCGATAATATCTTCGATTCCGGTGGCCCCAAAGGCACTGCCGTCCTGCGCCATGCCGTGGCAGGTTGCCTTGAGGCGATGCATGATTCGACCCTGCTTTTTGCCCCCCATGCCAACAGCTTCGACCGGCTGGTGCCCGATGCCCATGCGCCCACCGCGATCTGCTGGGGTTATGAGAACCGCACCGCTGCGATCCGTATTCCCTCGGGCAATCCGGCGGCGCGGCGGATCGAGCATCGCGTGGCGGGGGGGATGTGAACCCCTATCTGATGCTTGCGGCCATCCTTGGCGCGGCGCTTTCGGGCATCGAAGACGGCAAGGAACCCGTCGCGCCGATCAGCGGCAATTCCTATGCACTTGACCTGCCGCAGATCCCTACTACCTGGCAGGGGGCCATCGACGCTTTTGAATTCTCGCCACATGTGGCGCGCTTCCTGCCGCCCGAGCTGATCGCCAATATGGTCATGACCAAGCGCCAGGAGCTGCATTACACCGCCGAGCTTTCGCCCGAGGAACTGGTCGAGCTTTATCTCGATACCGTATGATCTGAACCGCGATACAGTCCGGCCCCCCTTGACCAGAGGCGGGGCCGCACCCACCATCCTAATGACCGCAACTTCGTGACCCAGAGCGCCCCAATGATCATCGGCATCCTGCAAACCGGGGCCTCCCCCGACGCCCTTAAACCCAGCATGGGCGACTATCCCGATTTCTTCGAACGCCTGCTCGCGGATCGCGGGCTGGAATTCCGCCGCTTCACCGTGATGGAGATGGATTTCCCGAAATCCGTCCATGACTGCGACGGCTGGCTGATCACCGGCTCGCGCTTTGGCGCCTATGAGGATCACCCGTTCATCAAACCGCTCGAGGCCTTTATCCGCGAGGCCTATGCCGAACATGTGCCGGTCGTCGGCATCTGCTTCGGCCATCAGATCATCGCCCAGGCGATGGGCGGCCGCGTCGAGAAATACAAAGGCGGCTGGTCGGTCGGCCCGACCGATTACCATTTCGGGTCCGGCCCTGAGGCGGAGACCATCACACTGAACGCCTGGCACCAGGATCAGGTGGTGGAAAAGCCCGAAATGGCCGCGGTCATCGCCTCGACCGATTTTTGCTCCAATGCCGGGCTTTTATATGATGACCGCATGTTCACCGTGCAGCCGCATCCGGAATTCAGGAAAGAGTTCATCGAAGGTCTGATCAAATACCGCGGCCCGGGGCTGGTGCCTCAAGAAACACTCGATGCCGCGACCGAGAAGATCGACGCCCCCCTTGGCACGACGAAAATGGCGGAAAGGATCGCGGATTTCTTTCTCTCTCACCAGACAAGGGCCGCTCAGCGCCGCGCATGAAGCGCAGGCCGGGGCCCCAAACCAGAGTGTGAAACATGTCCAACTGGACGGAAAAACTGCCCAAGGCAGCACGGGACTATATCGGCAAGCGTCGCGTCGATGAGGTGGAATGCGTGATCGGCGATATTGCCGGCGTGGCACGCGGCAAGGCGATGCCTGCCGCGAAATTCGCAAAACAAACCAATTACTTCCTGCCCAATTCCATTTTCCTGCAGACCATCACCGGTGAATGGGCCGACAGCCCGTTTGATGCCTTCACCGAGCCGGATATGATCCTTGAGCCCGACTGGTCCACCGCAACCGCCGCGCCCTGGACCGCCGATATCACGCTCCAGGTGATCCATGATGCGAAAGATCAGCAGGGCAATCTGGTGCCGTTCTCGCCGCGCAATGTGCTGCGCCGCATCGTGGGTCTTTACGAGGCCCAGGGCTGGAGGCCGGTTGTCGCGCCCGAGATGGAATTCTTCCTGACCGCGCGCAATATCGATCCCAATATGCCGGTGATCCCGCCCATGGGCCGCACGGGGCGCCGTGCCGCCGGGAAACAGGCCTACAGCCTTTCCGCCATCGACGAATATGGCAAGGTGATCGACGATATCTATGATTTCGCCGAAGCCCAGGGCCTGGAGATCGACGGAATATTGCAGGAAGGCGGCGCCGGGCAGATCGAACTGAACCTTGCGCATGGCGACCCGATTGAACTGTCGGACCATGTGTTCTTCTTCAAACGCCTGATCCGTGAAGCTGCCTTGCGCCATGATTGTTTTGCGACCTTCATGGCCAAGCCCATCGCGGGCGAGCCGGGATCTGCCATGCATATCCACACTTCGGTCGTGGATGTGAAAACCGGCAAGAACATTTTCTCCGCCGCCAAAGGCGCCGAGACGCCGGAATTCAACCATTTCATCGCCGGGATGCAGAACCATATGGGGGCGGCGATCGCGCTGATGGCGCCCTATGTGAACTCTTACCGCCGTTACGTCCCGGATTTCGCGGCGCCGATCAATCTGGAATGGGGCCGCGACAACCGCACCACCGGGCTGCGCGTCCCGATTTCGGGCCCCGCCGCGCGCAGGATCGAAAACCGCCTGCCGGGGATGGATTGCAACCCCTATCTCGGCATCGCGGCGACTTTGGCCTGCGGCTATCTCGGGCTGATGGAGAAGAAAGCCGCGCGCCCGGAATTCACCGGATCGGCCTATATCGATTCGGATGAGATCCCGGTCAACCTTGGCGATGCACTGGATCTTCTGGATGAGGACGTGGCGCTGAAAGACGTGATGGGCGTCGATTTCGTCAAATGCTACGATTCGGTGAAACGCAACGAATACAAAGAGTTCCTCCAGGTCATCAGCCCGTGGGAGCGTGAGCATCTGCTCCTGAACGTGTGATGGCGGTCAATCTTCTGCACGCCAATGACCGGCAAGGGCACTATCCCGACAGCTGGTATGCGGCGACCCGTGTCGCACTTGCGCCCTTCCCGCGCGCCACGGGCGAAATCCGTGCCGATGTCTGCGTGGTGGGGGCCGGTTATACCGGCCTCTCAAGCGCGCTGCATCTGGCGCAAAAGGGGCTGAAAGTCGTGGTGCTCGAGGCGCATCGCGTCGGTTTTGGTGCCTCGGGCAGGAATGGCGGCCAGGTCGGCTCCGGGCAGCGTCAGGACCAGGACTGGCTGGAAAAGCACGCCGGGCGTGAAAACGCACGGCGCCTCTGGGATATGGCGCAGGACGCCAAGGCGCTTGTGCGTGACCTGGCATCAGAAATGGAGGGGGTCGCCTACCGCCCCGGCATCGCCCATGCCTGCTGGCATGAGAGCGAAGTTGATCACGCGCAGCGTTACGCCGAAAAGCTTGCCCGGGATTACGATTACCACGAGGTCGAGCCCCTCGACCGCGAGGGCCTGCGCGCGCTTGTGGGGTCTGAGGCGTTCAAAGGCGGCGATATCGACCGCGGGGCCGGCCATATCCATGCGCTGAATTTCGTGATCGGCCTCGCAAAGCTGGCAGTGGCCGCCGGGGTGCAGATTTTCGAGGAAAGCGAAGTCACCAGGCTGATCTATGGCGATAAGCCGGTCGCCGAAACGGCCCAGGCCCGCGTCACTTGTGACCACATGGTGCTGGCGGTGAATGGCTATGTCGGCAGCCTGGAAAAGACCATCGCGGCGCGGGTGATGCCGATCAACAATTTCGTTGTGGCAACCGAGCCGCTGGGCGCGCGCGCGCGCGAGGTCCTGGCCGAGCCCATTGCGGTGCATGACACCAAATTCGTGGTAAATTACTGGCGCCTGTCAGAAGATGACCGGCTGATCTTTGGCGGTGCAGAAAGCTACGGCTACCGTTTCCCGGATGTGGCGAAGGTGGTCCGCAAACCGCTTTTGGAGATCTATCCGCAGCTTGCAGACACGAAGATCGACTACGCCTGGGGCGGCACGCTGGCGATCACCGTCAACAGGATGCCGTGCTTCGCGCGACCGGCGAAAAATGTGCTCTCGGCCTCGGGCTATTCCGGCCATGGCGTCGCGCTGGCGACACTTGCGGGCAAGATGATTGCCGAAGCGGTTGCCGGCGAGGCCTCCGGGCAGGCGGGGGGAAAACCAAGGGGCGGCTTTGATCTGCTGGCAGACCTGCCGCATCGTCGCTTTCCGGGCGGCCAGGCGCTGCGCTGGCCCCTGCTGGTCACCGCCATGACCTGGTTCTCGCTGCGCGACCGGCTGGGCTGGTGACAATGTGCCCTGCGCGCTGCAGGGGCTGGTGGGCATAAGAATGACAACGGGCGGGGCATGATGGCCCCTGCCCGTTTTCCGTTCAGAGCCGTCTACGGCGCCCGGATCCTTACTGGTCCTGGATCATCGCATAAATCTGATCTTTGATGCGCGAGCGCGACCGGCGCAGCGCATCCTCATGGTCTTCCGACACGGTGTCGATCCGCGTCTCGGCACGGTGAACCTGATCATTCACCGTATCATACTCCTCAAGCAGCTTCGCGAAACGGGGATTCGAGACTTTCAGCTCGGTGATGCGCGCCTCTTTGCCCGGAAATTCCTCTTGCAGCGTATGCGGTGTGTTCGACATCGGCAGTCTCCTTCTTCCGTGTTGAGAAGAGGTTAAAACATATGCCATCACACCACTTTGACGCTGATCAAATAAGTAAAATTCAGCGTTGGCTGCTCGCCCAGGCGGGATTTATCCAGGGCTCGTTGTTCAGCGCCGGCAAGGGCTGACGGCCCAGGATATGATCGGCGGCCTTTTCACCGGTCATGATCGAGGGGCCGTTGAGATTGCCATTGGTCACCTGGGGAAAGATCGAGCTGTCGGCAAGGCGCAGCCCTTCGACCCCGATCACCCGGCATTCCGGGTCGACCACCGCCATCGGGTCATCGCGCCGCCCCATCCGGGCGGTGCCGCAGGGGTGATAGGCGCTTTCGGCATGTTCGCGGATGAAGGCGTCGATCTCGGCATCACTCCCGACACCCGGGCCAGGCTGGTTCTCGGATTTCACATATTGCGCCATGGGATCCTGCGCGAAAATCTCCCGCGTAAGCCGCACACAGGCGCGGAAATCGACCCAGTCATCGGGGTCCGACATGTAGTTGAAGCGGATCACCGGCGCATCTTCGGGGCGGGCCGAACGCAAGGTCACCGAGCCGCGCGATTTCGACCGCATCGGCCCGACATGCACCTGGAACCCATGGCCGCCCGCCGCCGCTTTGCCGTCATAGCGCACGGCAATGGGCAGGAAATGGTACTGAATATCGGGATATTCGACGCCTGCGCGCGATCGGATGAAACCGCAGGCCTCGAACTGGTTCGACGTGCCCGGGCCGCGCCCAAGGAACAGCCAGTTCGCGCCGACCCAGGCTTTGCCGAACAGGTTCCAGTATTTATAAAGCGTAATCGGCTGCGTCGCCTGGAATTGCATATAGATCTCCATATGGTCCTGGAGATTTGCACCGACACCTGGCCGGTCGGCCAGAACTTCGATCCCGTGTTCTTTCAGATGTGCCGCCGGGCCGATCCCGGACAGCATCAGGAGCTTTGGCGAATTGAGCGATGAGGCGGCGAGGATCACTTCCGAACCCGCGCGGATCACCTGACGCCCGGCCTTTGTATCGACCTCGACGCCCACCGCGCGGCCATTCTCGATCACCACCTTACGGGCGAGGCCGCGGATAACCTGCAGATTTCCGGTCTTCAGCGCCGGTTTCAGATAGGCATTGGCCGCCGACCAGCGCCGGCCTTTCCAGATCGTCGCCTCCATCGGGCCAAAGCCCTCCTGCTGGCGGCCGTTGTAATCCTGTGTCACCGGATAGCCGGCCGCCGCCCCGGCCTCGATAAAGGCGTCAAACAGCGGATTGTCACGCGGACCCCGGGTGATGTGCAGCGGGCCATCGGTGCCGCGCCATTCCGGCCCCTCGCCGCCATGGGAATGTTCCATCCGTTTGAAATACGGGAGCACATCTGCATAAGACCAGCCATCCGCGCCCATCGCCGCCCAGGTGTCGTAATCTCTGGCATGGCCGCGCACATAGACCATGCCGTTGATCGAGGAAGAGCCCCCGATCACCTTGCCGCGCGGGGTCGCCAGAACGCGCCCACCCAGATGCGGCTCGGGCTCGGATTTCAGGCCCCAGTCGTAAATGCCCATATTCATGGGATAAGACAGCGCGCCCGGCATCTGGATGAAGGGCCCGAAATCCGATCCGCCATGTTCGATCACCGTTACCCGCTTGCCGGCTTCGGTCAGGCGATACGCCATGGCGCAACCCGCTGACCCCGCCCCCACGATGACATAATCCGCGACCATCTTCTTACCTCCGGCCGGACAAGCCCTCACCGCCTGCCGGAACGGGGTCCGACAGCCGGGCCAGGCGCCCTCTGTTTCATCGATGTTCCGGGATCTGCGACCCGGCGCCTGTTCCGCTCAGTAAGGCGCGTCGACCGGGCCAAGACCCAGATAGACCGACTTTACCTGAGAGTAATGTTCGACAGCCGCATGGCCGTTTTCGCGCCCGACTCCCGACAGTTTCGACCCGCCAAAAGGCGCCTCTACCGGCGTCAGGTTATAGGCGTTGATCCAGCAGGTGCCGGCCTCAAGTTCTGCAATCACGCGATGCGCGCGGGCGATATCTTTGGTAAAGACCCCTGCGGCGAGGCCGAATTCGGTCGCATTGGCGCGGGTGATCACCTCGTCCTCGGTCTCGAAATCAAGAACCGCCATCACCGGGCCGAAGACCTCTTCGCGCGCGATCTCCATCTGATCTGTGACATCGGCAAAGACCGTGGGTTCAACAAACCAGCCATCATTCGAGGCACCGCGCCCGCCGCCGGTGACCAGCTGCGCGCCTTCGGATTTTGCCCTTGCGATAAAGCCCGTGACTTTCTCCAGTTGGGCCTGCGAAACCAGCGGTCCCATCTGGGTGTCGTCCTCCTGCGGATCGCCCATACGGATCAGCCGGGACCGTTCGGCCAGACGCGCGAGGAAGCGGTCTTTCAGCCCCTTTTGCACGAAAACCCTTGTGCCATTGGAACAGACCTGCCCTGCCGAATAGAAATTGGCGAGCATCGCCGCGCCGACCGCATCCTCAAGGCTCGCGTCGTCAAAAATGATCAGGGGCGATTTGCCGCCAAGCTCCATCGTGACGTGACGCAGCCCTTCGGCGGCTTTGGCATAGACCTTTTGCCCGGTAGGAACCGAGCCGGTCAGCGAGACCTTGGCCACGCGGCTGTCAGAGATCAGGCTGGCGCCGACCGCGCCCCTGCCCTGCAGCACATTGAAAAGCCCGGCCGGAAGACCCGCCTCAATGAAGATCTCCGCCAGCCTCAAAGCACCAAGGGGCGTGACTTCGGACGGTTTGAACACCATCGCATTGCCCATCGCCAGCGCCGGGGCCGATTTCCAGCAGGCGATCTGGCTGGGATAATTCCAGGCGCCGATACCGACACAGACGCCCAGGGGTTCGCGGATCGTATAGACCATGTCCTGACCCAGCGGGATCGTCTCGCCCGTCACGGTGGGCGCGAGGCCTGCAAAATATTCCAGCGCATCCGCGCCCGAAGGCCAGTCAGCGACCCGCGTTTCCTGGATCGGCTTGCCGGTATCGAGGGTCTCAAGCTGCGCCAGTTCCTCGCCGCGCTCGCGGATGATCGCGGCCGCGCGGGTCAGCACCCGGGCGCGTTCGACCGGGCGCATGCGGCGCCATTCCTTCTGTGCGCGCGCGGCAGATGCCACCGCCTGTTCGACCAGAGCGGGCGTTGCCTCATGCAAAAGCGCGATCACCTCGCCGGTGCCGGGATAGATCACCTGGATCTCTGCGCCTGCCATATCCTCGACATATGCGCCGCCGATGAAATGGCTGGCTTTCGGTTGCGCCTTCATGCCCTGTCTTTCCTTCCAAGTTCCGCATCCAGATAGGCCAGCGCCATCCGCGCCGCCCTCGCCCCATCCGGCGTGCCCTTTTTCAGGACCTCGCGCAGATAGAGCCCGTCAATCATCGCGCCAAGCGCCTCGGCCAGTTCGCCGGCCCGGCTACCCGCCAGCCCGCGCAGCGGCGCCAGCAGATTCGACCTGAGCCGCCCCTGATAAATCGCCAGCAAACGCCGTGCGCCGTCAGATGTCTGGGCCAGAACCCAGAAATTCAGCCAGGCCCCGACCACCTCGCGGCGAAAATTTCCAGGGCTGAAAGAGGCCCGCAAAATCGCCCTGACCCGTGCCTCGTCGCCCTCGGCCACCGCAAGCGCACCGCGCACCTCGGCGCCGTAAAGCGACAGGATATGGCGCATCGCCGCGAGGAAGATTTCTTCTTTGGACCCAAAGTAATGATGCGCCAGCGCCGAAGACATGCCGGCCCGTTTCGCGATCTGACTGACCGTCACATCCAGCGAGCCGGTGCGCCCGATCTCGACAATGGTGGCTTTGATCAGCGCATCCTTTCGGATAGGCTCCATTCCAAGCTTCGGCATCCGCCCATATCCAACAAAACTCTTGCCATATGGGAAAAGCATGAAGTTTATTGACTCGTCAATCAACAATAACTTTTAAATGACACCACCTGACAGACCGGCCGACAGACTGGCCCGCAAACTGTCCAACAGACCGGGAGCCGAAATGACCCTGCGTTCCATCTTCCTCGCCAGTGCCGCAACCCTCACCCTTTCCGGCGCCGCCCAGGCGGCAGGCTGCGACAAAATCGTTTTCTCAGATGTCGGCTGGACCGATATCACCGCAACCACCGCCGCCACGACCGAAGTGCTCAAAGCGCTCGGCTATGAGACCGAGGTCAAGATCCTCTCGGTCCCGGTCACCTATGCCGGCCTCGCCGAGGGCGATATTGATGTCTTCCTCGGCAACTGGATGCCGACGATGGAGGGCGATATCGCCTCCTACCGCGAGGCAGGCACCGTTGACACCGTGCGCACGAACCTCACCGGCGCGAAATATACCCTTGCGACCAATGAGGCCGGGGCGGCTGCGGGGATCTCGGATTTCTCGAATATCAAAGACCAGGCCGATGCGCTGGAAAGCAAGATCTACGGGATCGAGGCCGGCAATGACGGCAACCGCCTGATCCTCGACATGATCGGTGCCGACCAGTTTGGCCTTGGCAAATTCGATATCGTCGAAAGCTCGGAACAGGGCATGCTGGCCCAGGTGGAGCGCAACAGCGCGGCCAGTAAACCGATCGTCTTCCTCGCCTGGGAGCCGCATCCGATGAACTCGAACTTCAAACTGACCTATCTCTCGGGCGGTGATGATGTCTTCGGCCCGGATTTCGGCGGCGCTATCGTCAACACCAATACCCGTAAGGGCTATGTCGCCGAATGCCCCAATACCGGCAAGTTCCTCGAAAACCTGGAATTCTCGCTGGCGATGGAAAATGAGATCATGGGCGCGATCCTCAATGACAGCGCTGATCCCAATGAGGCGGCGAAAGCCTGGCTCAAAGCCAACCCCGACACCTGGAAGCCCTGGCTTGCCGGTGTGACCACCAAAGACGGCGGTGACGCAGTGGCGGCGGTCGAAGCCGGCCTGAACTGATGCAGCCAAGGGGCCGGGCCAGGCGCCCGGCCCTGCCCAACCGGCCCCCTGACGCACCGGCAAACCCGGCCGGGGCCGGCCCCTGACACCGCAGCCGGAGAGGGTCGCCTCAGGCGCACGCGCCGCCGCCCCCTGCTCCGGCCGCCCGGTTTCCTTCCTGGACAGGCAGCAATGGACTCATTCTTCGCCTCGGTTCTCGCCTTTTTCGGCTATGAGAAGATCGCAAAAATCCCCATCGGCGCCCTGGCGAAGACAGTGGTGGACTGGCTCAAGCTGAATCTCAGCTGGCTGTTCGACGCCATCAGTGACGCGCTGAGCTGGCTGATCAACAGCACGCTTGATGTGCTGCAATATCCGCATGCCCTGGTGGTGGTGGCGGCCTTCATGGCGCTGACCTGGTGGCGGCAAAGATCGTGGCAGCTTTGCCTGCTGGTCCTTTTTGGCTTTCTGTTCATCCTGAACCAGGGATATTGGAAGGAAACCACGCAAACCCTTGTTTTGTTGTTCTATTCCTGCATCACCTGCATGGCCATCGGCGTTCCCATCGGCATCGCCTGCGCGCATCGCCCAAAGCTCTATGCCGCGCTTTCGCCGGTGCTTGACCTGATGCAGACCCTGCCGACCTTCGTCTATCTGATCCCGGCGGTGGTGTTCTTCGGCCTTGGCATGGTGCCCGGGCTTCTGGCCACGGTCGTCTTCGTGCTGCCGGCCCCGATCAGGCTGACCTATCTTGGCGTGTCCTCGACCCCCCTCGCCCTGACCGAAGCGGCCACCGCTTTTGGCGCCACACCGCGCCAGAAGCTCCTCAAGGTCGAACTGCCCTGGGCGTTGCCGCAGATCATGGTGGGGCTCAATCAGACCATCATGCTGTCTTTGTCGATGGTGGTGATCGCGGCCATGGTCGGTGCCAATGGGCTTGGCATTCCGGTGGTGCGCGCCTTGCAGCAGGGCAATACCGCGCTCGGCTTTGAATCGGGGCTGATCATCGTGGTGGTCGCCGTCATGCTGGACCGTATGCTGCGGGTGAGACGCAAATGACCAGAAAAGCTGTAGAATTCGACCGCGTCTCAATCGTGTTCGGCGACCGGCCGGACCGCGCTTTGCCGCTGATGGACGAAGGCCTGTCCCGCGCCGAGATCCAGACCCGCACCGGCCAGGTGCTGGGGGTGCATGACTGCAGCCTGAGCGTGGCCGAGGGCGAGATCCTCGTGCTGATGGGCCTTTCGGGCTCGGGCAAATCAACGCTGCTCCGGGGCGTCAATGCGCTCAATCCGGTGGTGCGCGGCGAGGTCCGGGTCCATGATGGCAATCAGATGGTCTCGGTCACCAAGGCCAGCGCCGAAGGGCTGCGCGGCTTGCGTGCCAACCGCATCGCCATGGTCTTCCAGCAATTCGGCCTGCTGCCCTGGCGCAGCGTGCGCGACAATGTAGGCCTCGGCCTCGAACTTGCCGGGATCAGCCCGTCCGAGCGCCGCGACCGCGTCGACCGTCAGCTGAAACTGGTCAATCTCAGCCAATGGGCCGACCGCAAGGTGGGAGAGCTTTCGGGCGGTATGCAGCAGCGTGTCGGCCTTGCGCGCGCCTTTGTCACAGAAGCACCTATACTTCTGATGGACGAGCCCTTCTCGGCCCTCGACCCGCTGATCCGCGCCCATCTCCAGGACGAGCTCCTCGATCTTCAGGCAAGGCTGAAACGCACCATCATCTTCGTCAGCCATGACCTTGATGAGGCGTTCAAACTCGGCAACCGCATCGCTTTGATGGAGGGCGGACGCATCGTGCAATGTGGCACCGCACGCGAGATCATCGCAAACCCGGTCTCGGATTACGTCGCCGATTTCGTGGCCCATATGAACCCACTGGGCGTGCTGACCGCGCGAGATGTGATGGAGCCGGGCACCTCGCTCCCCGCCGGTCGCGAGATCCATCCCGAAATGCCGGTGCGCGATGTGATGGAGGCGATCACCTCCGGCACCGAAACCCTCGCCGTCATTGAGAATGGCGCGCGCCTCGGCACGATCCGCGCCAATGCGCTTCTTAGTAAACTGCTCAACCCGCGCGGCTGACCCTGCCCCGCGCTGCCTTTCCTCCTGACAAAAAATACGCCCGCCAGAGGCATCCAGCCGCAGCCAGAGCAAAGAAGAAGGGGCCCGCCGTTCCACCGGCAGGCCCTTCCCTCATTTCACCCTGACAAACCTATTCAGGCCTAAGGCAAAGCGCGCCCTCACCCAAGCGCGTAGCCCGCGCCGCGCACCGTCCTGACCGGATCATCGCCGCCGAACTGCATCAGCGATTTGCGCAGACGCCCGACATGGACATCCACCGTCCGCGTGTCGACATAGATGTCGCGACCCCAGACCCGGTCCAGAAGCTGCTCGCGCGACCAGACCCGGCCCGGTTTTTCCATCAGCGTGGTCAGGAGACGGAACTCGGTCGGCCCGAGCTTCAGCACCTTGTCCGAACGGTAGACCCGGTGCGTTTCCGGATCGAGCCGGATATCGCCATATTCCAGCACCACACCGGCGGTTGAAGGCCTCACCCGGCGCAGCTGGGCACGGGTGCGGGCCATCAGTTCCAGCACCGAATAGGGCTTGATGACATAATCATCCGCCCCGGTCTCAAGACCCCGGATCCGGTCCACCTCTTCGGCGCGGGCCGAGAGCATGATGATCGGGGTTGACCGGGTCTCGGGCCGCATCTTCAGCCGCCGGCACACTTCGATGCCGGAGAGTTTGGGCATCATCCAGTCGAGGATGATGATATCGGGCGCCTCTTCCTCGACAAGGATCAGGGCATCCTCGCCATTATCCGCCGGAACCACCCGGAAGCCTTCGGCGTCGAGGTTATAGGCGAGGACCTCCCGCTGCGCGGGCTCGTCCTCGACCAGAAGCACGGTCGGTCTGCCGTCCTGTGCCATTTGCTACTCCTTCCGTTCCGCGCGGCTCACACCGATTCGGATACGGCATCATGTTTCGGACGGTCGTCAGAGGGCAGCTCGCCCTCGACCAGATAAATCACCTGCTCAGCGATGCCGGTGGCGTGATCGCCAACGCGCTCGATGTTTTTCGCGATGAAATGCAGATGCATGCAGGCGGTGATGGTGCGCGGATCTTCCAGCATATAGGTCAGCAGCTGGCGGAAGAGACCGGAATACATCTGGTCGATTTCCTGATCGCGGGCGCGGATCTCGCGGGCGCGCACCGCATCGCGGGCGATATAGGCATCCAGCGCATCCGACATCTGCTGCACCACAAGCTTCGCCATCCGGCGCACCGTGCCGGTGGCGGTGCCCACAGGCGCCATGCCCATCAGAACGAGGCTGCGTTTCGCGAGGTTCTTCGCGTAATCGCCCGAGCGTTCCAGCGCGGTCGAAAGCCGCATCACCGTCAGGACGGTGCGCAGATCCGACGCCGCAGGGGCGCGCTGTGCGATGATCCGGGCACATTCGGTCTGGATCAGCTCTTCCAGCCCGTCGATTGCGCGGTCGCCCTGGCGCACCTTTTCCGCCAGCGCCTCATCGCGCAGTTCCAGCGCTTCCGCCGCATCGAGAAGCGCCTTCTCGACCAGACCGCCCATCTTCATCACCTGGGCCTGAACACCTTCCAGATCGCGATCGAAGGAAGAAACAATGTGACTGTCTTGCATGGTCTCTTCTCCCCTCAGCCGATGCGGCCGGTAATATAGGATTCAGTGCGCGGATCTTTCGGGTTGGTGAAGATCTGCGAGGTCTCGCCATATTCCACCAGGTTGCCGAGATGGAAGAACGCGGTTTTCTGGCTGACACGGGCGGCCTGCTGCATCGAATGGGTGACGATCACCACTGAGAAATTCGAGCGCAGATCGTCGATCAGCTCCTCGACCTGTGCGGTCGCAATCGGGTCAAGCGCCGAACAGGGCTCGTCCATCAGCAGCACTTCCGGCGACGTCGCCACGGCGCGTGCGATGCACAGACGCTGTTGCTGCCCCCCCGAAAGCCCGGTGCCCGGCGCGTGCAGACGGTCTTTGACCTCATTCCACAAAGCGGCCTTCCGGAGGCTCGATTCCACGACCCCGTCAAGTTCGGCCTTTGACCGGACCAGACCATGGATGCGCGGGCCATAAGCCACATTGTCATAGATCGATTTCGGGAAGGGGTTCGGTTTCTGGAACACCATGCCGACCTTGGCGCGCAGCTGCACCGGGTCGACCCGCTTGTCATAGATATTCTCGCCATCAAGCAGGATCTCGCCCTGGACCTTACAGATCGGGATCGTGTCATTCATCCGGTTCAGCGTGCGCAGGAAGGTCGATTTCCCGCAGCCCGAAGGCCCGATAAACGCGGTGACGGCTTTGTCGGGGATATCGACCGAGACGTCTTTGATGGCCTGGCTCTCGCCGTAATACACCTGCACGGCGCTGGCCTTGATCCGGATGCCGTTGGTCTCAACGGTGCGATCAGCAATACGCATATCATTCATGTTCATTACTCGCTTTCGCCTGTTCGCTGCTTACCAGCGGCGCTCGAACTTGCGGCGCAGGAAGATGGCCGTCAGGTTCATGATGAGAAGGAAGACCAGCAGGACGATGATGGCACCGTTCGACCGTTCGATAAAGGCCGGGTCCGAACGCGAGGCCCAGGAATAGACCTGCACCGGCAGCGCGGTCGCGGGATCCGAAAAACCACCATCCCAGGGGCCGACGGATAGTTGGCGACAAAGGCCACCATGCCGATCAGCAGCAAAGGTGCGGTTTCGCCAAGCGCCGAGGCGAGGCCCAGAATGGTGCCGGTCAGGATGCCCGGCATCGCGAGCGGCAGCACATGATGGAACACGGTCTGCATCTTTGAGGCGCCGATCCCAAGTGCCGCATCGCGGATCGAGGGCGGCACCGCGCGGATCGCCGAACGGGTCGCGATGATGATCGTCGGCAGGGTCTGCAGGCTGAGCACAAGGGCGCCCACAAGCGAGGCCGACATCTTCAGCGCCTCGACGCCCATCTGGCCGCCCATGACGTTGATGAAGATCGCAAGACCCAGGATCCCGTAGACGATCGAGGGCACGGCTGCGAGGTTCGCGATATTCACCTCGATCAGATCGGTCCAGCGGTTCTTCGGCGCGAATTCCTCAAGATAGATCGAGGCTGCCACACCGACCGGCACACACATGATCAGCACGAGAAACATCATATAGGCAGAGCCGAGGATCGCGACACCCAGCCCGGCGGTCTCGGGACGGGTGTCCGAGCTGTCGGTATTGGTGACGAAATCCCAGTTCCAGACCGTGGCCAGCATCCCGGCCTCTTTCATCCGGTCCGCGAGATCCAGCTGCCCGAGGGTGACATTCGAATCGCGCTCTGCGCTTTCGCGGGTGACGCGGCCCTTCATATAGCCGTCGATCCGGCCACCAAGCACGATGCTCGACTCGATGGTCTGTCCCACCAGCGCAGGATCAGCAAGCACATCGGCCCGCAGCTCCCCCGCCGCCCCTTTCGAGATCATCTCGGTGATTTCCTTTTGCGGAACATCATCGGTCTTGATCCCATTGGCGGCAAGCGCTGCCAGGAAGGCTTCGTTGATGACCTTGTTATAGGTCATCGTGGTCTGTTTCGTCAGGTCATCGCGGTTGCGATTGCCGGCAGGGTCGATGACTTCCGCGGAAAGCGTGATCGGGAATGTCGCCTTGGTCTGGAAGAAAGCCGAGGTCCCGTCGCGAAAGATGGTGAAGAGCATCAGGGCGAGGACGGCGAGGCTGAACAGGATCGCCGACAGACCAAGCACCTTGAAAATGCTCTCGGTACGGTTCCTTGCCTTCATCCGGGCCGACTGGCCGATGATCGAGACCTTCGGCTTACCCGGGGCAGAAGCCGGGCCGCCGACCGGGCCATTTGCGGAAATGTCGCTCATTCGTATTGCTCCCGGTATTTCCGCACAATCCAGACGGCCATCACGTTCAGAAGCAGCGTGATGACAAAGAGCGTCATGCCCAGTGCGAAAGCCACAAGGGTTTCAGGGCTGTTGAAATCGGTATCCCCGGTCAGCTGACCGACGATCTTCACCGTCATTGTGGTCATGGCCTCAAAGGGGTTCAGGCTGAGTTTCGCCGCCGCACCGGCCCCCATCACCACGATCATCGTCTCACCGATGGCACGCGAGGCGCCCATCAGGATCGCACCGGCGATACCGGGAAGGGCTGCGGGCAGCACGACCTGGCGGATGGTCTCGGATTTGGTCGAGCCAAGGCCGAAAGCCCCGTCGCGCAAGGATTGCGGCACCGCGTTGATGATGTCGTCAGACAGCGACGAGATGAAGGGGATGTTCAGAAGACCGATCACGATACCGGCGGTCATCACCGAGGCCGCCGAATTCCCCAGCCCCATCGGCGCCGAGAAATAGTCGCGCAGGAAAGGGCCAACGGTGATCAGGGCGAAAAGTCCGTATACAACCGTCGGGATGCCGGCGATCACCTCGATCATCGGCTTGACCCAGGCGCGGGTCCGGCGCGAGGCATATTCCGCCAGATAGATCGCGGCGAAAAGACCCAGCGGCACCGCGACGAGAAGCGCGATGATGGTGATATAGATCGTGCCCCAGAAGAGCGGGATAAAGCCCAGATCCGAGCCGCCACCGAATTTCGGGTTCCAGGTCAGACCGAAGAAGAAATCCCCGATCGGGTACTGGCTGAAGAAGTTGAAGCTTTCAGACAGAAGCGACCAGATGATGCCGACCGTGGTCAGGATCGCAATCAGCGAGGCCAGCATCAAAAGCCAGAGCACGACCTTCTCGACCCGGTTCCTGGCCCAGAAATCCGGCGCGGTCAGCTTCAGCGCCCAGGCCAGAGCGGCCACGGCGATCAGGAGGATCACGACGGCCCTGACAATCGAGGCCGACGCCACCGTCTCGCGATACTGCTTCGCCGCCGAAAGCACTTCGGGCGAGACCGGGGATGCCAGGGCGACACCGACCGTTCCGAAGAAAGCCCGCAAATCGCCTTCGCCTGCATTCAGCGCGTCAACGTCAGTCTCCGTCAGCGCGCCCTGGTATACCGCATTGTCCAGTCCGGCCGCGATTTTACGGACATCCGACATGGCAAGCGTGCTGGCGGTCGAATCTTCCAGCACAGAGGCCGGCAGATGGCTCAGCGCGGCACTTTCAATAAAGAATGGCTGGATCAGAAGCCAGGCGATCAGCGCGAAAAATGCCGGCACAAAGGCCATGATCGCGGCATGCCAGCCATAATAGGCTGGCAGAGAATGGAGTTTCTTCGTCTCACCCCCGGCCAGCGCCAGCGCGCGCTGTCGACCGAGGATGAAACCGGCGGCAGCGAGCACCGCGAGGATCATCAAAAGAGGCAGGACCGTCATGACCACGTCCGTTCGGGTTACAGGAAGCCCTCATACGGGCAATTCCCTTCTGCGGCCGTGATGCTTCGGTTTTGTAACCCCAGTGTGACAGTTTCGCAAAAACTTGACCGGACGGAGGATATCGCCACCAGAGCCGCAGCGCCGTTTCTAAATGCGAAACCTCAGAAAGGGGGGCGCTGCCCCCCACGCGCATTCGCGCTCCCCCCGGGATATTTAAGAGACAGGTGAAAAAGATGCCCCTTTTCATCTGTCTCTTAAATATCCCCGCCGGAGGCTTCCGAAAGCAGTCAGAGGGCGGATGTCAGCTTTTTGCCAGCAGCGCGTCAATTTCATCGCGCCCGGCCATGGCAGAGGCGGCCCCTGCACGGGTGACGCTGAGACCCGCTGTAGCATTGCCGAATCGCAGCGCAGTTTCGATCTCCATCCCTTCGGAAAGCGCGACCGCGAAGCCTCCGTTAAAGGCATCCCCCGCACCGGTGGTTTCCACCACTGGCCCCGCATTTATGACCGGGATATGCAGCTGTGTCTCACGGTCACGATAGAGAACACCATTCGCCCCGAGCGTCACCACCACCGCGCCAACCCCGCGCGCCAGCAGCGCATCCGCCGCAGAAACGGCGGAGGCGATATCAGTGACCGGAATGCCGGTCAGCAGCTCTGCCTCGGATTCGTTTGGCGTCAGAAAGTCGCAAAGCGCCAGCAGCGCGTCATCAAGCTCTGCCGCCGGGGCCGGGTTGAGGATCGTGGTCACGCCCGCTTCGCGCGCGAGGCGCAGCCCGGTCCGCGCCGCCTCGATCGGTTGTTCGAGCTGCGTGATGAAGACGCCGGCGCCCCGTATCAGATCCGCCCGCGCCTCAAGATCCCCGGGCGTGATCCGCCCCCCGGCCCCTGCGGCAACGATGATCGCATTATTGCCGGTCGCCGCTTCGATGAAGATGAAGGCCGAGCCGGTATGGCTTGCCGCATCTTCGGTGACTTCAGGGATCACGCCGGCGTCAGACCAGACTGCCCGCGCCATTTTCGCGAAATCGTCGCGCCCGAGCCGGGTGATGATATGGGCGGCACCGCCCGGCCCGGCGGCTTTTGCCGCCGCCACCGCCTGGTTCGACCCCTTGCCGCCCGGCTCCAGCTTGAAATCCTCGCCCATCACCGTCTCGCCGATCTTGGGCTGACGTTTGGCAAGGTAGACCGCATCGGCATTGAAAATGCCAAGCACCACCACAGGTTTGACTGCACTCATCATCAGCTCCGGTCTTGAAGGTCAGGCGTCTGTCAGGCATCGGGCGCGATCACGCCCTTGCGCAACATGAAACAGCCGTAGAACCGGCGCTCGCCGGTCACAACAACCGCATAGGCCTGTTTCGCGAGATCGTAAAAGGCGAAACGGTCGATCCCCGGCAGCGGGCGGGCGCGGCCCTCGGCACGGTCGATCTCGGCCTGGACCTCTGCCTGCACCTCGGGGCGGGCATCGGCGTCGCCGACAACCTCCATCCGGCCCGCGAAATCCGGCACGAAATCATCCAGCGGCAGCACCGAAAGGATCGCATTCGCCGCCTCGGCCGCCGTCAGGTTTTCCATCATGAGGGGCCGGCCCATCACGGTCTCTTTCGCCACTGAATGGGCGGGGAAATTCGTGTCGACGAGGATCAGCATATCGCCATGTCCCATCGCGCGCAGTGTGCCCAGCACATCGGCATTCAGCCGGTGGTCAATTCCCTTGAGCATCCTTAGTCTCCCTGAACATGCGGCGAAGATATGTCGTCGGGTCGGCGGCGTCCAGAACCCCGCTCAGCCAGAACCCCTCCCGGGAGGATAGCGATGCAGATCCGTGATGAGAGACGTGAGGACGAGGAGCGCATCTCCGCCCTGATCACCGCAGCCTTTCTGGAGGCGCCCCACAGGGATGGCAATGAGGCCTGCCTGGTCAGCGGTCTGCGCGCGGCGCAGGCACTGCTGCTGTCGCTGGTCGCGGAAGAGGACGGGCAGCTGATCGGCCATATTGCGGCCTCACCCTGCCGGATCGGGGGCAAAGCGGGTATGCGCTGATTGCGCCCGTCTCTGTTTTGCCCGCCCGTCAGGGTCAGGGCATCGGTTCCGCCCTGATGCAGGCCGCGCTGCACCGGCTGGAGGCGGCGCGTGTTCCCGGTGCGGCGCTGGTCGGCGATCCGCGCTATTATCAGCGCTTTGGCTTTGCGGCGCGCGCGGGTCTCGGCTGTGCCGGGATCCCGTCGGATTATGTCCTCTCACGCGGGGTGACCGGCGCTGCGCCCGTGGGCGATCTGGATCTCCACCCGTTCTTTACCGGTTGAAACGCGAAAGGGCCGCGAGGTTTCCCCCGCAGCCCCTGATGTCACCTGAAACGGGATCAGCCGAAGACGCGGGTCAGGGCGACGTCGATGGCCCCGGTGATCTCGTCGATATTGTCCGGCGTCGCGATCAGCGCCGGCGCAAGGCAGAGCGTGTTGTTGAACCCCGGCAGCGAACGGTTCGTCACCCCGATGATCACCCCTTGCGCGCCGCATTCCGCCACAACCTGGGCCGCAAGCTTCTCGGCAACCGGCTCTTTGGTGCCGCGATCCGCCACCAGCTCGGCGCCAAGGAACAGGCCTTTGCCGCGCACATCGCCGATCACCTTATGCTTTTCCATCAGCGCCTGGAGGTTCGCGAGGCAACGATCGCCCATGGCGACCGTATTGCCGATCAGATCCTCGTCTTCGATGATCCGCATGTTTTCCAGCGCCGCTGCCGGGCCGGAGGTGCAGCCGCCAAAGGTCGAAATGTCGCGGAAATAGCTCAGCGGATCCGAGGCATCATCCTTGAACATCTCGAACACGCGCTCGGTGGTCACGGTGCAGGAGATCGCTGCATAGCCCGAGGCAAGGCCCTTCGCCATGGTCACGAAATCCGGCTTGATGCCGTAATGCTGATAGCCGAACCAGGCACCGGCGCGGCCCATACCGCAGACGACCTCGTCGATATGCAGCAGGATATTGTATTTCGTGCAGATCTCCTGCACGCGTTCCCAATAACCTTTCGGGGGCACGATAACGCCGCCGCCTGCGGTCACCGGTTCCAGAACGATGGCGCCGACAGTGTCCGGGCCTTCCCGCAGGATCACTTCCTCAATGGCGTCAGCGGCGCGCTCGCCGTAATTCTCGACATCCCATTGCTTGCGGTATTCCAGACAATGCGGCACCCGCACGAAGCCATCGGGGAACGGCCCGTATTGGCTGGACCGCTCGTCCTGGCCGCCACTGGCCAGCGCCGCGATGGTGGTGCCGTGATAGTCGCGGTCACGGTAGAGGATCTTCCATTTCTTGCCGCCGTGATGACGTGCCGAGATCTGGCGCACCATCTTATAGACCTTCTCATTCGCCTCGGAGCCCGAATTCGAATAATAGACCCGGGTCAGGCCCGGCATTTTGGTGATCAGCTTTTCGGCAAACAGCGCGCCCGGGACCGTGCCCGCAGCACCGGCGAAATAGTTCATCTTGATCAGCTGGTCGCGCACCGCATTGGCGATGCTCTCGCGACCGTAGCCGACATTCACCGTCCAGACGCCGCCCGAGACCGCGTCGATGTATTCCTTGCCTTTGGCATCCCAGACCCGGATGCCCTTGCCCTCGACGATCACGCGCGGGTCAGCGGTTTCAAACGCCTTATGCTGCGCCAGATGGTGCCAGACATGGGCGCGGTCGGCTTCGACCACGCGCCCCATATCGTTCATGCCCTGAATGCCTTCCATGGCTCTGCCTTTCCCTGCGAGATCGCCTTCGCCGCGAGTATCGCGGAAATTGCGCCCCGTCATTAGGGCCAGACGCAAAATGGCACTAAGACCAGACACCCGGTTGCCGGTGGTCGCATAAAAACTGCGAAAGATTGACGAATTTTTGGGCAGCTGGCCGGGCCGGAACAACCTTTCTTTAAGTTTCAGCAGTCTATCCATGTGCGGATCAGACGTGTTGTAAACAGGGGGCCATGGCCATGCCGGGTTCAGAGCTGCCAATTTCGGGGCTGCCAGAGGTGACAGGAGCAGATCCGGCTGTGCCAGATTCGGGTTTGCCGGTTTCGGGTGTGCCAGATGCAGGCTCTCCGGATTCGGACCCGGCAGATCCGGATCTGCGGGCGTCAGACCTGGCGGGGTCAGAGACCCGCATACAATCGGCAAAACTGGAGCTGGCGGAGCGGGCCGATCCGCTGGGCGACCCTTCAATTCTGGCGTTCCTGCGCCGCCATGAGGGCCAGCCGGTCGAGGTCGATGCCAGCCGCCTCCGCCTCCCCAATGGGCCCCTGGTCGAAACGCTTCTTGTTGCGGCCAGGTCCTGGCGCGCCAGAGGGATCGCATTTTCCATAACCGGCCTTGCCACCGGTCATGTGGAACAGCTGCGCTGGCTGGGCCTCGCGGCCGCTCTCGGCCTTGATCCCGGGGCGGAGGCGCTGCCCGTATGACCCTGCGTATCCTGGCAATTGATGATTCCCTGACCATCCGCACCTTGCTTCGGCAGGCAGTCGAGAATGCCGGCTTCGCATGCGCCACTGCGAATGATGGCAAAGACGGTGTCGATATGTTCAGCGAGGTCGATCCCGACGTTGTGATCACCGACATCAATATGCCCCGGCTCGACGGGTTCGGCGTGATCGAGGCCATTCGCACCGGCACACATAATACCCGCGTGCCGATCCTGGTACTTTCCACCGAAAGCGGCGAGGCACTGAAAGCGCGCGCGCGCGCCGCAGGTGCCACCGGCTGGCTGGTAAAGCCTTTCGAAGATCTGCAACTGATCGCCATCTTGCGCCGTGTCACCGGTTATGCCGGCCCCGGCCATTCCGAACGGGGACAGGCCTGACCATGTCTATGCAATCCATTCGTGACACGTTTTTCGAAGAATGCGAGGATCTGCTTGAGGCGCTGGCCGAAGGTCTCGCCAGGATGGAGACCGGCGAGGCCGACAGTGAATGTCTCAATGCCGTCTTCCGCGCCGTTCATTCGATCAAAGGCGGCGCCGGTGCCTTCGCGCTCTCGGATCTGGTCGCCTTTGCCCATCGGTTCGAAACGGTCCTTGATGAAATCCGCTCGGACCGGCTCGATCTGAGCGACGAGGTCATGCATATATTGTTGCGATCTGCAGATCATCTCGCCGACCAGGTCGAGGCCGCGCGCGAGGAACGCAGCATCGATGAAGAGGTCACAGCCGCGTTCCTTGTAAATCTTGGCACCTGCCTCGGTGATGCCGGTTTCGAGGAGTCTGCCGCCGATGAAGATTTCGGCTTCAGCGCCATCACGCTGGATTTCGGCGCAAGTCCCGGCCTGCCCGCCCTCGACCTTCCGGACCAGGAATTTCCACTCCCGGATCAGTCCCTCCCCGATCCTCTGACCTCTGGCTCCGGGGTGACGGCGGCGCCCGCGCCCGCCGGTCTCCTCCCCGACAAGACCATCAGCGCTCCCCGCCACCGGATCCGCTTCATTCCCTGGCCGCAGCTTTACAGCAATGGCCATGATCCGCTGGTATTGATCACAAGCCTCGCAGCCACGGGCGAGCTCGAGGTCAGACCGGATCTCTCCTCCTTGCCGGAACTGGCTGAGTTCGACCCGGCAAAGCCTTGTCTTGCATGGGATATTCTGGTTGCGAGCCATCTGCCCGAAGCGGCGGTCGAGGCGCATTTCGAATTCGTGCGCGGCCTGTGTGAGCTTTCTGTCGCGCCGGAAATCACGCCTGCGAGCGGAATCGAAACCCAGGATGTCGCGCTCCCCTGGCCTGCGCCTCTGACGGAACCTCTGGTGGAGCCACTGACAATCCAGTCGCGCGCCCCTGAACCAGAGCAAGTCGTCATCTCACCCCCTGCCGGCCCTCCGCCGGGTGCGGTGACCGAGACCTCCACCCTTCAACCAGAGAAAGACACGGCGAGAGACGCGACTGGCGAAGGCGCCGGCGCCCTTCTCCGCCGTCGTCTTCCGAAAAGCGAAGAAGACGCCGAAGGACGTGGTCCAAAGCCCACATTGCGTGTCGATCTGGAGCGGGTGGACCGGCTGATCAACGCGGTAGGCGAGCTGATCATCAACCAGGCGATGATCGAACAGAGCGTGACCGACCTGTCCTTACCCGCAGACACGGAAATCATCTCCCATACCGAAGATTACCGCCTTCTCGCGCGCGACCTGCAAGAGGCGGTGATGGCAATCCGCGCCCAGCCGGTGAAACCGCTCTTCCAGCGCATGTCCCGCATCGTGCGCGAAGCGGCCGAAGCAACAGGCAAGCCCGCGCATCTGGTCACCATTGGCGATGCGACCGAAGTCGACAAGACCGTGGTTGAGAGGCTGGCGGATCCGCTGACCCATATGATCCGCAACGCCGTTGATCACGGGCTGGAAAGTGCCGCGGCTCGTGCGGCGGCCGGCAAGGATCCTGAAGGCACTATTCGCCTCTCTGCCGCACATCGTTCCGGCAGCGTGATCATCACCATCAGCGACGATGGCGGCGGGCTGGACCGCAACCGCATTCTCGCAAAAGCAATCTCACGCGGGCTGGTGGCAGAGGGCGCCGAACTGAGTGATGCAGAGATTGATAACCTCTTATTCCTGCCAGGTTTTTCTACGGCCGAGAAAATCTCGAATCTCTCGGGGCGGGGGGTTGGCCTTGACGTGGTGAAGAACGCTGTCGGGGCCCTTGGCGGTCGGATTGCGATCAGTTCGACCCTCGGCAGCGGCTCCGAATTTACCATTTCACTGCCCCTGACCCTTGCCGTTATGGATGGCATGGTCATTTCCGTAGCCGGCCAGACCATGGTCATTCCGATCGCATCGGTGATTGAAACCATCCGCCCGACCGCCGCCGATCTGCATCTCCTTGGAACCTCCGACCGGCTGCTTTCCATCCGTGGCCGCTTCCTGCCCATGATCGACGTCGCAGAATGCCTTGGTTTCGGCCGACGCGATCCGGCTCAGGCCTCACTTGCCCTTTTGGTGGAAACCGATGCCCAGGCCCATTGCGCGCTGATGGTGGATGCGGTCCTGGATCAACGGCAGGTGGTGATCAAGGGTCTCGATTCCAATTACGGCGCCATTCCGGGCGTCTCGGCAGCAACCGTGCTGGGCGACGGCCAGATCGCCCTGATCCTCGATACCGAAGCCCTGACATCGAACATGTCCGGGCTGATCAATGGACGCAACGGCGCAAACTATCTGCCGCCCGCGGCCGGCGCCTCAGCGGCCCCGGCCTCTCAGTCCTTCCATCCGCTGGCCGCGCGCGCCCAGGCCTTGCCCCATCCCCAAACCGGAGGCCCCCATGCAATCCATTGATCCCGCCAGCCGCCTTGACGCCGAATTCGTCACGTTCTTCGCTGGCGCGCAGAGCTTCTCGCTCGATATCTCCCATGTCCGCGAGATCCGCCGCTGGAGCACGGTCACGCCGCTGCCCCATGCGCCGAAAGAGGTTCTTGGCGTAATGAATCTGCGCGGCTCGGTCATCCCGATCTATGATCTCTCCGCCCGGTTCGGCCTTGGCCCCACCCAGGACAATCCGCGCAATGTGGTCGTGGTCGCCATCATCGGCAATCAGACTGTCGGTCTGCTTGTCGAGGCGGTCTCGGAGATCCTCTCGGTCGCCAGAAACCAGATCCAGGAGACCCCCGATATCCGCTCTGAAAGCACGCGCGCCTCCATCACCGGCATCATCCAGATGGAGGAAGGCATGACCCGGGTGATCGATCTCGAGGCGGTCATTCAATGCAAACCGAAACAGGCAGCATGACCCGGACCGCCCGCCGCCCCCTCATCCCCTCTGAACCCGGCAACAGTGATTTCAGCGATGCCGAATTTCGCCGGGTCGCCAGCTATGCACAACGCGAATTCGGCCTCGTCTTACAGGAAAACAAAAAGCAGGTTGTCCAGTCCCGGATCACCCGGCTGTTGCAGGAGTTTCGGTGCACAGATATCGCCTCTTTCTGTTCAAGACTGGAATCAGGCGATTTCCAGGCCGAACGTGAAGCCTTCGTCACCGCGCTGACCACCAATGTGACCAGCTTCTTCCGTGAAGCGCATCACTTCGACATCTTCGCAGAAAACCTGCTTAAGCCCAGTCTGTCCGGTCTCAGATCAGGCCAGAGGCTTCGGGTCTGGTCGGCCGGATGTTCTGCCGGCCAGGAACCAGGTTCGGTCGCGATGCGGATCCTTGATCTGCTGCCTGATGCGGCAAAACTCAATATTCGCATTCTTGCCACCGATATTGACCCGGCCATTCTCGCGAAGGCACGCGCTGCGATCTATCCCGAAGAGGAAGCGCGTAGCATCCCGCCCGCGTTTCGCAAAAGTTTCATCACCACCAGCGCCGCAGGACATTTCTCTCCGGATCCATGCGTAACCGGCCTGATCCGTTTTGCCGAGCTTAACCTGGTTGGTGACTGGCCGATGCGCGGCCCATTTGACGCGATTTTTTGCCGCAATGTGGCAATCTATTTCGACAAGCCAACCCAGGCCCGTCTGTGGAGCCGATTTGCGGCCTTGCTGCGCCCGGGCGGGCTGCTCTTCATCGGACATTCCGAACGCGTCTCAGGACCGGCCATGAACCAGCTCGTCAGCGCAGGTATCACCACCTATCGCCGCCGCCAGGACATAAAAGGATAAGAAAATGAGTTTGAAAGAAAATCTTCGAGTTATGGTGGTTGACGACATGTCGGTCAGCCGCGCTTTGATCTCGCAATCCCTCGAAGAAATCGGCATCCGACATTTCGCCACGGAATCTGACAGCGGTGCCGTATTGGGTAAACTCGCAACCAGCCCTGTGCATCTTGTCATATCCGACATGAATATGCCGGGCCTTTCCGGTCTCGATCTGCTCGCCGCCCTGCGCGGCAATACCGCAACGCAGAAGATCGGATTCATTCTGATCACAGGCACCCCCTCGCCCGAGGTCCTCAAACGCGGCCAGGAGCTGGGCCTGAACAATCTGATCCGAAAGCCGTTCACCGCAGCCACGGTGAAAACGGCAATCGAAAGGGTGGTGGGACCGCTATGACGCAATCTGCCCCCCCCTGTTCGAAGGCGCAGCGGCAGTATGATCACAATGGCCTCGCTGCAATGCTGACAGCGATATCCCGTGGGCTATGCGACAGCCGTGACATGCTATTACGAGCCGAAGAGGCAATTCTCGCCACCACTGGGACCCCCCCCCGGCATGCAGGATATTGACCGTATCGGGCAGCGGCTCGACGATCTGCGAAGGCTCCTTGAGGATCTTTCCGCTGCCAGTGGCAATATTCCCTCACCGCTCCCGGCGCCCAAACTGGCTAGGCGCATCAAACTCGCCGAAATCCGCAGGATCCTCCCGGGCCTTGCCACAGAAATGACCAGCGCTCAGCCGGAACCGGAAGATCCGGTTCTGTTCTGAGCCCTCACAACCAAGCGGATAGAATACGCCATGACCCGCCTGCCAGGATTGCACCTCTCCAGCACAGGCCGCCGCATTTGCAGCCGGGTCAGCCCTGCCCCTGTCCTGTCCGCAGCGGGAGGCCGCGCATGAAAAAGCAGAAGGTCATGATTGCCACAGCCCGCGCCATCAGTGGTGCAAGGCTGAGCCGGCGCATCGGGGATCTGCCCGGCTATGAGATCTGCGGGCAGGTACAAGACCTTTCCTCTGCCTATATACTCAGCGAGAGCAGTGAGCCAGCACTTGCACTGATCGGAAGCGAGCTCACACGCTTGCCGGAATTCGAGGGTCTTCTGTCGCTGTTTCGCGTCGCAGAAACCGCCTGGCTGGAAATTCCAGACAGCCTTTCCGGTGAAATCCGCCACAACGGCAGTGATACCACGGCCTTGCCAGACCTGGTCCAGTGGCTGGAAAGCGCCAAAAGACAATGCCCTGTTACGTCCTCAGTGCCCTCCCGCCCAAACGCAACTGCTGCACAAAGCGAGGCCGGAGGTACATTTTTGGCCGACCGCCTCATTCTGATCGGCGCTTCAACCGGCGGGATCGATGCGCTCCTGACCATTCTGTCGACATTTCCCGCAAACTGTCCGCCCTGTGCCATCGTCCAGCATACCGGCGCGGGGTTCTCTGACAGTCTCGTGCGCCTCTTTGCCCGTTGCTGCGCGGCAAAGGTTGTGCCCGCCGCGCCGGGACAGGCCCTGCTTCCCGGCACGGTGGTGATTGGCGCAGGATGCCCTGGCCATCTGATCGTGAAACACGGCACGCCCCATCTGTGCGACCTGGCTTCAGGCCCACCGGTCTCAGGCCATACACCCTCAGTAGATGTGCTGTTTCAATCCGCGCTCAGCTTTGCGCCTTCGGTCACCGCGGCGCTGCTGACCGGCATGGGGCGTGACGGGGCGGCGGGGCTCCTTGATCTGCGCCGCGCCGGAGCCGTGACTTTCGCCCAGGACGAGGCAAGTTCCACGGTCTATGGTATGCCCCGCGCGGCGGTCGAACTCGGCGCCGCGATGGAGAGCCTGCCACTGAACCGCATCGCCGGTCAACTGTTGAGCCATAGCCGCAAACGCCAGCCATTGCCGCTGGCGCGCTGACCCGAGGCTTGAATACCCCTGAATGCCATGAGGGCTATGACGGAGGGCCATATGCGGCATGGAGGCTTTGGCGTTCCCGTGAGCCCAGACACCGGACCAATGCCAAGGAAGCCGTGCAGAAGGTTCCTGCCCCTCATTCAGGGTCTTCAGACCGGAAAAACCCGGCCCCAAAAGCCAGGCAGGACCCTCAGCCCGAGAGCGCCTGTGTGGGTCGTACCCACAAGCGGTGCAACATCCATCCCCGGTAGAAAACCGGCCCTCAGGCCACTGCAACTGTTTCAGTCATCCAGCCGGATGGTGATCCGCCGGTTATTGCGGCCTTTGTTGACGATTTCACCGACGGTCAGCCGCCCGACCTCGCCGATGCGTGCGACATGGGTGCCACTGCAGGGCTGCAGGTCGATCTGTGCCGCCCCTTCGCCAATACCGACCAGCCGCAACCGGCCATGGCCCTGAGGCGGCCGGACTGAAAGCGTTCGGATCAGCTCCGGCCTTGCCTCAAGTTCCTCTTCGGTGATCCAGCCCGTGGTCACTTTCAGATCGGTATCGATCAGCAGGTTCAGCTGCCCGGTCAGCCGCTGTACATCCGGCAACGGGTCGGGAATATCGAAATCCAGCCGGCTCTTCGCGGCGCCGATCTGGCCGCCTGTGACCGGACGCCCCACCACGGCCGCGAGCAGATGCAGCGCCGTATGCATCCGCATATGGCGATACCGCCGCTCCCAGTCGAGACGTTGCACCACCCTCGTTCCGACCGCCGGCAGCGCCTGCGGCAGGCCCGGCACCAGCACGACAATCCCATCGCCGGTGCGGGTGGTCGTACCGATCTGGATCCTGCCATCCTCCCAGATCAACTGGCCAGAATCGCCGGGCTGGCCGCCGCCGGTCGGGAAAAAAATGGACCGCTCAAGCACGATGCCGCCTTCGGGGAATGGCCGGTGACCAGCGACTCATAGTGCTGAAGATAGGGCTCAGTCCTGTATAGATGCTGCATCTTACCCCTGCCCGGTGCCGCGCAGCGCCGCCCCGATTTCACCGGCATTCCCAAGCGTGATCTCGGCGCTGGTCGAGGGCATCCTGATCCCCTCCGCAATAAAACGCTGCACGATCATATGGTTGATATCACTGCGCACCGAGCCCTGGAAATTCACATCCCGCAGAATGACCCGGATCTCGAAATTCAGCCCGCCGTTAAACCCTTGCAAAACGATGGTCGGCGCCGGGTTCAGGATCACCATCGGCTGTGCCTCTGCGATCTCGCGCAGAAGCCTCTCGACCCGCCTTGTATCCTCGTTCCAGGCCACGGTCACCGGCACAATCAGCCGCCCGGCCAGACCAAACCGGGTCCAGTTGGTGACACGCTGGCTGACGAGATCGGCATTTGGCACGACGACGACATTGCGATCAAAAGTCTGAATGCGGGTCGAGCGCACCGAGATCGTTTTCACGATACCCTGGGTGGTGCCGACCTCGATCCAGTCGCCCTCGGAAACCGGGCGCTCGATCATCAGGATGATGCCGGAAACGAAGTTCTGCACGATGTTTTGCAGGCCGAAACCGATACCGACCGAAAGCGCCGAAGCGACGATCGCGAGGCCAGAGAGGTCTATCCCGGTGGCATTGATCGCCACCAGCGCCGCAAAGAAGATGCCGACATAGCCGGTCCCCGAGACCAGCGCGTTCTGGCCGCCGCGGTCCATCCGGGTGCGCGGCAGGATAGAATTGCGCAGCGCGCCCTGAAACAACCGCGTGATCAGATACCCGATGACGAAAATCACTGCGAAAAGCAGGAAATCCGAGGGCGAGACCCTGGTGTCGCCCAGCTGAAAGCCTTCGCGGAACCGGGTCCAGATCTCGCTTAAATCCGCAATCCGACTGCCCCAGATCAGCGCGAAAAGCGGGATCGACAACAGCGCGAGCGCAAATCCTGCAAGCACCGGCACAAGGCGTTCATTCTCGGCCTCGGCATCGGCGGCGGGGTAGACCACCGCCCAGATATCAGCGAGCAGCCGTTGCAGGATGATCAGCAGCGCCATCAGCCCAAGCGACATGATCGCCGGATAGACCAGCGCCGCGCCGGCCGTCACATAGCCAAGGGCGGCAAGCCCGGGGCCCGCCACCGCCAGCAGTTTCAGCGCCCGTCCCAGCAACCCGATCAGTTTTTCGGCGTAGCCGTTCTGTTCGCCCTGTTCCTGGCTCAGCCGCAGGATCCGCCCCATGCGCCACAAGAGGATGCCACCGCCGGCCAGCATCGGGAAGCTCGCAACTGCCGACACGGCATCGGGGTAATTCTGCCCGTCCATGGTCAGCCGGCGCAGCACTTCAAGGGACAGGACCACGCCCATCAATGCAGCGAGGATGCGGCCTTCCTGGCGCTGATTGCGCTGCAAGGGCAGGATCGCCTGGTCGACATCGACCCGGGGAAACACCCGCGCCGCGAGCCAGAAGGCCACAAAGACCACGCCGCCCAGCACCGGCAGTGCCTGCGCCACTTCACCGGTGATGCGGCCCATAAAGCCGGTGCGGATCAGCGCGGCTGACAGGGTCACCATACCGATCGACGGCACGATGATCTGCCCGAGCGAGGCCAGCAGGCCAAAGATCCGTCGCCGCGCCTCGGTCTTGCCGATGCGGAGCCGGTCGGCAAAAGCCTCGATCCAGGGCCGGGCGAAAATCGTTGTGGCGACCGTCACCGCAAGCAGCAACAGGATCAGCGGCAGCGCATTCCAGAACTGTGCTCTGGCGCGGCTGTCATGGAGTTTGGTGCTCAGCTCGCCCCAAAGCCGCAGGGCGGTGTCGGTCAGGCCACCCGCCGCTTCGGGCCAGTTGGCCGGGTTCAGCGGCGAAGGCCAGAGCTGCAAGAGCTGGTCGGTGTGACGGCTGCGGGCCTTGCCGTCGATTTCGCGGATCAGACCATCGGCGCGGCGGTAAGCCTCTTCTGCGGCAATACCCGGCGCCTGCAACAAGGAAAGCTGCTGACCGAGATCTTTGCGTTTCTGAGCGATTTCAGGTGCTTCGGTGGCATCTCCGGTCGGGGCCGGACCAAGCGCGCTGATCTGTTCGCGCACCGTGGCAATACGGGACGCATTGGTGGTCTGCGCCAGGGTGAGTTTGGCGCGCCAGTCGACGATAAGGCCGCGCAACTCATCAAGACGCGCATCCGTGACGGTGTCAGAGCCCAGTTCGGCCTCGGCTGTGGTCGCAATCTCGCCCCAGGCCGCATAATCAAGCGGCTGGGCCTGGTCATCGCCTTCGGCCCGGACAGGCACTGGCGCAAGCGCAGCGACGCCAAGCCAGAGCGCCAGCAGGCAGTGCAGAAGGCAAAGTGGCAGCCTCATGCGGGCCCGCCTCGCAAAAGACCAGACCGCCACCGCGCCCCCCACTCAGAGATCCTGATAGACCGCCGGCAGCGGGCGGTTGCCGCGCGCCAGCCATTCCGGCACCGGCAAGCCCTTATCCTTCAGGAAAGCCGGGTTGAACATTTTCGACTGATAGCGGTTGCCGTAATCGCAGAGCACCGTGACAATGGTATGGCCCGGCCCCATTTCCTGCGCCATGCGGATTGCACCGGCGATATTGATCGCCGAAGATCCCCCGACGCAAAGACCTTCTTCCGTCAGGAGGTCAAAGGCCAGCGGCAGCGCCTCGGCATCCGGGATCCGCCAGGCCATATCGGGGCGGAAGCCTTCAAGATTTGCGGTTATACGGCCCTGGCCGATGCCTTCGGTGATCGAATTGCCAGGGCTCTCGAACACGCCACTGGTGTAATAGCTGTAAAGCGCCGCGCCTTCTGGATCGGCAAGACCGATTTTCACGCCTTTGGGCTGGAGCGCCATCGCAACCCCCGCCAGCGTGCCACCCGAGCCGACAGCCGCGACAAAGCCATCCACCTTGCCGCCGGTCTGTTCCCAGATCTCGGGCCCGGTCGTCTCGATATGGGCCTGGCGGTTCGCGGTATTGTCGAACTGGTTGGCCCAGATCACACCATTGGCCTCGGTCCTGGACAGCTCTTCGGCCAGGCGCCCGGAATAGCGGATATAGTTGTTCGGGTTTTTATAGGGCGCCGCCGGCACCTGGACGAGTTCAGCCCCGGCGAGGCGGATCATGTCCTTTTTCTCCTGGCTCTGCGTCTCGGGGATCACGATCACTGTGCGAAAGCCCAGTGAATTCCCGACCAGCGCAAGGCCGATCCCTGTATTCCCCGCCGTTCCCTCGACAATGGTGCCGCCGGGCTGCAAAAGCCCCTTCGCCACCGCATCGCGGATGATATACAGCGCCGCCCGGTCCTTGACCGACTGGCCCGGGTTCATGAATTCGCATTTCCCAAGGATGGTGCAGCCGGTCAGCTCAGACGCCTTCTTCAGTTTCAGAAGCGGCGTGTTGCCAATGATGCCCGCCAGATCGCTGTGAATTCGCATGGGTCTTTCCCCCGGGGTCTTTCTCCGGGCGCCATGCCCGCTTTCATGGTTCAGGTGTAAAAGCGCGGGCGCTCAAACTCAAGTCACCCGCGCGTCGGACAAAGCGTGAAGCAGGCCTGATATTCCATAATTCGCCGATCCCGGGCACCAGCCTCGCGCGGTGTCCGCTGTAGGGCCGAGGTTCTCCTTAAATTGCCACAAACTTAAGAGAAATTTTCTGCATCCCGCATCACGGCCTGCGCTTGCAAGAGCGCAGATCTGCCGGCTCAACACAGGCCATTCCTGTCCTGGAAGTATGGCATTTTTTCCCCGGGCGGCGCAGCTGCGGACAGGCTGACCCCGATTGCCGGCAGCGCATCAAAAAAGGCGGGCCAGCCAGCCCGCCTTCCTTGCCATTGCCAGGCGATCAGCCCGCTTTCGCGACCATAAGCCCGTCTTTTTGCAGCCCCGCATAGCATTCATCCAGCGACTTGGTCGCGCGCTGGATCAGCGTGTCAATCTCGGCCGTCGTGATCACCAGCGGCGGCGAGATGATCATGCGGTCGCCGACATGGCGCATCACCAGATCATTGGCAAAGCAACGCTCGCGCGCCCGCAGACCGACGGTACCCTCTTCCGAGGCAAAGCGCGCCCGGCTCGCCTTGTCCGGGGTCAGCACCAGCGACCCCATCAGGCCGACAAGTTTCGTCTCGCCCACCAGCGGGTGATCGGCCAGCGCCGCCCAGCGTTCCGCGAGGTAGGGGTTGGCGACTTTCTGCACATGCTCGACCACATTCTCGTCTTGCATGATGCGCAGGTTTTCCAGTGCGACAGCAGCCGCAACCGGATGGCCCGAATAGGTATAGCCATGGTTGAAATCGCCGCCCGAGCCGACGACCTCGGCCACGTCATCCGACACGATCGAACCGCCGATCGGCGCATAGCCCGAGGAGAGGCCCTTGGCGATGGTCATGATGTCAGGCCTGATGTCAAAGGTCTGGCTGCCGAACCAGTTTCCGGTGCGGCCAAACCCGGTAATCACTTCATCAACGATCAGCAGGATATTGTATTTCTTGCAGATCCGCTGAATTTCCGGCCAATAGGTTTTCGGCGGGATGATCACGCCGCCCGCGCCCTGCACCGGCTCGCCGATGAAGGCCGCAACCTTGTCGGCGCCAATCTCATTGATCTTCGCTTCCAGTTCCTGCGCGCGGGCAAGGCCGAAGGCGTCTTCGTCCTGGTCACCACCCTCACCCCACCAATAGGGCTGGTTGATATGCTCGACACCGTCGATCTTGCCGCCATGGGCATGGATCGGCTTCATGCCGCCAAGGCTGCCGCCGCCCATGGTCGAGCCGTGATAGCCATTCCAGCGCGCGATGATCACCTGCTTTTCCGGCTGGCCCTTGACCTGCCAATAGCGGCGGACAAGGCGGATATTGGTGTCATTGGCCTCGGATCCCGAGCCGGCAAAGAACACATGGTTCAGATCGCCCGGAGCCAGTTCCGCAAGCTTTGCCGCCAGCGCAATCGCCGGCACATGCGTCGTCTGGAAGAAGGTGTTGTAATAGGGCAGCTCCATCATCTGGCGCGCCGCAACCTCAGCCAGTTCCTTGCGGCCATAGCCGATATTGACGCACCAAAGGCCCGCCATCCCGTCCAGAATGCGATGCCCTTCCGAATCCGTCAGCCAGCAGCCCTCGCCGCGCAGGATCACCCGTGCGCCTTTTTTCGCCAGCGCCGCCTTATCGGTGAAAGGGTGGAAGTGATGCGCCGCGTCAAGCTTTTGCAGCTCGGCCGTGGGCGTGTTGTTGTTGATCATATTCATGGTGACCACCCTTTCCGTCAGGAAGAATCAGCAGGCGCCTGGCGCCTTCGCCTGGCAGGATAGGAGCAATCCCGACCGGCTTCAAGAAATTTGATCAAATTATTTCCTGCTGCCCCGCAGCCCCCGGAACAGGGCTGACCTCAGCCAGCCTCGCCGGACCGGCTGCACCAGCCGCGCTCAAAGGCCGCCGCCTCGCCCCAGCCACTCGCATTCAGCGCCGCGTGGTCCAGGGGCGGCAGGTTGCGCATCCTGCCATTCTCGACCACACGGCCAGCCAGGGTGTCGACCACACATTGCGTCTCTTCGGCCGGGCCGTCGAAGCCCTGGAAAGAAGCCTCCAGCGCATAGCCGACAATCGTATACTGAGAGTCGATATAGCGGATCTCTACAACCTCGCGCCCCTCGCCCTCCTCATCGGCGAATTCGGTGATCACCTGCAGTGTGCTGCTATCCGGGGTCTCGATCACTTCCAGTCGCTGCGAGGTCGCAAAGGCCGCAACGGCAAAATCGGCGACGTCCAGCTCTGGCGCGTCACTGCGATCCGGCACCGCCCCCATACCGTTCCAGATCTTGAGCGCCGCCAGATCGGCCTGGGTCTCCAGCTGCGCGCGGAACCAGAAGCCATCGGCCGCAGTACCTGCCCAGTTGCCGGTCACCTCATTGCCCAATTCCCGCGCCAGAGCGGGCAGCGCCGGGAGCGAAATCCCGACCACCGCCATCATCGCCAGAGCTGTAGCTTGCCGCATTGCCGACCTCCTGAACACGTGATTGCCAAGCAATAGGCCGGGCCAGACAGCAAAGCAAAGGTGGAATCCCCCACCTCTGCGGTACAGGTCTGCTTTGGATGACAGGTCAGCGCCCTGCGGTGCACGGGCGCTCACAAGGCAAATGCGCGGACCGGGCAAAGCACAGAACCAAAAGCCTCGCATCATTTGCTTCAGGCGTCTGATCCTGGCCCGGATACTCCCGCCGGAGGCATGCCCGGCCAGCCCCTCAGCCAGCAGCCCGATTATATCCCCGCCTCAGCGCTTGCCGAAGATCGTCCCCAGCACGCCACGCACAACAGCCTGGCCGCTCTTGCTGCCCAGCTGGCGCGCGAAGCTCTTGGCGAACGCCTCCCCGACCGAATCCGACCGAGAAGAACTGCTCTTTTTCTTCGGAGCCTCCTCTGTCGTCCTGGAGGGCGCCTCATAGCGACGCGAAGAATTCTCACCGCCATAGCGCTTGCCACGGCTGAACGCTTCGCCCTCAGCGCTGCCCTCCACCGCCTCTTCCGAACGTGACGCTTCCACCGCCGCCTTCCCGGCGCGCGCGCGCAGAATCTCAAATGCGCTTTCGCGGTCAATCTCGGTGTCGTATTTCCCGGCCAGCGGCGAGGCGGCAAAAGCCGCCGCCCTTGCGCTTTCCTCCGCCGGCCCAAGCCGGCTGAAGGGCGGGCGGACCAGGGTACGCTCGGCCATGCCCGGCACGCCTTTGGCCTCCAGCAGTGAGGTCACCGCCTCGCCGGTGCCAACCTCGCGGATCGCCTCTTCGATCGGAAAGCGCGGATTGGCGCGATAGGTGCGTGCGGCCCGCGCCAGATCGGTCTGGTCCTTGGCGGTGAAGGTGCGCAGCGCATGCTGCACCCGGTTGCCCAGCTGGCCCAGCACAGTATCGGGCACATCGGCCGGATTTTGCGTGATGAAATAGACGCCGACGCCCTTTGACCGGATCAGCCGCGCCACCTGTTCAATCCGCGAAATCAGTGCCTTAGGCGCGTCATTGAACAGAAGATGCGCCTCGTCAAAGAAAAAGACGAGCTTGGGCTTATCCGGGTCACCCACCTCCGGCAGCGCCTCGAACAGCTCGGACAAAAGCCACAGAAGAAAGGTCGCATAAAGCCGCGTGCTGTTGATCAGCTTATCCGCGACAAGGATCGAGATCCGCCCCGTCCCGCCGGGATCCACGGTCATGAGATCCGCGAGCTCCAGCGCCGGCTCTCCAAAGAGATGGGTCGCCCCCTCGTTTTCCAGCATCAGAAGCCGGCGCTGGATCGCGCCCACCGATTGCGATGAGACCAGGCCGTAAGTTGAAGAGATCTCGGCGGAATTCTCCGCGATAAAGGTCAGAAGCGCGCGCAGATCCTTCATATCGAGAAGCGCGAGTTTCTCGTCATCGGCCAGTCGGAAGGCGACATTCATCACGCCTTCCTGCACCTCGGTCAGCTCCAGCAGCCGCGACAATAGCAAGGGCCCCATCTCGGCGACGGTGGTACGCACCGGATGGCCGCGCTGGCCAAAGAGATCCCAGAACAGCACCGGGAAAGCCCGATAGGCCAGATCAAGGCCGATGGTTTCGGCCCGGGCCGCAAAAGCGGCATGGGTCTTTGCCGCCGGATCGCCCGGCTGGCAGATCCCCGAAAGATCGCCCTTGATATCCGACAGGAACACCGGCACGCCCGCCGCCGCAAAACCCTCGGCCAGCACCTGGAGCGTCACCGTCTTGCCGGTCCCGGTTGCCCCTGCGATCAGCCCGTGCCGGTTGCCGTATTTCAGCAGCAGCTCCTGCGCGACACCATAGCTCTCACCGCCTCCGCCCAGGAAAATCCGGTCCTGCGCTGCGGCGGCTGTGGCTGGATCAATCTGTGCTGTCACCGGGTAAACTCCTGTCTTGGGGCCTGCGATCCGGGCAGGCAACGGCGGCCATACCATTTCAGATCTGCCGTTTCCGACCTCTCATTGCGGCATGGACCTTACCCTGTTCCGCAGTCAAAACCAGCCTCGTTCTCGCCGGGCCGGATGCCGGCAGGACGCCGGCCGGATATCTCGCGGCGCGCACTCGCAAGGCAGGTTCTCCGCCCCGGCTTCGCCCGCGCAGAACCGAGCCGGCAATGGCACAAAATCACAGAAATCCTGACCAAATGGTTAGATTTTTTTCTCTGTCTCTGGCCGCCCGATGTAACAGATTTCCTGTTGACGCAGTGCAGAAAGCTGCTTAGCGTCCCTTTACGTGAAGTCGGCCAGTCCGACAGGGAGCAAAAAATATAAGCGTAAGGGGCCCGCCCCGCAGCGCATGCAAAGGGCCGGTAATTCCGGCCCTTTGTTTTTTTTGCGCCCGCCCATTTCCCGGCACAGGCCGGCATTCAGCCGGGTGACCATCGCCCCTGTTCCAGTCCATCTGCGCAAGTCCTGGTGCTGAGGTCACTACCATATCCAGGGTTGCAACCTCATTTGCCGGCACACTGTCCGGCAATAACCCGCCGCCGGTCGCGCAAATGAGACCTGACACTGCCATTTCAGCGTGATATTCAGCCTGCGGCAGCCAGGCAAATTTCCACCGGCTACAGTCACCGTTCAAAGGACATGACTATATGTTGAACCCGCGTATCTCGCTTCTCGCTCTTGCACTTGCATTCGGCAGCCCCCTTGCCGCTATCGCACAGGACACGACTGAGGCACCCGCTGAAACCGCCGCAGAAACCACCGCTCCGGCAGAATCCGGCGCGGCAGCCGGGCAACCGGCCGCAGGCGGCGATCTGTCGATGGGCTCCGAGATCGGCGGTCAGAGCGCGATCTACACCGCATCGACCCATGAGAAATGGGAGCTGCGCTGCGAACGCGTTGGCCTCGAAGCCGATCCCTGCCAGCTTTACCAGCTGCTGAAGGACGCGGATGGTTCGCCGGTGGCCGAACTCGCGATCTTCTCGCTGCCCGCAGGCGCCCCCGGCCCGGCGGTTGCCGGCGCGAACTTCATCGCTCCGCTGGAAACCCTGCTGACCGAAGGGATGCAGCTGACGGTCGATACCGCAAAGCCGCGCGCCTATCCGTTCACCGTCTGCACTCAGATCGGATGCGTGGCGCGGATCGGTTTCACCGCCGAAGAAATCGCCGGCTTTAAAAAGGGCGCAACCGCGAAATTCGCGATCTCGCCTTTCGTGGCCCCGGATCAGAAAGTCAGCCTCGACGTTTCGCTGAAAGGCTTCACCTCGGGCTATGACGCAATGGTCGCGGCCAATGTGAAAGCCGATGCAGCTGCCGCTGCCGCAGCGCCTGCCCCGGCTCCGGCTGCCGCCGAGTAAGGACCTTAGCGGGCCGCGCGCAGCGCAAGCACCGCGTTCAGCCCGCCAAAGGCAAAGGAATTCGAAAGCGCCGCGCCCGTCAGGGCGCGGCGTGCTTCATTCGGGACATGGTCAAGGTCACAATCGGGATCGGCGCGGTCCAGGCCCAGCGTCGGTGCGATCACGCCCTGGTCCAGCGCCATCAGGCAGGCAATCAGTTCCAGTGCCCCTGTCGCGCCAATCGCGTGACCATGCGCCGCCTTGGTCGAAGAAACCATAAGCCCCGCGGCCGCCCCGAACACCTCACGGATCGCCGCAACCTCATTGCGGTCATTGACCCGGGTGCCGGTGCCATGGGCGTTGATATAGCCGATCTCTTCGGGGGCAAGACCGGCCTCTGCCAGTGCGGCCCGCATCGCGCCCGCCGCACCGCCGACCGAGGGCACCACGATATCGCCCGCATCCGCCGTCATGCCAAACCCGGAAATCTCGGCCAATACCTGCGCCCCGCGCGCCCGGGCGCGGGTCTCGTCTTCCAGCACAAAGACCGCCGCCCCCTCGCCCATCACCATGCCATTGCGGCTGGCGGAAAACGGGCGGCACCCGTCAGGTGACAGCACCCTGAGCCCCTCCCAGGCCTTGATGCCGCTGAAACACAGCATCGCCTCGGCGCCCCCTGCCAGCATTGCGGGTGCATACCCGTCGCGGATCAGGCGGAAGGCCTGGCCAATCGCATGGTTTGAGCTGGAACAGGCCGAAGATACTGCGAAAGTCGGTCCGGTCAGCCCGTGCCGCATCCCGATATGCGAGGCGGCGGCGTTCATCATCAGGCGCGGCACCGTCAGCGGCGGCACGCGGTTCCGGCCACCCTCGAACACCGCACGGTAGTTTTCTTCCCAGGTATGGATGCCGCCCGAGGCCGAACCGATCAGCACCCCCGCCCCTTCTGCAGCGCCCGGCCCGGCCATGGCCAGCGCCTCTTCTGCCGCAGCAAGCGCGTAGCGGGTAAAGGGGTCGTAAAGCGACTGTTCCTGCGGGGTCAGGCCCTGATCCCAGGCCCAGCCCCGGATCTGCGCGCCGATGCGGATCGTCAGCCGGTCTGCATCGCGAAATTCCAGCGGCCCGATGCCCGAGCGCCCCGCCGCCAGCGCCGCATAAGTGCCGGGAAGATCATGGGCCAGCGCATTCACCGTTCCCGCGCCGGTGATGACCACCCGTCTCATAGGTGCCCGACAGGTCTTTGTGCCGCGATCAGCGCCTCGATGCCGCGAATTATGCCGCCGATATCCGAGACGTCCAGATCTTCCGGTCCGGCCTGCCCCGGGTCATTCGGGTTGAAAGGAACCGAGATGTCGAACCTCTCCTCGATGGCGAAAATCGCCTCTACAAGGCCGAGGCTGTCAAGGCCCAGATCCTCGGGCCGGTCGCTTTCGCTTATGCCGGCAGGATCGGCCAGCGCCTGGGCGGCGAGGATCGCGATCACCTGGCGCCCTGTCTCGCTGCGGCTCATCGGGCTGACCCTCAGTCTTCCGTCCCGGCATCAGTGCCGGAGGTCAGTTTTTCCAGCGCGGCGACCCGCGTGGCAAGGCGCGGCAGACGGCGGAGATATTTCTGGATCTCGACATGGGTTTCCATCTTCACCGCCGGATAGCCCAAAAGCACCCGCCCCGCCGGCGCATTGGTGAAAATCTTGGTGCCGCCACCGCAGATCACATCATCACCGACGAAGATATTGTCGCTCACGCCAACCTGCCCGGCCAGCACCACGCGGCTGCCGATCTTTGACGAGCCGGCAATACCGACCTGGCCGCAGATCAGACTGTCCTCGCCGATCTGCACATTATGGCCGACATGAACGAGGTTATCGAGCTTGGTGCCGCGCCCGATGGTGGTGTCGCGGATGGTGCCGCGGTCGATGCAGGTATTTGCGCCGATCTCGACATCATCGCCGATGGTCACAGCGCCCAGCGAATGAATCCGCGTCCAGCTTTGCGCCAGGATCTGGTCGCGCTGGCCGAGCGTCTCGCGGATCTCTTCGACGCCGGATTTCTCGGGCGTGACGAAGGAGAACCCGTCCGAGCCAATCACCGCGCCGGGCTGGCAGATAAACCGCGCGCCAATGGTGACGCGTGCGCCGATCTTTGCGCCCTGCAGGATCATCGCATCATCGCCGATGCGCGCGCCTTCGGCGATCGAGACATGGCTTGCGATCCGGGCCCTGGCGCCCAGGACCACATCGCGCCCGATCACCACGAAGGGGCCTATCGCCGCACCCTCGCCGATCTGTGCCGTCTCATGAACAACTGCCATCGGGTGGATGCCCGGCGCGATCTCCGGCCCCGGATCCATCAGATGCGTGAGCCCCGCCATCGCCAGCCGCCCGCGCGGCGCGAAAATCGCGGCCTCAAGCCCCATCGCGCGCCAGTCGGCCCCCGGCCAGACCACGGCGGCGCGGGCCCGGCCCTCAGAGAACCGGCCCGCATAACGCGGATCCATCGCTAAGGCGAGGCTTTGCGGCCCGGCAGCCTGCGGCTCGGAGGCCTCAGAGACGCGGATCGTCAGATCGCCTTCGGCCACCGCGTCAAGTGCGGCTGCAATCTCGCCAATACTATGCTCAGCCATCGCAAATCCCTCCGGAACCCGAAGCGACAGTTACTGCGAAACCGTCCGCGCGACCACCCCTTCGGCGCTGAGCGCCGACCAGAGCTTGGCGTCGCGGCCGTAAACGTCACGCCTATAGCCCATCACGCCATGCCCCTGCGGATAGGCCGTGAAATAGACCAGATGGATCGGCACTTTTTTCTCAAGCTTTACAGGCGTTTCCCGACCACCCTTGAGAGTCTGGTTAAACTCGCTTTCGATTTCCGGCGCCTGGTTGCGGAACAGGGCATGGGCAAAATCAAAAGGATCGGCGAGCCGGATACAGCCATGGCTATAAGCCCGCTTATCATGGGCAAACAGAGATTTTGCAGGCGTATCATGCAGATAGATGTTGTACTTATTAGGGAACATGAACTTGACCTTGCCAAGTGCATTATTGTCGCCCGGCGGCTGACGCATGCCAAAGGGGAAGCTGCGCGCGGTATAGCCCGCGAAATTCACCGATCCACGCGGCACGACGCGGCCATTCCTGTCCACGATCTGCATATGGCTGACCGCATTCGGATTCGAGCGCAAAAGCGGCAGATATTCCCCCACGATGATCGAGCGCGGCACCCCCCAGGACGGGTTCACCACCATATGATCCATCATATCCGAGAATTCCGGCGTGCGGCGGTCCATCTCCTCGCGCCCGATCACCGAGCGCGTGCGGAAAGTCACCCGCCCGTCATCAATGATCTCGGCCGAAAAATCCGTCAGATTGACCCAGATCATCCGCCCTGCGCGGTCGATATCCATCCACCGCTCGCGTTCCATCGCGACAAGCACGGATTTCATCCGGTCTTCGGGCTCTTTGTTGATCTCGGCCAGGGTATCGCCGCCGGCCACGCCATCAGCGGGCAAACCATGCGCCCGCTGGAAATTCATCACCGCGTTTTGCACCATGCGGTCATAAACCGCGGTCGGCGTGGGCGAGAGCCAGCCCATCGCGATCAGCCGGTCGCGCAGGATCACCACACGCTCGCCGGTCGCACCTGGCTCCAGCGCGCCCCCGGGCACCTGCGGCCCCCAGCCCCCGGAAGCGATCAGCTCCTCAAGGTCAAAACGCGTCTTCATCAGCTGCACATAAGCGTCGGAATCGGGCAGCAGCCGACGTGCCACCGTGGCAGGGTCGCGCGTGGCGACCGCGCGCAGCAAAGCGTAGGGATCGGGCCGGGTGATCTCGCGCACGATGGTGGAATCGATTTTGGCCGGATCCAGCGCGCCCGAACTGACATCCCGGGCCCAGTCAAGCCAGGCGCGTGTCATCTTAACTTCAAGCCGGCCCAGATCGCCCTCGGTCCGGGCCGAGGCCAGCGCGGCGCGGATCCCGGCCAGATCATAGCGTGCGACCGGCAGCCCGTGATCCCCGGCGGTCTCAAGCGCGGCGATAAGCGCCTGGCGGCGGGTCGCATCCTCAGGCCCGGTCCAGAGCGTGTCATATGCAGTATCGCGATACCAGGCTGCGACCTCTTCATCTTCCGCCGCAGCAACGGCGAGCGATTGTGAAAATGCCGTGGACTTTGCTGCGACTGACTGACCTGCCGATACCAGCCCGACTGCCAGCACAAACCCAAGCGCCACCGAAGAAAGAAGGCCTCGCACCCCCGTTTTCAGACCAGGACCGGGGAGGGAAATCGGCATCTGCAACCTCGTAAACATGCGAAAAGCTTCGGCTTCAGCTAGATTCAGTGATTTGGACACCATGTCCATTCACAATCCTGTCCATCGGGCACCATATTGCGCCAACCCGACAGACCCGGGCCGGTTTTTAGGTCATAGTTGCAGCAGAGCCACGCTGACCCCCAGTCAGGAATTCAGCGATTTTTTGCTTATCGGCGGTTGAGTGGGGAACCGAAGGCAATCTTTGCTTGGGCTTCGAATCATGATGTGCCATACAGACCATGCATCCGGAAGGGCGCAGGCAAATGCGCCAGCCGAAGGTGAACGTGCAGGAGAAGCTGCCGCTCAGGCAGTCGACAAGACTAATCTACGGGACAGGCTATGACTGAAAACACATCGAACCTTATCTCGCGTCGCGGGCTGTTGGGCGTGTTCGCGGCTACGGCTGTGGTTGCCGCGCCAACTTATTCCAATGCTTTTGGCGTGCTGAAAGGTGCAGGCGATATCCGCCGCATCCGGATGTATTCGGGCCGTACAGGCGAAAGCATCGATACGATCTACTGGATCGAAGGCAAATACATTCCGGAAGTGTTGAAGGAAATCAATCACTTCATGCGCGACTGGCGCACGGGCGACGTCAAGCAGATGGATCCGCGCAATGTCGATATCATGGCTGCGGCACATCGGCTGATGGATGTGAGCGAATCTTACATGCTGCTCTCTGGCTTTCGCAGCGCCAAGACCAATGCGATGCTGCGCTCGCAATCGGGCGGGGTGGCCAAGAACTCGCTGCATCTCGTAGGCCAGGCTGCCGATCTGCGGCTGAAGTCACGCTCGGTGAACCAGATGGCACGTGCGGCTGCGGCCTGTGCAGCTGGCGGTGTCGGTCGCTATTCGCGCTCGGACTTTGTCCATATGGATTGCGGCGCGGTCCGCAGCTGGGGCGCCTGAGAAAAACCTCTGAGACCAGAGATCAAGTCCGGTTTTCAGACGACCCGGTTTCGACACCGCTTTGAACAAGGCACCCCGCGCGGGTGCCTTTTCGGTTCTGGGGTCCGACCGCGAACCAACTTCGCATACAATGGCATACCGATTGATTTCCGCTGCCATGCTGCGCTACAGCAATCCCCGAGAACTTGCAGGAGGCACGCATGGCTGCGACCCGAACTGAGACCCGTACCGAGACCGACAGCTTTGGCCCGCTGGACGTCCCCGCGGATAAATACTGGGGCGCCCAGACGCAGCGCTCGATCATCAATTTCCCGATTGGCTGGGAAAAGCAGCCGGTGCCGATCATCCGCGCCCTCGGCGTGATCAAGAAGGCGGCGGCGACGGTCAATGCGGCCCAGGGCGATCTGTCCGCCGATCTGGTCGGCGCCATCGCGCAAGCCGCGCAGGAAGTGATCGACGGAAGGTTCGACGACAATTTCCCGCTGGTGGTCTGGCAGACAGGATCGGGCACCCAGTCGAATATGAACGCGAATGAGGTGATCTCGAACCGCGCGATCGAGATCCTCGGCGGCGTGTTGGGCTCGAAAAAGCCGGTTCACCCGAATGACCATGTGAATATGGGCCAGTCGTCAAATGACACTTTCCCGACCGCGATGCATGTCGCGATCGGGATGCATACGCGCGATGTGCTCTTGCCAGGGCTCGAGAAGCTCGCCAAAGCGCTCTGGGCAAAATCGGCTGAGTTCAAAGACATCATTAAGATCGGCCGCACCCATACCCAGGATGCAACGCCGCTGACCCTGGGGCAGGAATTCTCGGGCTATGCGACCCAGGTGGATCGCGGGATCGAGCGCGTCAACCTTGCCCTGCCGCATATCTACGAACTGGCCCAGGGCGGCACCGCTGTCGGCACCGGGCTGAACACCCGCAAGGGCTATGATGTCGCTGTGGCCGCCGAAATCGCGAAGATCACCTCCCTGCCCTTCGTCACCGCCCCGAACAAATTCGAGGCGCTGGCTGCCCATGACGCCATGGTCTTCTTCTCGGGCGCGCTGAAAACGGTGGCGGCGTCGCTTTACAAGATCGCAAGCGATCTGCGGCTGCTGGGTTCAGGCCCGCGTTCGGGGCTGGGAGAGCTTATTCTGCCGGAGAATGAGCCGGGATCCTCGATCATGCCGGGCAAGGTCAACCCGACCCAGGCCGAGGCGCTGACCATGGTCTGCGCCCATGTCATGGGCAATGACGCGGCGGTGACCTTTGCCGGCAGCCAGGGCCATTTCGAGCTCAACGTCTATAACCCGATGATGAGCTATAATGTGCTGCAGTCGATCCAGCTTCTGGGCGACGCGGCAAGCTCCTTCACCGATAACATGGTGGTCGGGACCCAGGCGAATATTCCCCGGATCGAAAAGCTGATGAAGGAATCGCTGATGCTGGTGACGGCGCTGGCGCCCACCATCGGCTATGACAATGCAACGAAAGTGGCCAAGACCGCGCATAAGAACGGCACGACCCTGCGCGAAGAGGCGATTGCACTGGGCTTTGTCGATGGCGAGACTTTCGACCGCATCGTGCGTCCGGAAGATATGATCGGTCCGAAAGACTGATGGCAGACCTCGTCAACCTGAACCGCGTCCGTAAGGATCGGGCGCGCCGCGAAAAGCGGGCGCAGGCTGACACCAATGCCGCGAAATTCGGTCGCAGCCTGTCAGAGCGCGCGGCTGAACTGGCGCGGGGGGAGAAATCCACCCGCGAACTCGATCAGCACCGGCGAGATCCAAATCCCCAGGCGGATCCGGCAGCCGGATCAGATCCCGATCAGGATTAACCCCCGTTTAACCCGGATCAGTGCAGCCTCCGGCAGGAGGTACACCATGATCGATTCCTCAGATCATCTGAGCCGAGAGACCTGGACCCTGCATCTCTTTTCATCCCAGGCCGCCCGCAGCGGCGGCGTGATCCGCCGCAAGGTCCGCGATATTGAACGCTTTGCCGGGCGCGCCTGGTTCCTGTCGGAAATGAAAAGACGTGGCTTCCCGGTGGTGGAAAACGCCGGGCAATTCGTGATCTTTTGCAACAGCGAACCGCTCCGCCGCATCGTCTGAAACGATTTCTGTCCAGAAATCGTGCCGGAGTTTCGCAAAACTCCGGCTGGCGCCCCTGCCCGGCGCTTGCTAGCCTTAGACATGGCTGGTCCGGAAAAACACTCACTCACGCTGCGCGGCCACCGCACCAGTGTCACGCTGGAGCCGGAATTCTGGCAGGCTTTCCTGGAAATTGCATATGCCAGGCCCTGCTCTGTCAACGCCCTGGCGTCTGAAATCGACGAAACACGGCGCCCGGAGGAAGGTCTCGCCTCGGCGATCCGCGTCTATTGTCTGCAGCATTTCCAGAAGCCCTGGACCTGACATGCCTGTCGCGCGTTATCCGCGAATTCCGGGCTTCGCTTTCGATTGAATCCTTTCCCGATCCTGCCTGCGACGAGGAGGGTGTTGTACGGAAGTTGCTGACCTGCGGCTTCTGCCGCTCAGACCCGCATGGCTGGGGGAGCGAACACCCGAATGTCAGGCCAGACGACATGCCCGGCCATGAATATTGCCGCGAGGTCATCGAAGCGGCCCGCTGGCACACTGGAAAGCCGGGGATCGGGTCTTCGCGCCCTTCATCCTCGCCTGTGGGTTCTTGTCCGGAAAGCCGCTGGCGTATCGAACCTTTGGCCTCCTGCTCATGCTACAAGGGAGAAAGTGGCGATGAGTATGTCCATCGACGACAGCATCAGGCCGTTTGACAACGACGCGTAAGACTACGCTGGCAACTGAGGTCCCTCAGGGCAAGAATAGGGTGGCTATGCGCGGATCGGACAAAACGACGGGATCTCTGTTCAGCGACGTCGACCCCGAGGAGCGCATCCCGCCACGGCAACCGCAGCGCAAGAGCCGGGCCGTCGTCAACGATGCGCTGCGCTCGCCCGATGCCGAGTTCGGCCGGCTCTGTGGAAGCGAGGGCGCCCCTCAGTCACGCCGGACCGACTGATCCGGGTCAGACTGCTGCAGATCCTCTGCCCAACACGGTCCGGGTCTCAGCTCATGGAGCAAATGGATTGCAACCAGCTATTTCACTGGTCCCTGGGCATCGGGATCGACGACGCTGTCCGGCTCCCGGGCATGTTCCCCCGGCTCCCGGGCATGTTCCCTAAGAACCGAAACCAGACCAGAGAGCCGCCAGGCAGGACGTGTTCGATTACATCGGGATGTTATGCAAACGGAAGCATGCAAAGAACGGGAAGCTGTCGCCATGCGGGTTCGAACGGCAGCAGAAGATGAGACACGACGGCGTCCAGGAGGCCCGGGGCTGTTCAAGACTGTCCCCTGGAGCCAAGGCCCGGTTCAACGCCACCAGCAGCACCGCAGCCAAAAACATCATTGCTCTGGGCGGCGGCGCCCATGTCAGTGTCGGCGCGCTAAGGATCGAGGCCACGACCAATAGCTCATCGCGCTCTCTGCCCCCGCCGGGAGGCCATGTGCAGTTCGGCCTGGCCGCCGCGCGCATGAAGGTCGATAAGAACAGAAAAGCAGGCACCAGCTTGCGGTCTTTGGCTCACCGCGGCACGCCTTCCTAGCGCTGCCGGTCCCTTGCGCGGCTGATCGAAACCGGTCGCCTCGATGCCCCCCCGGATCATGGCGCGCGAGACGTACTCGGCGACGCCTCGTCCGAGTTCGCCACCTCCACCGCGCCTCACCCCAGCCGGGCAAGCGCCCCCGCCAGATCGCCATATCCGGTAAATCGACGCTCATAGACCAGGCCCAGCCGCGCTGCACAATCCTGCGCCTTCGCATCCAGCGCCGGGTCATCGGTCTGCGCCTGATAGACCAGCTTTTCATAATTCCCGAAGATCATGTCGCGCAATTCCGGGTGCCGGTCGAGCCCCATCGGCTTCCACACGAAAGCATCGAATTGCCGCACGAGAAAATCGGTGAGATAAAAGGCGGTAAACTCTTCCTCCGACCGCGCCGCAAAACTCTCATTGCCCTCGAAAAACGAATAGCAATGCGGGCCTGCCACCATCTCGACGCCCAGCTCGGCACAGCGCGCGGCGAGCTGGCCGCCCGTGCCGCAATCAGCATAAACCACGAAAATCCAGGAATAGCTGTCCCGAGAGGCAAGGACCGCCGCTTCGACCGCAGCGGTGATCTTATCGGGCCAGAGATGCAGATTGGCGGGCAGACATTGCAGATCGAGATGGGTCCAGCCATTGGCGCGTTTCAGATCAAGGATCTCGCGCGCCAGCGCGCCGCAGGCGATCAACAGGATCCGCCCCTCGCCCTGGCTCGCCACCTCGCCTGGGACGAGAACCTCTTCTGAAGGCAGGTTCGGCCTTTCCATCACAGGCCTCCGATTTTCAATTTAACCGGACACGATATGGCCGGCCTGAGCGTCAGGCCCCGACCGTCACCGGGTTTCAGTGCCACCGCTTCATGCCAAGGGCGAGGCTCCCGAGCATCGCCACCAGGGCAATCGCCGGCAACGGCACACCAAGGCTCAGCGCCAGCGAAAGCGTCAGACCAGCAGCAAGGATCACAAGGGCAATCAGCCCGAGAAAGGACGTCAATGGCATTTTCACAACCCTCCACCTGCTAAATCTGGGGTCGCAGACGGGCCTGCGCAAGCCCGAAAGCAAATCAGGCTCCGGATTGCGCCGGAGCCTGTTGATGTTCGGGGAAGTCTCAGGCGCTCAGTTGATTGTGCCGCCGCGCGACCAGCTGTTTCGCGGTCTCGACCGCCACTGCTGCGTCGCGGCAATAGGCATCCGCACCGATCGCCTTGCCGAATTCCTCGTTCAGCGGCGCCCCCCCACGAGCACGATATAGTCCTCGCGCATGCCTTTTTCCTTCAGCGTATCAATCACCACTTTCATATAGGGCATGGTGGTGGTCAGAAGCGCCGACATCCCAAGGATATCAGGCGTTTCCGTACCAAGCGCCTCGAGATATTTTTCCACTGAGTTGTTGATGCCCAGATCCACAACCTCGAAGCCGGCGCCTTCCATCATCATCGCGACAAGGTTCTTGCCGATGTCGTGGATGTCGCCTTTGACGGTGCCGATCACCATCTTGCCCATGCGCGGCGCGCCGGTTTCCGCCAGCAACGGCTTGAGGATGGTCATCCCCGACTTCATTGCATTCGCGGACAAAAGCACTTCAGGCACAAACAGGATCCCGTCACGGAAATCATCGCCGACGATCTTCATGCCGGCCACCAGCGCCCGGGTGAGCACGTCATAGGGCGTCCAGCCGCGGTCCAGCAGGATGCGGGTCCCCTCTTCGATCTCGTCCTTCAGGCCGTCATAGAGGTCATCATGCATCTGCAGGACCAGCTCGTCATCGGGAAGTTCCGAGAGGATGATTTCGTCGTCATCGGCCATGGGGCGCTCCAGCGGAGAGAGTTCGTTCCTCTTTCAATGGGCTGAAAACGACACTTCCACTCAGATGTTTGCGACACTAGCGAAGAGAAAGCCGACTTCCGCACGTTTCCCCCTTTTCTTCACCCGCACTTGTTCTATTTTTGTTCCAGAATTTTCAGGGAATCCCACCGTGCCAGCGCCCCGCCCTTCCAGCCCTGTGACCACACCGCTGCCCGGTCTTTTGCCGGGGCAGCGCGTCAGGGCACGTGGTGCCGGTCTCAACGAGGCCGGCCGTTATGAGCCGCATCAGCGCGAGGCGCTGTCCGACGGCTGGGATATGGTCGAAGATGACGCGCTGGTGCAGACGGAAATCAGCCGCGAAGTGCCGAAATCGGCGATCAGCCGCAATGCCTCGCCCGACCTGCCCTTTGACCGCTCGGTCAATCCCTGGCGCGGGTGCGAACATGGCTGCGTCTATTGTTTCGCGCGGCCGACCCATGCCTATCTCAACCTTTCGCCGGGGCTGGATTTCGAGACAAAGCTCGTCGCGAAACCGGGGATCGGCCAGGTGCTGGATCGCGAACTTCGCGCCAGAAGCTACAAGGTCGCGCCGATCGCGCTTGGCACCAATACCGATCCCTGGCAGCCGGGCGAGGCGCAGTACCGGGTGACACGTGAGGTGGTCGAGGTGCTGTCGGCCTTTCGCCACCCGCTGGCGATCACCACCCGCGGCACGCTGATCGAACGCGATATCGACCTTCTCGCCCCGATGGCGGCGGAGGGTCTCGTCCGGGTGGGCATCTCGATTACCACGCTGGATCAGTCGCTTGCGCGCAAGATGGAGCCCCGCGCGCCGGCGCCTGCCCGCAGATTACAGATCATCCGGCGGCTGAGCGAGGCCGGCATCCCGGTGCGGCTGATGCTGGCGCCGGTCATCCCTGGCCTGACCGATCATGAGATCGAGCCACTGCTGGACGCCGCAAAGGAGGCCGGCGCGACCAGCGCCAGCTGGATCTCGCTCCGGCTGACGCAGGAGGTGGCGGGGCTGTTTCGCGACTGGCTGGAACGGGCCGAGCCCGGGCGCGCGACCAAGGTGCTGAACAGGGTGCGCGAGATGCATGGCGGCAAAGATTATGACGCCACATTCGGCAAAAGGATGAAGGGCGAAGGCCTCTGGTCGCGGCTGATTGCCGACCGCTTCCGCCGCGCGGCGGCAAAACTGGGCCTGGACGCGCCGCAGCCGGCGCTGCGCTGTGATCTTTTCCGGGTGCCCTTTGCCAGAGGCGACCAGCTCGGCCTGTTCTGATCCGGCGGGCCAGCAGACCGGTTTCTGCACAGAAACCGGACAAATTTCTTTTAAGAAATTTGCCTTGCGCCTCAGGGCAGCGGATCGCGCAAGGCGAGCAGGCGCAAGGCGGCATAACGGGCAAAATCGCGGCTGACCACTTTGCGCCGGGCGGGCGCCAGCGGTGTCTCATCAGACATACGGATGATCTCGCCCCCGAACGCGTCAGCGAGGATCAGGCCGTCGTTTTCGGGCAGGATCTCTTGCGGGAAATCAGGTCCGACCGCCCAGAAAAAACGGTCGCACCAGGCGGTATAGCCCTGCCATTTGCGATCCGCCCGAAAATCCGCGCGGCAGGATTTGCATTCGACGATCCAGACCTCGCCCTTTGGCCCGATCGCCATCACATCCGCGCGCAGCTTGCCAGCCAGCGGCATTTCCGCAACCGGTGCAAATCCGTGGCTGCACAAAAGCCGCGCAACCCCGCGCGCGATGCGCTGACCCGCCTGCAGGGGCAAGAGATCAGGGGCGACTTCGGGGATTTCAGCCAGGGTCAGGCGATGCATCAGGTTGTCCATCGCCCCAACATGAACAAACAGTAAACATTTGTCCAGTCTTCCGGCCTGCCGCAAGCAATAGCCGAACCGGGCCAGCGGCGGACTTGCACTACTGCCCCCGCAGCCCTAGATATGAAAGCGGCGGGTGCTGCTCTTCGCGTGAGGGGTCCATAACCCAGTGGCCGATAAGCATATGAATGGGGGCTGGCTCTGCCCGGATCCTGGTCCGGATACCTGGTTCCCACCTGAGACCTCTGGCTCTCGGGATATCGAGACCACCCACGGCCGCTGCGGGCCCGCCACCTCTTCCCGCCCCAGCTGGCACGCCTCAGCCAAAGAAAAGCCCGCCAGCGGTGACGCGGCGGGCTTCTTAAGCTGATGGCTGACGGATCAGCGGCGCGGCTGGCGCTTTTGCTGTTCGGCCCGCGCCTCGATCCGGATCGGGATCATCTGCTGACGCAGGGCGCCGCGCGGCGTGTCATCCTGTTCGGACAGCATCATGACGCGGATTGCAAATTGCACGCCCGAAAAGAGAACGCCGAAAAACATCACCAGCATCGCGACAGCCACCCAACCCATCGCGCCTGCCCCGCCAATCAGCGCGCCCACGGCCGCGACATTGGTCCAGAGCATGGCGGCGACGAACCCTGCGGACAATCCAAACCCGATGGCGACGGATTGAATATAGAGGCGGACGAGATTCGGCATGAGTCGTTTCTCCTGCAGTTTCCAGAAAGCTATGCACCTGCAGCGTCTATGTGAAGACCCGGATACAGTATTTGCGCAAAAGCGTGACAGCTTGCCGCTACGTCACCCGAACAGGTCAGACCGCGATCCGGGTAAAGCCGTCGCGCAGCGCATTGGACCAGGCCTCGCTCATGGCGCGGAAGCCTTCATCCCCGGCTTCGATCCGGCGCCGCGACGTGACTTGCAGCGCGTCTTTTTCAATCACTGCCAGATCGAGCGGCATTCCCACCGAAAGGTTCGAGCGCAGGGTTGAATCCATCGACAGCAGCACCGCCTTCTGTGCGTCCTGCAACCCGGTTTCCGGCCGGACCACCCGGTCCAGGATCGGTTTGCCGTATTTATGTTCGCCGATCTGGAGGAAGGGCGTGTCATCGGTGGCTTCGATGAAATTCCCCTCGGGATAGATCAGGAACATGCGCATACCGCCGCCCTTCCTTTGCCCCGCGACGATCATCGAGGCCGAGGCGCCCTGGCTCATCGAGAGTTTCTCGTCGATCTCACGCCGCACCGCAGCCAGCGTATTCCCCACCAGCTGCGCCACTTTCAGCATGGTCGGCGCCAGGGTGATCGAGGTTTCCGGCGTTGCGATTTCGTCATCCATCGCCTCATGCAGCCGCGCGATGGTGGTCTGAGTAACGGAAAGCGATCCCGCCGTCATGATCACGATCACCCGCTCGCCCGGCACCTCAAAGGTGAACATCTTGCGATAGGTGGAAATATTGTCGAGCCCCGCATTCGTGCGGGTATCGGACAGGCATACCATACCCTGGTTGAGCAGAAGGCCGACACAGTAGGTCATTTCTCACCGGAAAATTAATTCACCCGCAGGACACTACTGATCAGAAGAAAGGATCGCAACCGTGACATCCATCGCTTCATCGCCCGCCTGGCCGCCGCGGGCGATGCCGCGAATGGGGGCAGCATCGCGGGCGTCAAAGCCAGAGGCAAGGCGTATGTAGCGTTCATCCGGGCAGCAGGCATTCGCGGGGTCAAAGCCGATCCAGCCCAGACCCGGCACATGGATCTCGGCCCAGGCATGGGCGGCCTCATGCGCGGCGCCCGATGCGTCGGCGAAAAGATAGCCCGACACATAGCGCGCCGGCAGGTCACGCAGCCGCGCCAGCGCGATCAGCGCATGAGCATGGTCCTGACAGACCCCCTCGCCCAGGGCGAGCGCTTCTGATGCCGAGGTATGGGCATCAGTCACACCAGGATGGTAGGCGATGGCCCCGGTCACCGCAGCCGATAAGCCATGCGCCAGAGCAAGCGGCCCCCCGGCATCCGATACGCCTTCTGCCAGATCCGAGAGCGCCGCCGAAGCGGCGGTCATCGCGGTCTCGCGCTTATAAGCGCAGGGGTTGATCATCTCGCGGTAGCCTTTCAGCATACCGGCAGTGTCAGAGGTCTCTACCAGTCCGCGCACGGTCACTGACAGGTCCGTCAGCGGCCCGGCGATGCTCCAGCCCTGGATGCGGTCGCCGGCGCCATCGGTGAACTCGGCCCCTCTGACCGCCGCCGCATCGCAGCCTTTGACCGAGATCTCCCATGAGATCACCCTCTGGCCCTGAAACACCGAAGGCGTCAGCCGGTGGCTTTGCACAAGGCCCCTGACCGGGCGTTCATAGCTGTATCGGGTGATGTGATCGACGCTCAGGCGCATCAGCTGATTTCTCCGCCCAGATAGACCTCATGGATGACAGACCCAAGCTCTGCCACGGATCCGATAAACCGCGAGAGGTATTCGTGCAGGCCTTCATCGAAGATGCGATCAATCGTCTCGCTCTCCAGGTCTGACAGCATGGCGCGCACCCGCTCCTGCGCCGCACCGTCCTTGCGGTAGCATTTCGCCAGCCGCGCGAGGTGATTGTCCGCGCCCGCGATACAGGTGATCAGGGCGCGCGGGCTTTGGCGGTTCAGGATCAGGAAATCGGCGATCTTGCCGGCGGTGATTTCGCCGCCATAAGCCCAGTGAAAGGCACGCTGCGCGCCCATGGCCCGCAACAGCGTCGACCACTGATAATTGTCGAGCCCCGATCCCACGAAATCCAGTCGCGGCAGCAACACGTAATATTTCACGTCGAGAAGCCGGGCGGTATTGTCGGCGCGTTCCAGATAATATCCCAGATTCAGGAAGTTATAGCCGTCGTCGCGCAAAAGATTGGCGTCGATCGCGCCCCTCACCAGCGCTGATTGCCGCGTGACCCAATCGGTCAGCGTGGACTGGTCGAGGGTCGAGCGTTCCAGCCGCTCAAGCTGGCGCAATTCCTGAAAGGCCATGTTCAGCGCATCCCAGACCTGGGCGGTCATGGCTGTGCGCACGATGCGGGCGTTTTCCCGCGCAGCCGTCAGGCAGCTGGCGACGGAGGACGGGTTGTCACGGTCGAAAAACAGCCAGGATTCCAGATTGCGCTGCACCGGGTCGCCATATTTGGCGGTGAAGCCCTCGGCCATGCCACTGGCCTGCAACAGGCTGTCCCATTCGCTGCGATAGCCATGTTCCGAGGGGATCAGCGAGATGCGGCTGCCCACATCCAGCAGCCGCGCGACCGTATCGGCGCGCTCCATGTAACGTGCGATCCAGTAAAGGTTATTGGCGGTTCTTGAAAGCATGTCCGGTTACTCCGCCAATACCCAGGTGTCCTTGACGCCGCCGCCCTGCGACGAGTTCACCACGAGACTGCCCTCGCGCAGAGCCACCCGCGTCAGCCCGCCCTTCACCAGTTCAATCCGCTCTCCGACAAGGCAATAGGGGCGCAGATCGACATGGCGCGGGGCCACGCCCTCGTCGACAAAGGTCGGCACGGTTGACAGCGCCAGCGTCGGCTGTGCGATGTAATTTGACGGATTGGCGATCAGCTGGGCGCGGAAGGCCTTGATCTCGGCCTTGCTGGCAGTGGGTCCAACCAGCATCCCATAGCCGCCCGAGCCATGCACCTCCTTCACGACCAGCTCGGAAAGGTTGTCGAGCACATATTTCAGATCGTCGCGCTCTGCGCATTTCCAGGTGGGAACATTGTTCAGGATCGGCTCTTCGCCCAGATAAAAGCGGATCATCTCGGGCACATAGGTATAGATCGCCTTGTCATCGGCGACCCCTGCCCCCGGCGCCGAACAGATCGACACCCCACCCGCGCGATAGACATCCATCAGACCCGGCACGCCCAGCATCGAATCCGGGCGGAAGCACAGCGGATCGAGGAAGGCATCATCGATCCGGCGATAGATCACATCGACGCGTTTCGGGCCTTCGGTCGTGCGGGCATAGACGAATTCGCCATCAACAAAGAGGTCCTGGCCCTCGACCAGTTCGACCCCCATCAGATCGGCAAGGAAGGAATGTTCATAATAGGCCGAATTGAAATGCCCCGGCGTCAGGATCACCACCTTGGGGTCACCCTGGCATTTCGCAGGCGCCACCGAGGCCAGCGTCCGGCGCAGGATTTCCGCATAGGAATCAATCGGCTCAATACGGTTTTCGCGGAAAAGACCCGGGAACATCCGCATCATGATCTCGCGGTTTTCCAGCATATAGGAGACGCCCGAGGGCGTTCGGCAATTGTCTTCCAGCACGAAAAACTCTTCCGGCCCGGTGCGCACAAGATCGATGCCGACGATATGAGAATAGACGCCTTTGGGCGGCACAAAGCCCACTGCGGCCTTCTCATAGGCGGCATTCTGATAGACGAGGTTTGCCGGCACCCGGCCCGCGCGGATGATCTCGCCGCGGCCGTAAACATCGACCAGAAACATGTTCAGCGCTTTTGCGCGTTGTTTCACGCCACGATCCAGCCTGGCCCATTCGGCGCCGGAAAACACGCGCGGAAACATGTCGAAAGGGATCAGCCGGTCCGGGTCGCCGCCCTCGCCATAGACCGCGAACGTGATGCCGATGCGGCGAAACAGCGCCTCCGCCTCGGCCTGTTTCAGGCTCCGGAGTTCTTTCGGCATGGTCGCCAGCCATTCTTCGAGCCTCGCATAGGGGGCGCGGGTGCCCCCGCCGGATCCGTTCATCTCGTCGAAGAATACGCCCATATCTGGCTCCACTCGCTTAATGGCCCTTTCAGTCAAGCGCGCCGTTTCCGCATCGTAAAGGCCTGACCGGGTCAAAACTGCACGAATGACTGACTGCAACAGATGCAACCGCTCAAAAAAAGGGCATTGCTGTCGCAAACGCCCCAGCCCAGCGGCGGTTCCCGTCTATCCTCGCCCTGATCGAGGCAGACATGTGCCAGGGGGGCAACAAAGGTGATCAGGAGTCAGGCAAGAAACCCGGCACCGGTCCAAAGGCGCGGACCAGCAGGATATCCATGAAGCCGGCAGAAAGGCAGGTTGCCTTCCAGATCAATGCGAAGACGCCGCGCCAGCCCCTGACGCGCGGCGGAGGGGCTCCAGGCCGGCTGAACTCCCCCAGTCGCAATAGAATTCGCGCGATCACCGGCCCAGCAAGTTTCGCCCTTCCTCCCCCGCTTCAGCCAGCAGGACAGGCGACAGATCGACCCTTGCCCTTGCAGCCCGCCCCCCCTCGCGCCTAGATGGAAGGCAAGGCCCCGTCGGGGGCAAAACAGCACAGGTAGTTCCGATGATCCGCAGCCTTCCGACCCGCAGCCTTCAGACCGGCAGCCTCTTCCGCCCTGTATTCGATGCAAATTCCGGTGCCACTGGGTCTGGCAAGGGCTTTGGTGATCTTCCGGAATGGGATCTGACCGATCTCTACCCTGCGCCGGACGCGCCGGAATTTGATCGCGATATGGAATGGCTGACCAAAGCCTGCGCCGATTTTGCGACGGGCTATGAGGGCAGGCTCGCCTCGCTTGATGCGGCGGCGCTTTTGCAATGCGTGCGCGAATACGAGGCGATTGACGTCACTGCCGGGCGGCTGATGTCCTATGCGGGGCTGCGCTACTACCAGAACACCATGGATTCCGAACGCGCCAAATTCATGTCCGACGCCCAGGACGCGGTGACGGTGGCGACCACTGCGCTCGTATTCTTCAGCCTTGAATTCAACCGGCTGGAAGATGCACATCTTGGCGCCCTGCTGGCCGCAAATGCCGATCTCGCCCGCTACAGGCCGGTCTTCGAGCGGATGCGTGCGATGCGCCCGCATCAGCTGTCCGATGAGATGGAGAAATTCCTCCATGACCAGTCAGTGGTCGGCGCCTCGGCCTGGAACAAGCTCTTTGACGAGACCACTGCCGGGCTGATGTTCACGGTTGCGGGCGAAGAGGAGGAGCTTAACCTCGAGGCAACGCTCAACCTTCTGACCGATACCGACCGCGCGAAACGCGAGGCGGCGGCACGGGCTCTGGCGGTGGTGTTTGACAAAAACGTCAGGCTTTTTGCCCGCATCACCAACACGCTCGCGAAGGAAAAGGAAATCGAGGATCGCTGGCGCAAGATGCCGACGCCGCAGACCGGGCGGCACCTGTCGAACCATGTCGAGCCCGAGGTGGTCGAGGCGCTGAGGAACGCGGTTGTCGCCGCCTATCCAAAGCTTTCGCACCGCTATTATGCGCTGAAGGCGAAATGGATGGGGCTCGACCGGCTCGAGGTCTGGGACCGCAATGCACCGCTGCCGGTCGAGGCGCCGAAGACCATCGACTGGACAACGGCCGAGCGTCAGGTGACCGAGGCCTATGGCGCCTTTGACCCGCGCATGGCCGATCTGGCAAAACCGTTCTTCACCAAAGGCTGGATTGATGCCGGGGTGAAGCCCGGCAAGGCGCCCGGGGCATTTGCCCATCCGACCGTGACCACCGTCCATCCTTATGTGATGCTGAACTATCTGGGCAAACCGCGCGATGTGATGACGCTGGCGCATGAGCTGGGGCATGGCGTCCACCAGGTGCTGGCGGCGGGCCAGGGGGAGCTTCTGTCCTCGACCCCGCTGACGCTGGCGGAGACGGCATCGGTCTTCGGCGAGATGCTGACCTTCCGCAAGCTTCTGGACGAGGCCAAAACCCCGGCCGAGCGCAAGGTGCTGCTGGCGGGCAAAGTTGAAGACATGATCAACACGGTCGTACGCCAGATCGCCTTCTACGACTTCGAATGCAAACTGCATGCCGCCCGCCAGGAAGGCGAGCTGACGCCGGACGATATCAACGCGCTCTGGATGTCGGTCCAGGCCGAGAGCCTTGGTCCGGTGTTTGACTTCATGGATGGCTATCAGACCTTCTGGGCCTATATCCCGCATTTCATCCACTCACCCTTCTATGTCTACGCCTATGCCTTTGGCGACGGCCTCGTGAACGCGCTTTATGCCGTTTACGCCGACGGGTTGCCGGGATTCCAGGACAAGTATTTCGACATGCTGAAAGCGGGCGGCTCGAAACATCACAAAGAGCTGCTGGCGCCGTTCGGCCTTGATGCCTCGGACCCGAAATTCTGGGACAAGGGCCTTTCGATGATCGCAGGCTTCATCGACGAGCTGGAAGCGATGGAATAAGAAAAAGCCCCCGGACCGAAAGGCTCCGGGGGTTTTCATATCGATGTCCCCGCTGCCTCCGCCGTGCTCCGGCCAGAGGCGTCCAGCGGGTTTCCCCTGCCCCCCGGGAACCCTGCCCGGCGCACGGCGTTATGCGCTGAGGGAGGAAAATCCAATGTCGATCGCAAAAAACACCATCTGTCTGTGGTTTGACAAAGACGCAGAGGCGGCGGCAAATTTCTACGCCTCGGTCTTCCCCGACAGCCGGGTCGAGGCCGTTCACCACGCGCCCGCGGATTACCCTTCGGGGAAAAAGGGCGACGTGCTGACGGTTCAGTTCACCGTGGCCGGGATCCCCTGTATCGGGCTGAATGGCGGACCGGTTTTCCGCCAGGATGAGGCCTTCTCGTTTCAGATCGCGACCGAGGATCAGGAAGAGACCGACCGGTACTGGACAGCGATTGTCGGAAATGGCGGCCAGGAAAGCGAATGCGGCTGGTGCAAGGACCGCTGGGGCGTGTCCTGGCAGATCACGCCGCGCACATTGACCGAGGCGATGGCCGCAGGCGGCGCAGAAGCCGCGCGCGCCTTTGCGGCGATGATGACCATGCAGAAGATCGATGTCGCGGCAATTGATGCAGCCCGAAGGGGGTGATCACGCAGGACTGATGCAGGACTGATCACAGCGAACTGCTGCCGGGGCGGCGCCGGGTATGATTCCCTGCGTTCAGCCCTCGCGGTGCCGCAGATGGGGCAGCGCGTGCCAGGCCAGTGACGTGGCATAGCCCACCGAGAACAGCAAAAGCGTCACCCAGGGGTAGGTGATCACCAGGGCGACCGCCGCTACCGCAGCCACCAGCGCATAGGGCGCGGCCGATGCCGGGATGCGCACCCGTTTCAGGCTTGGTGTCGGCAGACGCGAGATCATCAGCGCGCCGACCGCCACCATCCAGAAGGTGATCACCGCCTCATGCAGCCGGTAGCCGGTCACATGCGCGAGATAGATAGGGGTCAGTGCGAGCATGGCTCCTGCCGGTGACGGCACCCCGATGAAACCGGTCTTTTCCGTCGGCACCTCTTCGCGATTGCCGACATTGAACCGCGCGAGGCGCAGCATACAGCAGACCGCATAGATCAGCACCGCGATCCAGCCCATCGAGGCCTCGGCCCGCAGGCCCCAGATCCACAGCACCATCGCTGGCACCACACCGAAATTCACGAAATCACACAGGCTGTCGAGTTCGGCGCCGATCGCGCTCTCGGATCGCAGCATCCGCGCCAGACGCCCGTCCAGCCCGTCAAGAAACGCCGCCAGCGCGATCAGCAGGACCGCGATATTGACATTGCCGGTGATCGCAAAGCGGATCGCGGTCAGACCGGCACAAAGCCCGAGGATCGAGACGAGGTTCGGCAACAGCCGCAGCACAAGAAGGCCGCGCTCGCCCCTGACATCCCGACGGCCTTCCTGACCGCCTTCCGCGCCACTGCCGGAATCGGGTTCAGCCGGGGGCCGGATCTCGTCGTCGGGCCCGCCCATTCATTCAATCCGGGCATGGCGCGCAGGCGCCTCGGTTCCGATCAGCGCGATCACCGTCTCACCAGCCACAGCGGTCTGGCCAAGCGCCACCTGCGGCTCTACCCCTTCGGGCAGATACACATCAAGGCGCGAGCCGAAACGGATCAGCCCGAACCGCTCGCCGGTGCGCAGGCTGTCGCCCGGCTTCGTCCAGCAGACAATGCGCCGCGCCACAAGGCCCGCGATCTGCACCACCGCGATATGGCGGCCATCCTCAAGCTGGATAGCCAGCGCATTGCGCTCATTATCCACCGAGGCCTTGTCGAGCGAGGCATTGAAGAATTTGCCCGGCCGGTAAGCCACCGCCGTGACCTTGCCTGCTATAGGCGCGCGGTTCACATGGCAGTTGAAGACCGACATGAAGACCGAAACCCGGGTCAGGGGTTCATTGCCGAGCCCCAGTTCAACCGGCGGCACTGCCGGGGTGATCATCGAGACCACGCCATCGGCAGGGCTGACGAGGAGGCCCTTATTCTCGGGCACTGCACGTTTCGGATCGCGAAAGAAGTAGTAGCACCAGACCGTAAGCCCGACACCGATCCAGCCCAGCGGCTCCCAGATGAAGAACAGGACCAGAGTGACCAGCGCGAAGATCGCGACGAAGGGGATCCCCTCACGGTGCATCGGCTTGACGAAAGTGTCGATCATGCGCATGGGGCTGTCCTCTTGCCGGGTATCTGCCTCGTCTCTACCCGCTCCGGGCGCAGGCGGCAACACAGGCGCGAAGCGCGGGCGCCGTCCTGGCGGAGATTACAGGCTGCTTCACGGCTCTGTGATCCGCGCCTCATCTTCGGGCCAGTCGATCGCGCGGCGGTAAAGATGCCAGCTTGCATGGCCAAGGACCGGCAGCGTGATGAAAAGCCCCAGAAACCCCGGCAGCATCGCGAGAAACAGCAAAAGCGCGATAGCCCCGCCCCAGGCCGGCATGAGGACCGGGTTTTCGCGCACCAGCGCAAGGCTGGTGAGCATCGCGGTGACATAGTCGATATCGCGGTCAAGCAGCATCGGCAGGCTCACCACCGTCAGCGCGAAAAGCAGCGCCGCAATCGCCGCCCCGGTCAGTGTGCCGAAAACCAGCAGCGCGATTCCCGGCGGCGTGGCGAAAACAGCCAGCGATTGCGAGACATTGGTCATCGTCACATTGCCCATGAACAAGGCGAAACTCATATGGGCGAAAAAGTTCCAGAACAGGAAATAGCAGACGATCATCGCCGCCATTGACGGGATCTGACCGTCCTTTTGCGCGAAGATCACGCCAAGGATCGCCCTGCCCTCCAGGGCGCGGCCAGCAGTGAGGCGCCGGCTGACCTCGTAAAGCCCGCAGGCGATGAAGGGGCCAAGGATCGGAAAGCCCGCAGCCGCCGGCAGGGTCCACCAGAATTGCCCCTGGGTGGTCAGCGCCCAGACAACCAGCCAGCCGCCAAGCACATAGATCAGGGCGAAAAACAGGCCCCAGCCCGGCGCGCGGCGAAAATCCTGCCAGCCCATTTTCAGCGCATAGCGAAAGTCGCCCGGATCAAGCCGCAGGACCTCAGGCCTCGCGCCCGGCAACCTGTCCCCTGGCAGGTTTGATCCCTGCCGCTTTGCCCCCGCCGGCGCTTCGGTCTCGCTCATCGCTGTCATTCCGTCCTCCCACTTGCCCTGGCAAGGCTAAGGCGTGGGTCGGGCTTTCTCAAAGTTGTAACTTTCCCGATGGATTTCTCCGGGCCTGCTGTCGGCCCGGAGTTCAGGAAGCAGCCACCGGATCTGTCCCGGCCACGGAGTTGCCCACCAGCTGGGTCCTGGGGGCACTTTACGTGGCGCGACCGCCGGGTGGCGCCAGGGCCATCGCAGTCCCGCGCGGTTCACCCGCCCCGACTGGCAATCCTGGTTATCTTCGCCCCCCAGGCCGCCAGACAGCTGATATGCGGATCCTGGGAGATCTGCGCCCTGTGATGAGGCAACATCTTTCGCTGCTCCGCCTGGCACAACACCCGCCCGGCGAGCCCGCTGCGCTCGCATAAAGGCCTTGACGCATGCACGAGTGGCAGCAGCAAAGACCGGCCCAATCTCAGGCCGGGCAGACCGACGCCGGTCCTGCGGCGCGCAACCGCTGCCTCAGGGCCGCCCCCCTGCGCGTCGCCGCCAGGTCCGGCTTCGGCAATTGACCCCGCCGCCCCCAATGGATAGGGAAATGCCCAGGTTAAAGCAGCCAGGCGCGAAGAGGGCTTTCAGCATGTCACAAGACAGCACCAATCCGGGAAGCACCGTTCCGAAGAGCTTCCAGGAGATCATCCTGCGGCTTCAGAATTACTGGGCCGACAAGGGCTGTGCCGTGTTGCAACCCTATGACATGGAAGTCGGCGCCGGCACTTTCCACCCGGCGACAACGCTGCGCAGCCTTGGCAGCAAACCCTGGGCCGCCGCCTATGTGCAGCCCTCGCGCCGCCCGACCGATGGCCGCTATGGAGAAAATCCGAACCGGCTCCAGCATTACTACCAGTATCAGGTCATCATCAAACCCTCGCCGCCGAATCTGCAGGAGCTCTATCTTGGCAGCCTGCGCGCGATCGGCATCGACCTTGGCCTGCATGATATCCGCTTTGTCGAGGATGACTGGGAAAGCCCGACGCTGGGCGCCTGGGGTCTTGGCTGGGAAGTCTGGTGCGACGGGATGGAAGTCAGCCAGTTCACCTATTTCCAGCAGGTCGGCGGCCATGACTGCAAGCCGGTCTCGGGCGAGCTGACCTATGGCCTGGAACGCCTGGCCATGTATGTGATGAATGTCAGCCACGTCATGGATATGCCGTTCAATAACCCCGATGCGCCGATCCCGCTGACCTATGGCGATATCTTCCGCCAGACCGAGGAAGAATATTCGCGTCACAATTTCGACGGCGCCACGACCGAGATGCTGTTTCGCCATTTCGAGGATGCCGAGGCAGAATGCCAGCGCCTGCTGGATTTCCCGCCGGCGGACCCGAAAACCGGCAAGACCATCATCATGGCGCATCCGGCTTACGATCAGACGATCAAGGCCTCACATCTCTTCAACCTGCTCGACGCGCGCGGCGTGATCTCGGTCACCGAGCGTCAGGCCTATATCGGCCGCGTCCGGGCGCTGGCGAAGAAATGTGCTGATGCCTTCCGTCAGACCGAAGCGGGCCGCGATGCGGCAGAGGCTGTCCCGGCCTGACCGGATCTCAGCGGCAGAGCTGCGCGCGGACACAGGAGATACAGAGTGAATGCTGGCAAAATCGCAGCCGGAGGGCTTCTGGTGACAGGTCTTGTTGCGGGTGTCCTGATGTATTGGCTTCAGGTCTATGCCTTTTATGAGCCGGTCGCGTTCGGGCCAGGCGAGACGGAAATCCGTCTGACGCCGCTTGGCTCGGCGCAGCCCGAGGCCATCGTCGCCGACCATGTCGAGGGAATCGACGCGGACAGCTCGCCTTTGAGGTTTCGCGCCTGTTTCACCACGCCGCTGTCACAGTCGATGCTGACCGAGACCTATCAGATCTACCCGAACCCCGAACCGCTGAACGGCCCGGGCTGGTTCTCCTGCTACAAGGCGGATGAGATCGGCCATGCGCTTCAAACCGGCGAGGCACTGGCTTTTCTTTCTGAACCCGGCATTCATCCCGGCGTCGACCGCGTGATCGCGGTCTTCCCCGATGGCCGCGCCTATGCCTGGCATCAGCTGCAGCCGGAAACCGCCGAAGGCCCCTGATCAAAGCCGGAATAAGCTCCCTGCCCGCCCTCGGCCCATGCTGCATGCGGGCCTCACGGGAACCCCCGGGCGGGATGCCAAACTACAGCGCGACCACGCTGCCTCTGTTGTGATCTGCCGCAAGACTGGTTAGGGACTGCGGCACTGACAAAATACGGTGCCGCCATGCCAGACCTGCTGATCGAACTCTTTTCCGAGGAAATCCCGGCGCGGATGCAGGCCGGCGCACGTGAGGCGCTGAAAAAGCTTGTCACTGACGGGCTGGTCGAGGCTGGTCTGACCTATGGCGGCGCCGGAACGTTCTCGACACCGCGCCGCCTGACGCTTGCCATCGAAGACCTCTCCCCCGCCAGCCGCCCCATCAGCGAAGAGCGCAAGGGGCCAAGGACCGATGCCCCCCAGGCCGCGCTTGACGGCTTCCTGCGCTCGACCGGGCTGAGCATCGACCAGCTGGAAAAACGCGCCGATAAAAAGGCCGAAGTCTGGTTCGCCGTGGTGAAAAAGCCAGGGCGGCCGGCATCGGACATCGTCGCCGAAGTGCTGGAAAACGCGATCCGCACCTTCCCCTGGCCGAAATCCATGCGGTGGGGCTCGGGCACGCTGAAATGGGTGCGCCCGCTGCAGTCGATCCTCTGCATCCTCTCGGATGAAAGCGGCGCCACAGTGGTGCCGCTGGATATCGACGGCATCCCCTCGGGCGAGACCACGCGCGGCCATCGTTTCATGGCGCCCGACAGTTTCACCGTCACCTCTTTCGAGGATTACGCCGCTAAGCTGCGCCGCGCAAAGGTCATGCTCGACCAGGCAGAGCGCGAAGCGGCCATCGCGCATGGCGCGAAAAACCTCGCCTTCGCCGCCGGGCTGGAAGTGGTCGAGGATAAGGGCCTCCTGACCGAGATCGCGGGCCTTGTCGAATGGCCGGTGCCGCTGATGGGCCGCATCCCCGAGGCCTTCCTCGGCCTGCCGCCCGAAGTGCTGCAGACCTCGATGAAGGAGCACCAGAAGTTCTTCTCGGCCCGCAACCCGAAGACCGGCCGCATCGAAGGCTTTGTCACGGTCGCGAATATCGAGACGCCCGACGACGGTGCGACCATCCTCGCCGGCAATCTGAAAGTGCTGACCGCGCGGCTGTCAGATGCGCGCTTCTTCTGGGAAAATGACCTCCGGGTGGCGAAGGCAGGCATGAGCGAATGGGCCGAGGGCCTGACCCATGTCACCTTCCAGTCGAAACTCGGCTCGCAGTCTGAGCGTATCGCCCGCATTGCAGCCCTGGCGCGCGAGATCGCGCCGCTGGTCGGCGCCGATGCGGACCAGGCCGAACATGCCGCGCGTCTGGCGAAGCTCGACCTGCGCTCCGCCATGGTCGGCGAATTCCCCGAATTGCAAGGCGTCATGGGCCGCTATTACGCGCTGGAAGCCGGCGAGCCGGACGCCGTGGCCAACGCCGCCCGCGACCACTATTCCCCCCTCGGCCCCTCAGACGCCGTGCCGTCGGAACCCGTCTCGGTCGCGGTGGCCCTGGCCGACAAGCTCGACACCCTGACCGGTTTCTGGGCCATCGACGAGAAACCCACCGGCTCCAAAGACCCCTTTGCCCTGCGCCGCGCCGCCCTCGGCGTGATCCGGCTGGTGCTGGGGAATGGAATATCCATTTCTCTCGACCAACAGTTCAGAGTTTCGCAGTTCTCACTTCTTAAGCACTTCGCTGCGCTTTCCGCGAAAGAGTACGAACACCCAGACTTTCCTCGAGACGGTGACATCACGTGGTTGCTTGAGCAAGTCGGACCCACTTCTTTTGCTGGGGCTTCCCGAGTCAAAGTCAAATTTGACGGCATTTCAAATCCTGCAATTGCGGAACAGGAACCTGCATGGGGCCCGTTCTTGTGTGGCACTGACTCCAGACAAAACCTCCTCGCCTTCTTCCACGACCGCCTGAAAGTCTTTCTCAAAGACCAGGGCATCCGCCATGACGTGATCGACGCCTGCCTCGCGATGCCCGGGAATGACGACCTCACGCTCCTCGTCAAACGCGCCACCGCGCTTGCCGAGACGCTGAAATCTGACGACGGCAAAAACCTCCTCCAGGGCTATAAGCGCGCGAACAACATCCTAACCCAGGCCGAGGCCAAAGACGGTGTCGAATATTCCTTCGGTCCCGATCCCAAACTGGCCGAGACCGACGAGGAACGTGCCCTCTTCACCTCGCTCGACCAGGCAGAGGCGAAAATCACCCCTGCCATGGCAAAAGAAGACTTCGCCACCGCCATGCAGGCCATGGCCGAATTGCGTGCGCCGATTGATGCGTTCTTTACCGCCGTGCAGATCAATGCGGAAAACCCGATCATCCGTCGGAACCGCCTCAACCTCCTGCATCGGATCCGCGCCATCTGCTCCGGCACTGCCGATCTGACCAAAGTCGAAGGCTGATCCCTTCCCCCTGACGCAAATACTCCCCGGGGGTGCGGGGGCGGGAAGCCCCCGCCGCCGCCTGCCATCTCTCACACCGCTTGCACGAAACAAAATCCGCCCTATTCTGCCAGCCGTGTGAGGAGTGCTGCAGTGCAGAAACAAGCGAAGATCACCGCCTTTTCGGAAATCACCCCATCGGCGCCCATCACAACCGAGGCCCATGGCTGGAAGGCGAAATGTCTGCAGCGCCTCGTTCGCCTTGATCTGCCGGTGCCGCAATCGGTCGCCCTGCCTGCGGCCACGATCCGCGCCCTCGCCCAGGGGCAGCCGGTCGATGCAACTGCCATTCTCGCCCATTTCGGCACCGACCAGACCGCGGGCCCCCTTGTCTCGGTCCGCGCCTCGCCCGCCAACCCCGACTGGGGCGGCCCGGCCACCATCCTTAATATCGGGCTGAACGCAGCGCGCCATGCGGCGCTCGTGGAAACCCATGGAAGCGAGGCCGCAGATGCGCTCTGGTGCCGGTTCATCCAGAGCTACGCAATCCATGTCGCGCGCCTTGATCCCGATATGTTCGAGGATGTCGCCCCCGGCCCCGACGCCCTGCGCGAGCTGCGCCGGCTTTATGAATACGAGACCGACGAGCCCTTCCCCGAAAACCCGGCGCGGCAGCTTTCCGAAGTGCTGCGCTCGATGGCCCGCGCCTGGGAAGGCACCTCGGCCCGCCTTCTGCGCTCGGCCAAAGGCGCGCCGGAAGATGCGGCGCTTGGCCTTGTCGTGCAGCAAATGGCGCAGGGGATCGGTCAGGGCATTTCCGGCTCCGGCGTGATCCAGTTCGTTGATTCTGTCACCGGGCTGAGCCGCATCACCGGGCGCTATCTCGGGCAAAGCCAGGGCCGCGACGCGCTGGCCGCGCGCGAGGCGCTCTATCTCACCCGTGATCCGCGCGGCCCCTCGCTGGAAGAGGAAGCCCCGGAAATCATGCAGGACCTGATCCGGATGGGCGCGGTCTGCCGGGTGAAACTGCGCGAGGAAATGCAGATCGAATTCACCGTCGAGGATGGCAGGCTTGCGGTGCTTGACGCGATCCGCGTGGCGCGCTCGGTCCGGGCCGGGCTTAAAATCGCCGTGACGCTGGCCGAGGACGGGGTGATCCCGCAATCCGAGGCGGTTTTGCGGGTCGAACCCCGTGCATTGTCCGAGCTTTTGCACCACCAGGTCGATCCGCGGGGCTTGCGCGATGTGATCTCGAACGGCATCGCCGCCTCGCCGGGCGCCGCCACGGGCAAACTGGTTTTCACCTCCGAAGCCGCCCAGGCTTCGGCCGCACGCGGCGAGGACTGTATCCTTGTGCGGCGTGAGACGGCCCCGAGGACATTCGCGGCATGCATTCGGCGGTCGCCGTCCTGACGGAACGCGGTGGCATGACCAGCCATGCCGCCGTGATCGCGCGCGGACTTGGCCTGCCCGCCGTGGTCGGCGCCTCTGATCTGCGGCTTGACGGCAAGGACAAGAAGCTGACCTCCCGCGATGGCCGCATCTTCCGCGAGGGCGATGTCATCACCGTCGACGGATCGCGCGGCGAAGCCCTGGCAGGTGCTGCCGAAATGCTGCCGCCTGCGCTGGATGACAGCTTCCACCGGCTGCTGACATGGGCGGATGAGTTCCGCGACATCGGCGTGCGCGCCAATGCCGACACTCCCTCGGACGCAGCGACCGCGCGCAAGTTCAGCGCGGAAGGCATCGGGCTCTGCCGCACCGAACATATGTTCTTCGAAGAAGACCGCTTCACCGTCATGCGTGAGATGATCTTCGCCGATACTTCCGCCGACCGCGCCTCGGCCCTGTCGCGGCTTTTACCGATGCAACGCGATGATTTTCTTCAGCTTTTCGACATCATGCAGGGTCTGCCGGTCTGCATCCGCCTCTTCGACCCGCCCTTGCACGAGTTTCTGCCCGCGACGCGCGAAGGCCTGCGCGAGCTGGCCGAGGCGCTGGATCGCCCGCTTTCCGAGGTCACCCGCCGCGCCGAGGCTCTGCGTGAGGTGAACCCGATGCTGGGCATGCGCGGTGTCCGCCTCGGCGTCGTGCTGCCGGAAATCTACGATATGCAGGCCCAGGCGATTTTCGAGGCCACGATCGAAAGTGCGAAGCGCGGCGCGGTGGTGGTGCCCGAGGTGATGATCCCGCTGGTTTCGGCCGCGCGTGAGGTCGAACTGGTCCGCACCCGGATCGACGCGGTTGCCGCAGCCGTGCGCAGCCGCGCAAAGGCCGATTTCGATTACCGGCTCGGCGTCATGGTCGAGACCCCCCGCGCCTGTCTGCGCGCCGGCGAGATCGCACAGCATGTAAGCTTCCTTTCGTTCGGCACCAATGACCTGACGCAGATGACCTATGGTCTCTCGCGCGATGATGCCGGGCGATTCATGAACACCTATGTGCAGCAAGGGGTCTTCCCCGAAGACCCGTTCCACATTCTCGACCAGGACGGGGTCGGCGAGCTTTTGCTGATTGGCGCCGCGCGGGGGCGGGAAACCCGCCAGGAGCTGAAACTCTCGATCTGCGGCGAGCATGGCGGCGACCCGCTTTCGATCGCTTTCTGCCGCCTGGCGGGATTCGATTACGTGTCTTGCAGCCCTTACCGGGTGCCCATGGCACGTCTTGCGGCGGCCCATCTGGCGCTTCGGGACCATGTGGATAAGTGAAATGGAACCACAATATCATGTGGTTGTCGTGCGAAGTTAATGAATTCGAAACGCATTGTCGGCATTATTCCGCCGAAGCTGACGAATATCTTGTGACCAATTCGCAACAATACTGGACCGCCAGTCCTTGATTCGCCTACTCACGCCCCTTGTTGACCGGTGGCGGCCATAGTTTTGGCCAAAGCCGCGTTTTTGGTGCCCATCGGTATCTGGTGAAAATCAGCCCAGAAGACCGGGCCTTGGGGTAACAGAGCAGGAACCCGAATATGAAACGCTCAGGGAATGTGCTGGCAGCGGTCTCCGTGACCGCTACCTTTGCCCTCACCCAACTGGCCGCCCCGATGGCGGCTCAGGCAGATGTCACCCGCAGTGACATGAACAAACCACGTCTGACCATCGCGGATGAGATGGGGCAGCTTCTCGGCAGCGAGAAGTCGCGACTGAAGGAATTTACCGGCAAGTCGGCTGGCCAGACGGTCGGCAAGTCGGTCGGCCAGCCGAAAATCACCACCGAAACCAGCGCGGCAGACTCTGGCGCGGAAAACTCTGGCAGCAAGGTTGTGACGAAAAGAAACACCGCGAAAGTGATCCGTCCCGGTGCAGATAATGACGCGGGCGCAGCGACGGACACCAGAACCGCCTCGGTCAGCCCCGACGCCGCATCAGAGGACGACGCTCCGCAAACCGTGGTCAGAGCCACGGAGTCCGGCAGTCTGCGGGTTGTCGAGGAAGTGGTCTCGGAAACAGTCGTGGACACGCCCGAGGGCCGTAAGATCCGACGCGTGATCAAAAGAACCACACTCCGTGGTGGCGCAGTGAAAACAGCCGCCGCAACCCCGGTACCCGGGACTGCAAAACCCGAAATCCGCTATGATACCGCCTGGCTCAGGTCCCAGCCGCTGGAACAGGGCGGGCGCGAATGGCAATGCCTGACCGAGGCAATCTATTTCGAATCGCGCGGCGAAAGCCTCCAGGGCCAGTTCGCGGTGGCCGAAGTGATCCTGAACCGGCGTGACAGCGGCCTCTACCCCGCTTCCGTCTGCGGCGTGGTGCGCCAGGCGGGCGGCGGCAGCTGCCAGTTCTCTTATACCTGCAATGGCAGTTCGACCCAGATGCGCGACGGCTATTCGCGTGAAGTGGCTGGCCGGATCGCGTCGCTGATGCTCTCGGGCGCGCCGCGCAATCTGACCGCGGGCGCAACCCATTTCCACACCCGCGGCGTGAGCCCCTCCTGGTCAAAGCGCTTTGCCCGGACAACCTCAATCGGGTCGCATCTCTTCTACCGTCAGCCCGGTACCCGCGGCTGAGGCCGCCCGGGGCGGGAGAACCTGCCCCTTCCGGATTGATCCAGCCAGTTTGCCCCAGGCACTTTGCCCCGGCCCGGTAATACCCGGTCGGGGCAAAAGCTTTTCCTGTCGGTAAAGGGCTTGGGATCGGCGACACAGGCTGCTAGGGATTTGCAGCACCAGCATTGTCAGCCGCAGCCATAGCACCGGAAGAGGCCGCCCATCATGACCACCAGCGACAGCGCCCTCGCCTTCGGCCATCCCGAAGCCCGTGCCGAGGCTTCGGCCAGCGCCGATCCACGTGACCGGATCAGTCTGCGCGACCATGTTGTCGAGGCCGATATCGGCGCTTTCCAAAAGGAACGCGGCCATAAACAGCGGCTTCGTTTCAATATCGTGATCGAGGTGCGCCCGACACCGCAGCCGCTGGAAGATGATGTCGACCGGATCCTGTCCTATGACCGGATCACCGAATCCATCGCGACAGAACTCGCGACAGAACGGCTGAACCTTCTGGAAACCCTTGCAGAACACCTGGCCGAGCGGCTCCTTGCCGAGCCCCAGGCGATGCGCGCCTTCATCCGGATCGAAAAGCTCGATGTCGGCCCCTATGCGCTTGGGGTCGAGATCGTGCGCTCGCGCGCCGAAGTGCCGGTGCGGGCGGGCGATGACACGCTGCATCCGCTGGTCGTTTACTTTGACAATGCGATGATCCATGCGCCTGACCTGACCTCCCGGATCGATGGGGTGCTGTCCTCGGGTCAGCCCGCGGTCTTCTGTGTCGGCCTGCCCGATCTGCCGCGGCCGCAGACCGGCCACCGCCCGACGCAGCGCCGCGTCGATCTGCTGGCGATCGAGCAAAACGCCTGGGTGCTGGCCGCGCGCGATCCGCGTTGCGTGGTCGTTTCCTCGCGCACCGAGATCGACTGGGCGATCAAACGCGGCAGATCGGTGGTCTGGGCGCCGTCGAAACTGGTGCTCGACGCGGTCGACGGGCCACAGACCCGTGACCCGGTGGCGCTGGCTTTGTGGCTGGCCGAGGAAATGGCGGCCTCGGGCCTCGTTCTTCACGGCGATGTTTCAGTGCCGGCGGGAAGCCGCATCCCGGCGGTAAAGGGCTGAGACCCCGCTTGTCAAATTCCGGCGCCGCAGGCAGAACCCCCGCACCCTCCTGCGGAGCCATTAATGCCTGTGCGCCTGCCCCATCCTGACCAGATCCTGTCTCCGCTGCCGCGCAGTGCGCTTGCGGGACCTGCATCTGCGTCCCGCCATGCGCTCGCGGGATCGCGACATCTGTGGTGGGACAGCGCTGACCGTCTGAGCAGGGGCGCCCCCCGGGCGGCACCGCTGGCGCGGCTTCCGCCTGCAGAGACAGCAGCGATCAGCCGGAGCCGTGCCGATCTGTGCGGCCTGACACTGGATCGGCCACGGATCATGGGCATCCTGAACGTAACCCCGGACAGCTTTTCCGATGGCGGGCGCCACAATGCCCTCGAGGCGGCGGTCGACCGCGCCCGTGAGATGATCCGCGATGCGGAGATCCTTGATATCGGCGGCGAAAGCACCCGCCCCGGCGCTGCCGAGGTGCCGGTGGCCGAGGAAATCGAGCGCACCGCCCCGGTGATCCGCGCGCTGCGCGAGGCCGGGATCACCACGCCGATCTCGATCGATACCCGCAAGGCGCGCGTGGCCGAAGCCGCGCTGGAGGCCGGGGCCGATATCGTCAATGACGTGTCCGCCCTGCGCTTCGACCCCGATATGGCCCCACTGGTGGCGGCGCGCGGCGTGCCGGTGGTGCTGATGCATTCGGTCGCCACACCCGAGACGATGCAGAAACACGCGGTCTATGACGATGTGCTCTGGGCGGTGCGCGACCATCTCTACGAGCGGGTCGCGGCAGCCCTGAGCGCGGGGATCAGGCCGGAAAACCTGATCCTCGACCCCGGTATCGGCTTTGGCAAAACGACCGCGCATGACCTGCGGCTCTTGCGCGAGCTTGCAGGGTTTCATGATTTCGGGCTGCCGCTGCTTCTGGGCGCCTCGCGCAAGAAATTCATCGGCGCGCTGACCGGGGCGGCAACGCCCGCGGAACGCGTCACCGGATCGGTTGCGGTGGCCTTGCAGGGCGCTGCGATGGGCGCGCATATTCTGCGTGTCCATGACACCAGAGAGACCCGGCAGGCCCTGTCGATCTGGCAGGCGATCCAGGGCAACATCAGTGAGGCATGAGGCGTCAGGTCTGACGCCCGTGCCCGGTAACTATTTGGTCAGGGCGCGGCCCGGCAAAGAGGATTGATCATGTCTAAAAAGCTTTTCGGCACTGATGGCGTGCGCGGCCGGGCCAATAGCTGGCCGATGACGGCCGAGATGGCTCTGAAGCTTGGCGCCGCTGCCGGGCGCTATTTCCGCCGCGACGGATCGGCGGCGCATCGGGTGGTGATCGGCAAGGATACAAGGCTCTCGGGCTATATGCTGGAAAACGCCCTGACCGCCGGCCTGACCTCGACAGGGATGAATGTGCTGCTGCTTGGCCCGGTTCCGACGCCCGGGGTGGGGTTTCTGACCCGCTCGATGCGCGCCGATCTCGGCGTGATGATCTCGGCCAGCCACAATCCGCATGAGGATAACGGCATCAAATTTTTCGGGCCCGACGGGTTCAAACTCTCGGATGAGGCCGAGGCGGAAATCGAGGCCATGGTCGAGGGCGAGATCGAGCTGGCCGAGGCCCGCATGATCGGCCGCGCCAAGCGGATCGAAGACGGGCGCGGGCGCTATCAGGAATTCGTCAAAACCTCCTTCCCGGCGGGGCTGCGGCTTGACGGGCTGAAAGTGGTGGTCGATTGCGCCAATGGCGCCGCCTACCGCGCCGCGCCCGAAGTGCTCTGGGAGCTTGGCGCCGAGGTGATTCCGGTCGGCGTCACCCCGAATGGCACCAATATCAACGAGAATTGCGGCTCGACCCATCCGCAGACGGCGGCCGAGGCGGTGATCACCCATGGCGCCGATCTGGGGATTGCGCTTGATGGCGATGCGGATCGGGTGATGATCCTTGATGAGAATGGCATGGTCGCGGATGGCGATCAGTTCATGGCGCTTCTGGCAAGCCGCTGGGCGGCGGATGGGCGGCTTAAGGGCGGCGCGCTGGTCGCGACGGTGATGTCTAATCTCGGGTTGGAGCGGTTTCTCGAGGCCAAAGGCCTGAGGCTGGAGCGCACCGCTGTAGGCGACCGTTATGTGGTGGAACGGATGCGCGCCGGCGGCTTCAACCTTGGCGGCGAGCAGTCGGGCCATATCGTGATGACGGATTACGCCACCACCGGCGATGGGCTGGCGGCGGCGCTGCAATTCCTGGCCGAGATGGCGCGGTCGGGGCAAAAAGCCTCCGAGCTTACGCATCAGTTCGAAACCGTGCCGCAGCTTCTGAAAAACGTCCGCTACACCGCCGGCGCGCAGCCCCTTGAAGATGCGCGGGTCAAGGCGGTGATCCAGGCCAGCGAAAAGCGTATCAATGGCAAGGGCCGCCTCCTGATCCGCAAATCCGGGACCGAGCCACTGATCCGGGTGATGGCGGAATGCGTCGACGCGGCCCTTCTGACCGAAGTGGTCGATGAGATCGCCGCCACCGTGGCGCGTGCTGGCTGATCCCCGCCGATCACGATGCCGGGTCCTGACAGGGGCCAGGGTTTGCCTGACTGGTATCCCGCCCCTCTTTGCGCCAGGGTGGGGCAGGATACCCGACAGGAGGTCAGCATGACCCTATTCACCCCGCTGCGCACCGCCCTTCTCGGCAGCGCATTCGCCCTGCCCTTCGCGGCCTTCGCGCAGGACACCCCGCCCGACCGGCTGGACCTGCAGGGCCATGAGGTCACCCGCAGCGAGAATGCCGATTTCGAACAGGTGATCAGCGTCGATGGTGTCGAGGTGCTGAAGGACGGACAGGTCCTGCTGGACGGCATCACCGAAGTTGCGGGCCAGCAGGTCGTCACCGGCATCTCGGGCGCCGGCGGTAATGCCTGCAACAGCACCCCTTTCGTGCTGTCCCTGAAAGACGGCAAGCCGGTGATCGACGGGCCGATTGACAGCTGTTCCTGGTTCGAGATGACCCCGCAGGACGGCGCCCTGATCTTCCACTCCGAGGCCTTCCCCGGCAGCCCTGCCGAGATCTGGACATGGAGCCCGGTCTCGGGCCTGACCGAGGCCTCGCCCGAGGGCTTCACCCCAAAATCCGGCCAGGGCTGGGAGAATTTCGCCAGCCTCGACAGCGCGCATCCCATCGACGCGCTTGGCTTCGCGCCGGTCTATGCCGAGGTCAAGGCGGGCATGTCCGCTGAGGACTGGGACGCCTATACCGGGATCCTGGCCCAGCTTGGCTCGGGGGATCTGGTCGAAGGCGGCTATCGCGGCAGCGCCTGCAACAAGCTGATCTGTGACACGGAATGGGCGATCCTTTGGATTGACCAGGCCAGCCAGCAGGCGTTCACGATGTGGAAGGGCGGGGATGACGAGATGCCGAAGACCTGGCCCGCCGATCCGGGAAGCTGGCCGGAATGGGTGCAGCTGGATGCTGCGTCCTCGGCGGGGGGCGCGAACTGAGACAAAGCAAAAGGGCCGGAGCATCGCTCCGGCCCTTTTCAGTCTGTCAGGCAGGGATCAGACCTCTTTGCGGCCCGAGGCGATGATGCAGACCAGCGTGATCACCGCCGCCAGCAGCATGTAATAACCGACATAGGCCATGCCGTAATTCGCCTGCAGCCAGGTCGCGGCATAGGGCGCGAGCGAGGCGCCGAAGATTCCGGCAAAGTTGAAGGTGATCGACGAGCCGGTATAGCGCACCCGGGTCGGGAATGGCGCCGCCAATACCGCACCGATCACGCCATAGGTCAGCCCCATCAGGAACATGCCGATGGTGACAAAGAGGTAGATCGAGCTTTCATCATCGGCCGTGCCCTGCATCAGCGGGCCGAGGAAGAACGAGAAGATCCCGATAAGTACCGTCACCACGATCAGAAAGCCGTAGCGACCCACCCGGTCCGCGACCTTGCCCGCAAAGGGGATCGCAAGGCCAAAGATCACCGAGCCGTAGATCTGGATCAGCAGCGCATCCTTGAACGGAATGCCCAGCGTCTTGATGTTGTAGCCCAGAAGCCAGGCCGAGCAGATGTAGAACAGAACAAAGGTCACCAGCGCCACGAAGGTACCAAGAAACAGGTTGCGCTTGTGGTTTTTGAACACCTCGGCGACCGGCACGCTCACGCGTTCCTCTTTCTCGATGGTTTTGGCGAATTCCGGGGTTTCCGAGATCGACATCCGCACCCAGAGCCCCAGCACGATCAAAAAGATCGAGGCGAGGAATGGCAGGCGCCAGCCCCAGGCCATGAACTGCTCTTCCGAGATGAAATGCAAAAGGATCCAGAAAAAGCCCGACGACAGGAACAGACCAACCGGCGCGCCGAGTTGCGGGAACATGCCATACCAGGACCGCTTGCCCTCGGGCGCGTTCTCCGTGGCCAGGAGGACCGCGCCGCCCCATTCGCCGCCCAGGCCAAAGCCCTGGCCAAAGCGGCACAGCGCCAGCAGCATGGGCGCCGCGACACCGATCTGCGCATAGGTCGGCAGCATGCCGATGATGACGGTCGAGACCCCCATGGTCAGCAGTGCCGCCACAAGCGTCGCTTTGCGGCCGATGCGGTCGCCGAAATGCCCAAAGACGATGGCGCCGAAAGGCCGCGCGAAAAAGGCGATCGAGAACGTCGCAAACGAGGCCAGCAGCGCGGTCATCGGGTCAGAGCCCGGGAAGAACAGCGCCGGGAAGACCAGCACGGCAGCGGTGGCATAGGCGTAGAAGTCAAAGAATTCGATGGTGGTACCGATCAGACTTGCCAGCAGCACACGCCGCGGCGAATTCTTCGGCCCTTCGGCGGCGCTGCCGCCGGCCAGAGTGGTGTCAGACATTTCTCAATCCGGGTAATTTTGTTGCACTGGCGGGTCGCTTTTAGCAATCCGCGCTGACTGGTTGCGGTAAAGCTTTGTCAACCAGGGTGAAAGCGGCAAAGCGCGGGTGACTGGCTGGATTGCGCGAAATGCATGGCTTGCGGGGGACACCATCCTGCTCTGAACGCACTTCCCTCTGTTAAGCGGACGCTGCCGCAGAGGGCAAAAGCGGAAGCTTGCCTCCGCGCCAGGGTTAACCCCGGCCCGGGGCTGGCGGGCGCGATTTGCCTCCGGCGTCGGGCGGCTGAGCGCCAGACCTTCCCCGCCCCCATCCGGCGGAGCGGTCCAGATCTTAAGGGGCAACAGTGATCCCTGAAAGAAAAAGGGCGCCGGATCTCTCCGGCGCCCTGTCATTCTGCAATCAGTTGCGGGCCTTGTCGACCATTTTGCCCTTGGAGATCCAGGGCATCATTTCGCGCAGTTTCGCACCGACCTTCTCGATCTGATGCTCGTCATTGGCGCGGCGCGAAGCTTTCAGCGTCGGCTGGCCAACGGCATTTTCCAGCATGAAGTCGCGGACGAACTTGCCCTGCTGGATGTCGGCCAGCACTTCTTTCATGCGGGCTTTGGTCTCATCATATTTCAGAATGCGCGGGCCGGTGACATACTGGCCGTATTCTGCGGTGTTCGAGATCGAGTAATCCATATTGGCGATGCCGCCTTCATAGATCAGATCGACGATCAGCTTCACTTCGTGCAGGCATTCGAAATAGGCCATTTCCGGCGCGTAGCCGGCTTCAACCAGGGTCTCGAAGCCGCAACGAATCAGCTCGACCAGACCGCCGCAAAGGACAGCTTGTTCACCGAAGAGGTCGGTTTCACATTCTTCGCGGAAATTGGTCTCGATGATGCCCGAGCGGCCGCCACCGATGGCCGAGCAGTAGGACAGACCGATGTCGAGCGCTTTGCCCGAGGCATTGGTATGAACCGCCACGAGGCAGGGCACGCCGCCGCCTTTGGTATATTCGCCGCGCACCGTGTGGCCCGGGCCTTTCGGTGCCATCATGATGACGTCAACGCCGGCTTTCGGCTCGATCAGGCCGAAATGCACGTTCAGACCATGGGCGAATGCGATTGCAGCGCCTTCACGGATATTGTCATGCACGTATTTCTTATAGGTCTCAGCCTGCAACTCGTCGGGCATGGTGAACATGATCACGTCAGCCCAGGCAGCCGCTTCGGCAATGCCCATGACCTTCAGGCCTTCGCCTTCGGCTTTCTTCGCGGAAGGCGAGCCGTCGCGCAGCGCAACGACGAGGTTTTTCGCACCCGAATCGCGCAGGTTCAGCGCATGGGCATGGCCCTGGCTGCCATAGCCGAGGATCGCCACTTTCAGGTTCTTGATCAGGTTCACATCGCAGTCGCGATCGTAGTAGACGCGCATAACAGCACTCCTTTGCTGAAGATGGGGGCAGAATAGGAATATTTCTCGCGCGCTCCGTTCAAAAATCGCCCAGATGACGGGTAGATGAATATTATCATTCATCATCCCGGTATTTTGTGAAACAATCATGCAATGAGCCTTACTCTCGACGATACAGACCGCCGCATCCTGCGCCACTGGCTGGCAGAGCCGGATCTCGCCCGCAGCGATCTGGCGCTGCGCGCCGGTGTTACCCAGGCCACGCTCTGGCGCCGGATCGAGCGGTTGCGCGAGGCGGGCATATTGCGTGGCGAGACCATGGTGATCGACTGGCGCGCGATTGGTTATGAGGTGGAAGTCAGCCTGCGCTTCACCCTCGACAAGACCGAGCCAAGGGCGTTCGACGATTTCATCGATGCCGCGCGCGAGGTGCCCGAGGTGCTGGCGATCGAGACCTTCCTTGGCCGCGTCGATGTGCGCCTGAACGTGATCGCCCGCGACATGAGCCATTGGACGGAAATCTATCGCGAAAAAATCCTCGCTTTGCCGCATATCGCCGAAGTTGACGCGCTGATGCTGATTTCTACAATCAAGGATGACAGCGCCTTGCCATTATGAGCCGCTGCCGTTCACTCCCTTTTCATCTTTCCTCACAAGACTGCATTTCCAGATCAGGAGACCAATATGATGAGATCCATTTTCCGCATCACCTTCTGCGTCCTCGCGCTGCAGATCCCTGGCATCGCGGCGGCGAAAATCGGCGTGAAACTCGGTGCGAACTGGGATGGCAAATCCGTTCCGGCCGGGCAGCAATGCAAGCTTGATGGCGGCAATGGCAGCCCCCCCCCCGATGGAGGTCAGCGGCCTGCCGGCGGGCACGGCGATGGTGGTGCTGTCCTTCAATGACCAGGGCTACAAGCCCCTGTCAAAAGGCGGCGGCCATGGCCAGATCGGTTTTCCCGTTGCGGGCGACACGGCAAAACTGCCTTCGGTTCCGGGCATGACGAAACAGCTCCCCGGTGGCGTGAGTGTGGTGAAAAAGGCCAGATCCAAAGGAAAATATGCCTCGCCCGGCTATCTGCCCCCCTGTTCGGGAGGCAAGGGTCACAGCTATACCGTCGATGTGACTGCGGTGGATGCCAAAGGCAAAGCGCTGGAAAGTGTGACAATTGGCATCGGGCGTTACTGACACGGGCCGCAGCTGGGAAAAGGAAGCTGCATGACCATCGCCGGACTGGATGAGACCGACCGCGCCATTTTGCGCGACCTCGCGATGGATGCCAATCTCGGCGCGGGCGAGATCGGGCGGCGCCATGGTCTGTCGCAGCCCGCCACCTGGCGGCGGATCCGGCGGCTGGAAGAGACCGGCGTGATCAAAGGCCGCCGGGTCGAGGTTGACCGCGCAAGCCTCGGCTTTGGCGTGACGGTTTTTCTGGGGATCAAACTGGCGAGCAAAGGCCGCGTCAGCCTTGAGGATTTTGAACGCGCCGCCACCGCCATCCCCGAAGTCCAGGTCGTGCAGCATGTGCTGGGCCTGTTCGACTACCGCCTGCGCGTCGTTGCCCGGGATCTTGCGGATTTCGAGCGTGTGCTGCGGCGGCGGGTGATGACGCTGCCCGGGGTCGGAAATGTCGAGGCCAATGTCGTCCTGACCGAAGAGCGCCGCCCCGGGCCTTTCGGCTGACCCTTCGGCCTGAAATTCCGGTGGCGGAGCCCTGCTTGCGGCGCTAGCGTCACGCTGCCACAGGAGGAACACTATGAAACTGCCGCATGACCATATCGACCCCGAGGGGCTGGAGGAATTTTCGGTCGTCTTCACCGACCGTTCGCTGAACCATATGTCAGCGCGGTTCCAGCAGGTGATGCGCGATGTCTCGGGCTGGCTGCGCGAAGTCTATAATGGCAGCGCCGTGGCACTCGTTCCCGGCGGCGGCACCTATGCGATGGAATCGGTCGCGCGCCAGTTCGGCCGTGGCCGCGCCCTGGTCGTGCGCAACGGATTTTTCTCGTTCCGCTGGAGCCAGATCTTCGACATGGGGGGATTTGCGAGCGAGGTCCAGGTCGCCATGGCGCGCGCCGCCGGCAATGACCCGACCTCGCCTTTCGCACCGCCGCCTGTCGGGGAAGTGGTCGCGAAGATCCGCGAGACCAGGCCGGATGCCGTTTTCGCCCCGCATGTTGAAACCGCCTCCGGCATCATCCTTCCCGATGATTACATCCGCCAGATCGGCGAGGCCGCGCGCGAGGTCGGCGCGCTGTTTGTGCTTGATTGCATCGCATCGGGCACGATCTGGGTCGATATGGCCGCGCTCTCGGTCGATGTGCTGATTTCGGCACCGCAAAAGGGCTGGTCGTCCTCGCCCGCCGCAGGGATCGTGGTGCTGGGCCCGCGCGCCGAGGAACGCCTCGCCGACAGCACGTCGAACAGCTTCGCGCTGGATCTGAAGAAATGGCGCGCGATCATGAAGGCCTATGAGGATGGCGGCCACGCCTATCATGCCACCATGCCAACCGATGCGATCCTCGCCTTCCGCGACGCGATGCAGGAAACCCGCGAGATGGGGCTGGACGCCGCGAAAGAAGCGCAATGGGATCTGGGCCGCAAAGTCCGCGCCGAGCTGGCCGCGCGCGGCATCCGGTCGGTCGCGGCCGAAGGCTTTGCTGCCCCCGGCGTTGTGGTCAGCTTTACTGACGATCCCGCCATCCAGAACGGCGCCAAATTCCGTACCGAAGGCGTCCAGATCGCGGCAGGTGTGCCTTTGCAGATCAATGAGGGCGAGGCCTTCCGCAGCTTCCGGCTTGGGCTGTTCGGCCTCGACAAGCTGAAGGATGTCGATGGCACTGTGGCGCGGCTGACCCGAGCGCTTGACAAGGTGATCTGAAGATCCGGAGGAGATCTGAGGATCGGGGGGCCGTCTGGCCCCCTCTTTTTTCTGCGCTTTCAGCCGGGTCTTACGATTTCAGCCCGGTCTCGCGCAAAATCCCGCGACGCTTGGCCTCGTAATAATAGCCATTCGCGTACCACTTCTCGGCCCGGTCCTGGCTGCCATCCGAGACCATCCAGGCGCCGCGGAGATATTTCCCGGCATAGCGCAGATTGGTCTCGGCATTCAGCAACCCTTCGGGCGGGCCATTATAGCCCATGGTCCTTGCGGTCTGCGGATGAATCTGCAGCAACCCGTAATAGGGTCCATTGCGCGCCGACGGATTATAGCCGCTTTCGCGCCGGATCATCCGGTGCAAAAGGCTCTCCGGGATCTGATGCTCTGCTGCATATTTGCGGATCAGGGCCCGCATCTCGGGCGTCTCCCCGGCATTGAGCCCCTGTGAGGGCGACGGCCCGTCGGGTTTCCGGCGAGAACAGGCCACGAGGGCCAGGGGCGCAACAAGAGCAAGGGCAAGCAAAGAGCGGCGGTCCGGATGCATCCTGAGGGCTTTCGGGTAAAGGTTTCAGATATGGCGGGCGGGGCTTTGGTCTCTCCGGACCAGGGCAGCCCCGGTCTTCGCGAGCTTTCCGCGCGGGTTTATGCGCTCGCCCGTCTTCCGGCAAGGGCAAGGCCGGACACCTGAAGGCGCAACGGCATACCCTTGCCGGCGCCCGCTGTCATGCCCCTGTTTCACTCTGCCGCCAGGAAGAGGCGACGCCCCGGAGATCATCCGTCACCAGGGGGTTGCACAGGGGTCGCGCCCATATATAGTCGGCTCGTCCGGATCGGTGGAACAGTATGGGGCCGACGCCCTCTCCGCCGCCCGGACCGACCGGGCCAAATACGGTGCGGCCATACCAGCTGAAGGCAGGAGCCGACGGATATGGAAGGCAATAGCTCTGGATATAAGGCGAAGAAGGCCGGGCCTGCGGCTTGCCTTATGCTGCACTGCGGTTGGTTTCCACCGCCTGCCCGCTCCCGCCGCAGCTGCCCCCGTCCTGCCAGCCTTCGCGTCACCCGGCAGTGTTTCGCGCCTCACCGCCGCGCAACGGGCCCCTTCTTCCGGCAAAGTTGCAGCTGGCCGCATCCTGGTCAGCATAGCATCCGTCCTGTCAGCCAGATGAACACGCAGACGAGCTTTCGGACGACACCATCGAGAAATCCATATCGGGCGCGTGCTGGTCACGCGCCTTTTTCTTTTTCCGCAGCCGGCCGCAGCCGGGTTTGCTCCGCCCCGGGAAACGCCCCGCGGCGGATGGCAGAGAGTAATATGTGATGGCGATACAGACCCTTGTCCTGAATTCAGACTTCCGCCCCCTGTCCTGCAATCCGCCTTCATCCTGGCACTGGAAGGATGCGGTGACGGCCATCATCCTGAACCGGGTGAGCCTCGTGGCCGAATATGACCATGTGGTGCGTTCGCCCAGCATCACGATGCGCGTGCCAAGCGTGGTGGCGCTGAAACAGTATCAGCGGCTGGATGGCTGGCCGGCCTTTACCCGCTTTAACATCTATTGCCGCGACAAATGGCTGTGCCAGTATTGTGGCCGGCGGTTTCTGTCGGACCAGCTGACCTTCGACCATGTCCAGCCGCGCTCGCGCGGCGGGCGGTCGTCCTGGGAAAACATCGTCGCCGCCTGCGCACCCTGCAACCACCGCAAAGCCAACCGGACCCCGAAAGAGGCCGGGATGAAACTGCTGCGGGCGCCCTACACCCCGACCCGGCGCGAACTGGTCATGGCCGCGCCGCGCTATCCGCAGTCAGACGTCCATCACAGCTGGCTAGATTTCCTCTACTGGGACAGCGAGCTGGAGAGCTGATCTGCGCGACGCCAGGGCTTTTGTAAATTACACCATGAAATTCACCAGAACGCGGTTTCTGGTGTGTGTGGTGAGGCATCGGCTTCACAATCTGGCTGGCGCGGGCAGCCGCGCGACCTTTGGTGTCAGATTCCTTCGACCTGAATGCCGTTCTCTGCCAACCAAGATTTCCGATACCCCCAGTCGGGAAGATGCTGTTCGATAGTCATTCGAAGGTCTGGTTGTTGTTTCTCACCCAGAACTGAGTCGTTTAAGCGCATAATTTTCACTGAGAACTGAGCCATGTGAACCTTCTCCCAACGCGGTTAGCGGCGGGGGCAACGGAGTGACCCGCGTGATCGAACGCAGTCATAAGCTGCCACCAAGGACGACTTATGACTGGCGGCATTATCTGACACCTCGCCATTGTCCTTGAACCAATGGCGGCCAATGGCTCGATGCAGAGAAAGCCAGGCGCGCTTCGCAACGGCGCACCCTTCATGGAATTACCAGCTGCGTTCAGGCAGTTGCAGGATTACATGGCTCGCGCAAGCCCGGCGGCGATCGCGAGATGGTCGATATCCTCGCACTTGTGCCTCACCACGACGAACAAACCGTGCTCACTGCTGTGGAGCTGTCCCTGGCCGAGGGTGTGCCAACTAAAACCCATGTGCTGAACCCGGCTCGCATCGGCTGGCAGATGGAAAGGTGATCGGCGGGCCGCCACTGGATACGCCACAGGCATTGGCCCGGCATCGTGAACCCAAAGCTAACGTTGAACGCTATGACGGCCTGCGTTCCCAGATCGCCGGAGGCCGCCATGCGTCATGATCCAGCCGCTGGTGCCATCGTCATCATGGCTCGCGCAGCCTCAAAATGTATGGCATGGCTCAGGCCGTAACCGATCTGATCGAACAAGGGGCTCCGGCGTTTGAAGCCGCCATCCCGATGCTGTCGCAACTGTTAAAGGCCGAATTGGCCGAACGGGAAGTGCGCTCAATCGCCTGTCACATGAAGTCCGCGCGGTTCCCGGCTTACAAAGACCTCTCTGCCTACGACTTCGCCGCCAGTGAGATCAACGAAGCCACCGTCCGGACACTGCATCGCTGCGAGTTCATGGATGGCGCGCGAGACACGTGGTCCTCATTGGGGGCCCCGGAACCGGCAAGACCCATGTTGCCACCGCCCTCGGCATCCAGGCCATCGAACACCATCGCCGAAAGGTCAGGTTCTTCTCCACCATCGAACTGGTCAACGCCCTCGAACAGGAAAAGGCCAAGGGCAAGGCAGGGCAGATCGCCGAGGGGCTGACTAAGCTCGACCTCCCCTCCTCAGGGAAACGATCCCCCGGATCGTTTCCTTATCCTCGTCGACCTGGATGAACTTGGCTATCTGCCCTTCAGCGCCTCGGGCGGGGCACTTCTGTTCCATCCGGCTCGAGCAAACTCTACGAGCGCACCAGCGTGACTATCACCACCAATCTCAGCTTCAGCGAATGGGCCACCGTCTTTGGTGATGCCAAGATGACCACTGACTTGCTCGACCGCCTCACCCACCGCTGTCCCTCGCCATTGGGCTCGAACCAATGGCGCCACAAAGGCTCGACCTGAAGAGCGGAAACGACAGCTTCCGCTTCAAGGCAAGCTCAGCAGCCGCAGATAGGAAAAAGAAGGAGAAAAACCCGCCCTTGACCACAGCTTGAATCGAAATCCATAATCAGAGGTGGCTCACTTCTCGGTGACAAAACCGGCTCAGTTCCGCGTGAGATTCAACAGCTCCCGCCTTTGCGCCGGAGTGGCTGGGGTCCCCCATCTATCGGCGCGTCGAGATGGCTGACTTCATGGCCGAGTTCACGGCCTGCAATAATTCCGGGAAATTCCACGAAAACGATGCCGTTTCTGGCATTAAATCTGCGATTTTCGTCGAGAATGGCCACTTTGGTTAATCCGATGATGCGGTTTTGTGAATCCGATAGGTGGGTAGCTGAGGCCCTATGAAGATGAATTCATAAAAATCAATAGGTTACGTTCAAAATTGTGCTTTTTATGTTGGAGTATACTTATGTTGGAATATACAGCTTTTGTAAAATCTAACATGAAAGGCACCAGAACGGGCTTTCTGTTAGTTGCGACTGCCCATCGGATTCACAATTTGCCGGTTTTCGGCAGAATGTCGGCGTGCACACCGTGACATGCCCGCCCTGACTGTCGCGCTTGGCCGGTCAGTCAAGGTAGGTTAAGGGCCGAATAATTATATGCCTCCTGGGGCCAACTCCAGATCCTCGGCCTTCCTCAGCACAGCACAGTCGCGCTTCGAAGATCGGCAACGCCTATGGGCTTTGTTGCACTATCCGGCCGGCTTACGGAATCCTGTTTGTAGGTCATCGGGTTAGATTGGCCTATGAGCAAGCCGATCCCTCTTTTCTGCACGACGAGCTGGTCGAGCTACAACCAAACTCTGAAGCGTCGTGGCTCGCTGATGGTATGGTTTGCCTCTGAGATGGGCTGGTTCGCGGTCCCGAGCGGCAAGGCGGGTCATCCTGAGAGGTTTTCGGCGGCGGCGATACAATTCTGCCTCTCGCTCAAGGTGCTGTTCGGGTTGCCGCTCCGTCAAACGACAGGGTTTGTGGAGAGCCTTCTGGCCCTGTCTGGTCTCGACTGGCCCGTGCCGGATTACACAACGCTCTGCCGCAGACAGAAGCACCTTAAGGTGCAGATCCCGTATCGTTCGGCGTCCGGGCCGCTGAATCTGCTGGTGGACATCGAGCCATGAAGCCGCCACTGGTTCAAGGCCATGGCGAGACGGAATCAAGTTCTCAGGCGAAGGCGAGTGGCAGGTCCGCAAGCATGGGGCCAGCCGTCGCAGGCAATGGCGCAAGATCCACAAAGGTATCGACGCTGAAACCCTTGAAGTTCGCGCGGTCGAGATGACCAGCAACCGCATCGGGGATGCGCCTGTTCTGCCCGATCTGTTGGCGCAGATCCCGACGGATGAGCCGATCGGCAGTGTCACCGCCGACTGCATTTATGACACCAAAGGGTGTCACGCCGCCATCGCGGCTCGAGGGGCCGATGCCATCATACCACCAAGACGGAATGCCCGAGCCCGGAAGGGGCTGGATCCAGCGCTGCGAGCGCGGAAAGAGGCCCTGCGTCCCTGCAAATGGTTCGGCCGGGCCAACTGGAAGAAGTTGTCCGAATATCAGGGACGAAGCCGAGTGGAGGCAAAGATGAGATGCTTCAAACTTCTGGGCGAGCGCATCATGGCCAGAGACTTCGACAGGCAGGATGCAGAGGTTCAGATCTGCATCGCACTCATGAACCGCTTCCACATCACTCGGCACGCCCGGGACCGTTCGCATGCGCTGACACAAGCCGGGAAAGCGGTATCTGCGGTCGCAATCACAATAGCGCAACAAAGCCGTTCGGGAAGGCCGGCTGCACGCAACGGGCAGTTCCGGTTTCTCCTGGCACCCGAATCCGCTTTGGGTGGGACCGGTTTCAAAGCTTGCTCACGCCTGGCAGGACCTGGAGGCGTTTGAAGAGGTAAGTTTGCACGGATGGCCTGTAAGCCGGATTCTGTCCAGGCAGTTGCCTGCCCTGGATGACCATTCCTCTGCCCCCGCCCTTACGGACGGGATCCAGCTGCCAACCCGGGCCTCTCGGGCTGAAGCATCCCTGCGGCGGTATCGGGCGGACCCGACCTGCCCGCGCGAGGCCCCTATTCGGCATTGCTCCGGGCGGGGCTTGCCATGCCATTCCTGTTGCCAGGACCGCGGTGGGCTCTTACCCCACCGTTTCACCATCACCGCACCGGTCTCCGACCGAGGCCGGCGGCGCGGCTGTCTCTTCTCTGTTGCGCTTTCCCTCGGGTTACCCCGGCCGGGAGTTACCCGGCGCCCTTGCTTCATGGAGTCCGGACTTTCCTCGGCACGACGCTTGCGCGCCCCCCGCGGTCATCCGGCCATCCGTGCGAAGCGGGGCTTAGGCCCCTGCCCGGTTGTCGTCAAGCGCCATCGGCGGAAATCGCGGCCAGAACCCCTTGTGCAAGGCGGATATCCTGCGCCTCAACCGGCCCGTATCCCCAGGGGCGGAACCGCAGGCGGAAGGCGCGCAAAAGCAGCTCCGGCTCCTGTGCCGGATCATAGCCGATCGCAGCCAGCAGTTGGCTGAAATCAGTGTCGCAATCAGCCCCTGCCCCTGCCCCTGCCTGAGGCCGCAGCGCGAGACCCTGACGCGCAAGGCGCTGCCAGTCGAAATGGGGGCCGGGGTCGATTTTGCGATCCGGCGCGATGTCGGAATGGGCCAGTACTCCCGCCGGGGTAATGTTCCAGCGCGCCATGATCCCGCGCAAAAGATCCTCCAGCGCCGCCATCTGCGGCTCGGGGAAAGGATGCGTGCCACGATTGGCGAGCTCGATACCGATGGAATGGCTGTTCACATCGTCAATGCCGCGCCAGGAGCTGCGCCCGGCATGCCAGGCCCGCTCTGCCTCGGAGACCAGGGCCTCGCTGCGGCCATCCTCACCGATCAGCCAATGGGCCGAGACCTCGTAATCCGGGTCACAAAGCCGCGCGCGGGCAGCCTGAGCGCTCTCCATCGCGGTGTAATGCAGGATGATCAGCGAAGGCAGCACCTCCCCCGCCGCGCGCCGAAATTCGGCGAGGGGAAGGCGGTCACTGCAATGCGGTGCGGAACGGGCGCGGATCCCAGCCACAGGCAAAGCCGTCGCCATCGGGATCAAGGCCCAGCCGATCCTTGTCCGGGCCGCCGCGGGCCAGGAAATCCTGCTGCGCCAGATCCGGCGACGGGTATTTCGCACAGGCAATCATCGGATCTTTCGAGCTGCGACCGCGACTATACATCTGCACACCCGGCGCATGGGTGGTCGCAAGCGCGAATTCAACGATATTCGGCCCGCTTTCGCCAGGGCGCACCGGCAGCGCGCCGGGCTGAACCACGACATATTCGGCGCGGTTTCGGGCGATCCGCTCGGCATCCGACGCGATGGATTCGCGGGCGGCCACGGCGGTGAAGTCATTCTCGTCCGAGATGGTCGGATTGGAATGGACCAGCTCGCCCGATTCCTCTTTGATCCCGGCCGGCGCATTGCCCCGCGGGCGCACGGCACCTGTGCTGGCGGGAGCCACGTAATTCGTATTCGGAATGATTGCGCTGACCGGCGCGGTCGGGGTGCTGCCATCAGCGCGGTCAATCGCCGCTGCCGCCGCGGTCGGATCGAAACCGGTTCTGGCCGGAGCCGCCGCAGCAGGCGCCGCAGTTTGCCCCGTGCCGCTATTGGAGCTGCGGATATAGGAGTTGTAATCCTGAAAGCCGACGCCACTGCCGGAATCGGGAACCGAAGGCGTGCAGGCCGCCAGCACCAGAACGCCCAGAACGGCAGCGCTTTTACCTGAAAACCCCGAAATGATCTGCCGGCGGGTGGTCATGGCGTCCTCATGTAAAACGGCAAAAAGTCACGCCACAGATGTGTTATCCGACCGAAAAACCGGACGGCGCGGGCGCATATCCGGCGGCAATTACCACCATTTTTGCGGCTTGGCTACAAATCCTGCTGCACGTTCCAGCACATAGGCGTGATTGAGAAGCCCGGCCTCATCCCAGGGACGCCCGATCAGTTGCAGCCCAAGCGGCAGACCTTTGGCATCCAGCCCGACCGGAACCGAGATCCCCGGCAGGCCGGCAAGGTTCACCGTCACGGTGAAGACATCGTTGAGATACATCTCGACCGGATCGGCCGAGGCCATCTCGCCCAGACCAAAGGCCGAAGAGGGTGTCGCGGGCGTCAGGATTGCATCGACGCCATCCGCGAAGACGGTCTCGAAATCCTGTTTGATCAGCGCGCGGACGCGGCGGGCGCGGTTGTAATAGGCGTCATAAAAGCCCGCCGACAGCACATAGGTGCCGATCATGATGCGGCGCTGCACCTCAGACCCGAAGCCTTCGGCGCGGGTCTTTTCATACATCTCGGTGATACCATCACCCGGGCGCAGTTTGGCGCGATGCCCGTACCGCACCCCGTCATAGCGGGCGAGGTTCGACGAGGCCTCGGCGGGCGCGATCACGTAATAGGCCGGCAGCGCATATTTCGCATGTGGCAGAGTGACCTCGCGCACTTCGGCACCGGCATCTCTGAGCATGGCAATGCCCTGCTCCCACAGCGCGTCGATCTCGGCCGGGATGCCGTCGAGACGGTATTCCTTCGGGATACCGATGACTTTGCCGCGAATATCGCCGGTCAGGGCGGCCTCGAAATCGGGGACAGCAATCTCGGAACTGGTCGAATCCTTCGGGTCATAGCCCGACATGGATTGCAGAAAGATCGCCGCGTCCCGCACCGATTTCGTCATAGGTCCGGCCTGGTCAAGGCTGGACGCGAAAGCGATCACCCCCCAGCGAGAGACGCGGCCATAGGTCGGCTTGATGCCCACAATACCGGTAAAAGCCGCCGGCTGGCGGATCGAGCCGCCGGTATCGGTGCCGGTCGCCGCCAGACAGAGATCCGCCGCGACAGCCGAGGCCGAACCGCCCGAAGATCCGCCCGGCGTCAGTTTGCGGTCATCGATCTTCCAGGGGTTCACGGCGGGGCCGTAAACCGAGGTCTCATTCGACGAGCCCATGGCGAATTCGTCCATGTTCAGCTTGCCAAGCATCACCGCGCCGTCAGCAAAAAGCTTCGTGGTGACGGTCGATTCGTATTCCGGCTTAAACCCTTCGAGGATCCCCGAAGCGGCCTGAGAATTCACGCCTTTGGTGCAGAAAAGATCCTTGATCCCCAGCGGGATGCCGCACAAAGACGGCGCGTCCCCGGCCTTGAGCCGCGCATCCGCCGCCCGCGCCTGTTCCAGCGCGATCTCGGGGGTTTTATGCACGAAAGCGCCAAGCGCATCGCCCGCGTCAATCGCGGTCAGGCAGGCCATGGTCAGATCGACGGCGGAAATCTCGCCGTTCCGCAGCGCATCGCGCGCCTTTTCGATCGTCCAGCTGTTCGACTCGGAGGTCATGCTCATTCCACCACCTTCGGCACGGCAAAGAAGCCTTCACGGGCTTCGGGGGCATTTTTCAGAACCTGGGCCTGGATATTGCCATCGGTCACGACATCCTCGCGCCGGCGCAGCCGCATCGGCGTGACCGAGACCATCGGCTCGATGCCGGTCACATCGACCTCGTTCAGCTGTTCCATGAAAGTGAGAATGCCGGAGAGATCGCGTGCAAGATCGGGAAGCGCTGCTTCCTCAACCCGGATGCGGGCAAGTTTCGCCACTTTCCGTGCGGTATCAATGTCGATGGACATGGATCAGACCCTTTTAAGCTCCGGCCCCGTTTAGCGAGCGCTTGGCGGCTGCGCAAGGCACAGGCTGGGTTGGACAAAGGCCGGGCAAGGCAAAGGCAGCATCCTGTCTCCCTGGCGGGCCTGCGCCTCCGGCGGGACTATATTTGTCAGGGGAAATGACGGCAGCCTCGTCATTTCGAACCGCCCGGTTCGAAAAAGACTGGAAACCTGTCACAATGGGCGGGTAAAGTCTCTTCCGCACAATCATAACAGGAGGTGCTGCTGTGAAAATCACCTGGCTCGGACATTCGGGTTTCCGTATCGAGATCGAACAGGCGGTTCTGCTGGTGGATCCCTGGCTGACCGGCAACCCGGTCTTTCCGGCTGAGGCGCGTGCCGATGCGGTGGCGGGTGCCACGCATATTCTTTTGACCCATGCCCATGGCGATCATGCCGCCGATGCCGCCAGCCTGTCGAAGGAATTGCAGATTCCCGTGGCCTGTATCCATGAGGTCTCGGTCTGGCTGAACGGCCAGGGTGCCTCGACCATCGGCTTTGGCAAGGGCGGCACCATCGACTGCGGCGGCGCGAAAGTGACGATGGTGAATGCCACCCATTCGGCCTCGGTCGATTTCGGCGGCGGCGCGCTTTTGCCGGCCGGATCTGCGGCGGGCTTCATGATCAAAGGCGAAGGCCGCACCATCTATGTGTCGGGCGACACCGATATCATGGCCGATATGGCCTGGATGGGCGAGCTGCATCAGCCCGAGATCGGCATTCTCTCCTGCGGCGGGCATTACACGATGGATATGGCGCGCGCGGCCTGGGCTGCGCGGAAATATTTCAACTTCCGCTGTGTGATTCCCTGCCATTACAAGACCTTCCCGCTGCTGGCGCAGAATGCAGATCCGTTGCGCGCCGGCCTGCCGCCCGGCGTCGAAGTGATTGAGCCCGTGGTGCTGGAGCCGATTTCGTTCTGACCCGACTGGCGGAAGAAAGACCGCCATGCAGAGCCGCCATCAGGGGCGATGCTCTGCGACAACTCAGCCCTGCGGCCACGATCATCGCGGCGGCCGCAAGGCGTTGTCCCGGCCCCTCTGACCGGGCGTGACGTGCTGCGCAAAGTGGTGCGTCTGGCATTTGCGGCGGGTATCGTCACGGCTGCCAGCGCCCTGCCCCGCGCTGCCCCACAAATTCCAGCTTTAAATTTGCCCAGAGTTCAGCCCTGGCTTTCGCGCCGGGCGGTAAAGAAATCGCGCAGCAGCCGCCCGGCCTCGACCTCGCCGATTCCATCCAGAACTTCGGGCACGTGATGGCATTGCGCATGACTGAAGACACGCGCGCCCACCGTCACGCCGCCGGATTTGGGATCCGCCGCGCCGTAAACCAGCCGCGCGATCCGCGCCGCCGAAATCGCGGCTGCGCACATCGGACAGGGCTCCAGCGTCACATAGAGAAGACAGCCTTCCAGCCGCTCCTGCCCAAGGCGCCGGCACGCCTCGCGGATCACCAGCATCTCGGCATGTGCAGTCGGGTCTTTCAGCTCGCGCGTCCGGTTCCCGGCCCGGGCCACAACCTCGCCCGCGCCCGAGACCAGTACCGCCCCCACCGGCACCTCGCCGCGCAAGGCCGCCGCCCGCGCCTCTTCCAGCGCGAGGCCCATATGGGATCGAAAGACCACACCGCATTGTTCTTTCATCTGTCCTGAAATATCCTTGGGGGCCACGAGTCAAAAATCCTGGGGCGCCAGCCCCGGCTTCTGCTCTCCCTCAAAAGGTCGCCTCCCATGCCGGAAAACACAAGTCCTCCCGCCCGGGAACCGAATGGGACGCCCGAAGGCGAGCGCATTGCCAAGTTGCTGTCGCGCCGGGGCGTCGCCTCGCGGCGCGAGGCCGAGCGGCTCATCGAGGCAGGCGAAGTCACCGTTAATGGAAAGATCATCAGCAGCCCGGCGCTGAACGTGACCGGAACCGAGCGCATCACCATTTCAGGCAGGCTGCTGCCCGAAGAGGAAGAGGCGCGGCTCTGGCTTTATTATAAACCCGAAGGGCTTGTGACCAGCGCCTCCGATGAAAAGGGCCGCGACACCGTTTTCGATCACCTTCCTGAAGATATGCCGCGGGTGATGTCGGTCGGGCGGCTCGACCTCAATTCCGAGGGGCTTTTGCTGCTGACGAATGATGGCGGGCTGAAACGGCGGCTGGAACTGCCCTCGACCGGCTGGCTGCGGAAATACCGGGTGCGCGTAAATGGTCAGGCCGATGACCTGAAACTGCAGATCCTGCGCGATGGAATCACCATCGAGGGCGAGCGGTTCAAGCCGATGCAGGTCACTATCGACCGTCAGCAGGGTGCCAATGCCTGGCTGACCGTGGGCCTGCGCGAGGGCAAAAACCGCGAGATCCGTCGCGCGATGAATGCCATCGACCTTTACGTGAACCGGCTGATCCGGGTCTCTTACGGCCCCTTCCGGCTGGGAAGTCTGGAACCGGGCCAGGTCGAAGAGGTCAAGGCCCGCGTGCTGCGCGACCAGCTGGGCGAGATCGCGGCGGACGAGGCGGCAGCAGAAGCCCCACGCAAGCGCCCTGCGATGACGCGGGTGCGGGCCGGAAAACCAGTACCGGCAAGACCAGCAGCGGGCAAAACCGACCGCGCCGGGGCCGAACGCGCCTCCGCCGTTGCGCGTCCCGTCAGATCCGCCAGTGCGACCCGAGCTGCCAGTTCTGACAGACCGGCCAATGCGACCAGACCGGCCTTTGCGGCCACGGACAGGGGCCCGCGCACGGCCTCAGCTGCGTCGCGCGCAACCGGCGCTGCATCCACCGAGGCGGCCGCAAAACCGGCCACCGCCAAGCGGAAATCTGGCCTCACCGCACGCGAATATTTTACCCACCGGGCGGAAGCTGCCGGGCGCAAAGACAGCGAGGGCTCTGGCGGCATCAGCTATCAGCCGAAACCAGCAGCACGCGGCACGGGCGACGCCGCGCGCCCCGACCGGGCTCCGGGCGCGGCCAGGCGCTGGAGCGCATCCGCCAGTGCCGACCCGGTCTCTGAACGGGCAGCACTGCGCAAACCCCGTGCCCCGAAACTCGTCAGCACCCGCAATGCGCCGGCGACCACCGGCGCGCGCACCTCGCGCGGTCCCGCCAAAACCGGCGGTCCCACCAGGCCCGGCGGTCCTTCCGGCCGGGGCGGCCCGGGTCGCAAGGGATAGGATCCAAAGGACGCGCGCGTCTTTCGCGCGCGCAGGTTCCCCCTGCTCTGAGCCTCGCCGCACCCCGCGCCTCGCGGGGGGGGCACTGCCGAGGCGCGGCTTACCTGCCCTCTGGCAGGGCAAGCTCATTGCGGCCTGGCATAACAGTTGCGTGCAGGCCTGGGCATGTGGCGCGGTGATGCGTGACCGGCCCAATAAGCGCAAGACATCAAGGGATTGCGCTGATGGGGCGTCCTGATACCCCGGCCCGGGATGCCGGAATGCCCTGCCCTCCATGCCGCATCGCGGCATCAGGGATCCGCTTCACCACGCACAGAAGGGCGCGGGCCAGACACAACCGGGAATTCGGGCGGAAGATTCCCGCGCATAGGCCCTGTCTCAGACTGGCAAGCGGCAGATCCATTCGCTAGGATTGCGGCAACCGACCGTTTTTTCCGGAACCCAGAATGTCCGAATCCGGCCTGCGCAACCTCTCGCTGGCGATTCTGATCGCCCTTGTTTTCTATGTCGCCGGTTCGGGAGGAATGTGATGGCCGCTCAGCGCTTTGGCGGGAAGTTCAGCCCTGACGGGGCCCGACCGTCGGGATCGGGCTCCGACCCACAACCGCCAATTCCGCGTGCGGCCCCGGGGACGGAAAAGCCGGCCGGTGGCTGGCGCGCCACGTTCCTGTTCCTCTCGGCCTTTGTTTTCCTCTTCCCCGCCTTTGGCGAGGAACCCGGTGCGATGCTTTTAAGCCTGATCGCCGGCGGCGGCCTGATCCTGAGTGCCAGGCTCACCCGTGAAGGTATGCGCGCCCGCGCCGCGTTTAACGCCCGCCGGGTCGCGCGCCGCCCTGCGATCCCGCGTATCCTCTTCGGCGCCCTCGCCACCGGGGCCGCATTGTTCACCGGCGGGCTGATCGGGCATGGCGTCTCGCTTTACCCGATCCTCTTCGGCCTCGCCGGTGCGGCGCTGCATATCGGCACCTTCGGCTTTGATCCCTGGACCGATAAGGGGATGGAGGGCGTCGACCGTTTTCAGACCGACCGCGTGGCCCGTGCCCTGGCCGGGGCCGAGAAGACGCTCGCGCAGATGAAAGACGCGATCCTGCGCGCCCGCGACCGCCAGCTCGAGGCCCGGGTCGATCGTTTCATCGCCCAGACAAGAGGCCTGATGCAAAGGGTCGAGGAAGATCCCGGTGATCTGACCGCCGCGCGCCGCTATCTGACCGTCTACCTGGAAGGCGCCCGCGACGCGACGGTGAAATTCGCCGATCTCTGGGCGATCCGCCCCGACCCGCAGGCCCGCACCGATTATGAACAATTGCTGACCGATCTGGAAACCACCTTTGCCAGCCGCTCGGAACGCCTGCTTGGAAGTGACCGCGACAATCTCGATATCGAGATTTCCGTGCTGCGGGACCGGCTGAAATTCGAGACGCCCTCCGGCTCCAACCCTTCCTAAGTGTGAGATTTTGCCATGACCGAGAACACCACCCGCGCCGCCGCCGAGGCCACCCTGGCCGAGGTTGAGAAGGTCACCGCTGTCATCCTGCCGGAACCGACGGGCGAAATCGTGCCGCTGGAAGCCGCCTCGCCCGACAAGGCTGCGGCGATTGAAAAGCGCATGGGAGAGCTGGATCTGACCAATACGCAGTCGATCATCTCGTTCGGCTCTTCGGCCCAGGCTGAATTGCAGGTGATCTCTCAGGAAATGCTGCAGGACGTGAAGAACAAGGATGTCGGCCCGGCCGGAGACAGCCTGCGCAAGATCGTCACCACCATTCGCGGCTTCTCGACCTCTGAGCTGGACCTGCGTCGCGAAAGCTCGTGGTGGGAGCGTCTGCTGGGTCGCGCCGCACCTTTCGCGGATTTCGTCGCGAAATATGAGGATGTCCAGAGCCAGATCGACAAGGTCACGGGCGAATTGCTCGGCCACGAGACGAAGCTGCTTAAAGACATCAAATCGCTGGATCTTCTTTATGCGAAAACGCTGAATTTCTATGATGAGCTGGGGCTTTACATCGCGGCAGGCGAGGCCAAGCTGAAAGAGACCGACAGCGCATCGATCCCCGCGAAAGAGGCCGAGGTCGCGGCGGCGCCCGAGAATGACAAGATGATCAAATCGCAGGAGCTGCGCGATCTGCGTGCGGCGCGGGACGATCTGGAACGCCGGGTGCATGATCTGAAACTGACCCGACAGGTCACCATGCAGTCGCTGCCCTCGATCCGGCTGGTGCAGGAAAACGACAAATCGCTGGTGACGAAGATCAACTCGACGCTGGTCAACACCGTACCGCTGTGGGAGACGCAGCTCGCCCAGGCCGTGACGATCCAGCGGTCGAAAGAGGCAGCCGAGTCGATCCGCGACGCCAATGATCTGACCAACGAATTGCTGAAATCGAATGCGGAGAACCTTCAGCAGGCCAACCGCACCGTGCGCGAGGAAATGGAGCGCGGGGTCTTCGACATTGAAACGGTGAAACACGCGAATGAGACCCTGATCGCCACAATCAATGAAAGCCTGCAGATCGCGGATGAGGGCAAGGCGCGGCGCGCGGCTGCCGAGGTCGAGCTGCAGAAGATGGAAACCGATCTGCGCGAAACGCTGGCTTCGGCCCGGGCACGGAGCACCGCGCCCGCCGCACAGCCGCAATCATGACGCCAGCCCGGCGCAAGCGGCTGCCCCTCTGGCCTGCCACCTTGCTGGTGGCGGGCCTTTCCGCCTGTGTGTCCTCGGGTGGCCAGGCGCCGCAAAGGATCGGCCCGCCGCCGCCCCGCCCCCCTGTTCCTGTCGTGGTGACGCCCGAGACACCGAAAAGCGCTGCGGCCCGTGCCTATTACGCCCAGGTGCAGAACTCGCTGCTCTCGCAGGGGTTGCTGCGTACCGATGGCGGCGGCGTGGATACGCCTTTCGACGCCCGCATCCTGGCCGCGAATTTCATCCGCATTGCGCTTTACGACGAATATAGTCGCGCCGGCGGGGTGTTTGCGCGTGGTGAAACCGCGTCGATCCTGCGCCGCTGGGATGTGCCGATCCGGTTTCAGATCCAGTTCGGCGCCTCTGTGCCCAAGGAGCGCCGCGCCACCGACCGCGCGCGGATCGCCTCTTATATCAAACGCCTTGCCAGCCTGACCGGCCACCCGATCACCCTGGTCGATCAGGGCGGCAATTTCACGCTGCATGTCGTCTCGGAAGACGAGCGCGAACAGCTTGGCCCAACGCTGCGTCGCGAGCTTCCCGGCCTCAGCCCGCAGGATGTGGCCGATGTGACCGGCATGGCCCAGACCACCTATTGCCTTGTCTATGCTCTCTCGGACGGGGACAGCGGCAATTACCGCCGCGCGGTCGCCGTGGTCCGGGCCGAACACCCCGATCTTCTGCGGCAATCCTGCTATCATGAGGAAATCGCGCAGGGCCTCGGGCTCGCCAATGACAGCCCGCGCGCGCGGCCCTCGATCTTCAATGATGACGAGGAATTCGCGCTCCTGACCAAACTGGACGAGCTGATGCTGAAGATCCTTTATGATCCGGAACTGTGGCCGGGCATGACCGAGGCAGAAGCGGTCCCGGTGGTGAGGCGCATCGCACAAAGACTGCTCGGGAGTGGCGCTTGATCCGGTTTTCCTGCCTTCTGACCGTGACCGCGCTGCTGGCCGGCGCGGGCGAAGCGCAGGAGGCAGTTCCGGACGCGCTTTTCGCCGGACAAGACCCGCCAGGCGCTGCAATTTCACCGGCAGAGGTGGCGCAGACTGGCAGCCTTGGCTGGATGCAGGCGCAATCGGATTTCGCGCTTGAGTTTCGCGATGTGGGCAGATCACCCTTGCCCCGGGCGGGGTGATTGCGGTCGATCCGCTGACCTGGTCCGAAGCCGCGGATCTGCCCTGGATCGAGGTGCCCGCCGGCGAAGCACGGTTTTTACTGGCGCTTGACCAGGACGAAGCGCGCGTCTCGAAGGCGCTGCTGGTCTTTTCCGATGCCGCCCCGGCCTGCGGTGATGATGTTGCGACGATCCCTGTCGATACCGGGCTTGCGGGCTTTTTCGACAGATCCATGGCGGCGGCCGTGACCCGCTCGGCCGGGATCCTCGGCGCGGAAAAAGATCTCTATAATGGCTGGTTCGACACGATGATCGGTGAGGTCTGGGTGGTGGGTCATATCCTGCCTCTGCCCGACAAGACTTTGATTCCCATCGCATCCTCCGGCTGGGGCGATGGCGGCTATCCGGTCGCGCGATTGCGATCGGCCACTGGTGAGACTGTCGCCCTTTTTGCCGATTTCATGGGCAAAAACGCAGAGGGCGACTGGCTCCTGCCTCCGGATTGCGGCACGTCATGACCGACGCGCGGGAAGGTGCGGACGGGAGCAGCGATGAACATAGCGGCATCAGGCCCCGCCAGGCGAAATTTCCCCTTCAATCCGGGCGCATGCGCGCTATTTTGACAAAGGCAGATGCGGCGCCGCCGGCCCGCGCGTGACAGAAAGGCTGAACCCATGGTCTTCGACTTCCTCAGGGGCGAGTTTATCGACGTCATCTCCTGGCTCGATGACACCCGCGACACCATGGTCTGGCGCTTTGAGCGCCGCGGCCAGGAGATCAAATACGGCGCGAAACTCACGGTGCGCGAAGGCCAGGCGGCGGTCTTCATCCATGAGGGTCAGCTGGCGGATGTCTTCGGCCCCGGTCTCTATCAGCTTGAGACCAACAATATGCCGATCCTGACGACGCTGCAGCATTGGGATCACGGCTTCCAGTCACCGTTCAAATCCGAGATCTATTTCGTCTCGACCACGCGGTTCAACGACCAGAAATGGGGCACGAAAAACCCGATCATGGCGCGCGATCCGGAATTCGGCCCGGTCCGGCTGCGGGCCTTCGGGACCTATTCGATGCGGGTCGCGGATCCCGGAAAATTCATGACCGAGATCGTCGGAACCGATGGCGAATTCACCGCCGACGAAATCTCGGTGCAGATCCGCAATATCATCGTCCAGGCCGCAAGCCAGGTGCTGGCGGATCACAGATCCCGGTGCTGGATATGGCCGCCAATACCGAAGACCTTGGCAAGCTGATTGCCGGTGCCATCACCCCCAAAGTCGCGGAATACGGGTTGAGCATTCCGGAATTCTATATCGAGAATATCAGCCTGCCGGAAGAAGTCGAGAAAGCGCTCGACAAGCGCACCTCGATGGGTGTGGTGGGCGATCTGAACAAATATATGCAGTTCAACGCAGCCGAGGCGATGGGCAACCCCAGCTCGGGGGCCGGCTCTGCGATGGCGACCGGGGCGGGCATGGCGATGGGGATGGGCATGGCCCAGAATATGGGCCCCTGGGGGGCGCAGCCCGCTGCCGCCTCGCATGCACCGCCGCCCCCGCCGCCGGTTGGCAAGGAATGGCATCTTGCCGAAAACGGCGCCACCAAAGGCCCTTATACCGAAGCGCAGCTTTCCGGGCTTGCGGCCTCGGGCCAGCTTGCACGCGGCACAATGGTCTGGGCGCAGGGGATGGAGGGCTGGAAACCCGCCGCCGAGACCGAACTCGCCCGCCTCTTCTCGCATCTGCGCCGCCGCCCCCCGCCCGCAGGCTGACCCATGCCCGCCAACGGAGAACACCGCTGGCCCTGCAGCCAGTGCGGCGCGCAGCTGCGCTATGCCCCGGGCCAGCGCGATCTGGTCTGCGAACATTGCGGCAATCACCAGCGCCTGCCCGATATCGCCCTTGCCGATCAGGACCGGGCGCTGGTCGAACATGACCTCGCCAAAGGGCTCGCCGACGATCTGTCCTCTTCGGCGATGGAAGTGGTGCGGACCACGCGCTGCACCTCCTGCGGGGCGCTGATCGAGATGATCGGTGCCAGCCACGCCACCGAATGCCCTTTCTGTGCGACGCCTGTGGTAACCTCGACCGGCGAGACGAGGCAGATCAAACCCCAGGCGCTGATCCCCTTCGTGCTTTCCGAACGCGAGGCACGTGAAGCCCTGGTGAAATGGCTCGGCTCGCTCTGGTTCGCGCCGAACCGGTTGCTGGAATATACGAGGCGCGGGCGGGCGATGAACGGCGTCTATGTACCCTGGTGGACTTTTGATGCCGAAACCCGCTCGCGGTATTCCGGCAGCCGGGGTGATGCCTATTACGTCTCGCGCACGGTCACGGTGAACGGCAAACGCGAGACCCGCCAGGAGCGCAAAATCCGCTGGACCCCGGTCTCTGGCCGCGTCGCCCGCGACTTCGATGATGTCGGAGTGCTGGCGTCGCTGAGCGTGCCGGCGCGCTATGCGAATGAGCTTGATCCCTGGGATCTGAGCAAGCTTGTCCCCTATGCGCCGGATTATCTCGCCGGATTTTCGGCCGAGGGCTATACAGTGCCGCTGGAACCCGCGAGCCTGCAATCAAAGCAGAAAATGGCCCGCGTGATCGAAACCGATGTGCGCCGCGACATCGGCGGCGATGAACAGCGGATCTCCGGCATTGACACCGATTACAGTGGCGAAACCTTCAAACATATAATGCTGCCGATCTGGATGGCGGCCTATAAATACAACGGCAAAAGCTATCAGTTCCTCGTCAATGGCCAGACCGGCGAAGTCCAGGGCCAGCGCCCGTGGTCGGTCTGGAAAATCGCACTCGCAGCTGTGGCGGCGGCCCTGGTTGCGGGCGCCGTGCTCTATCTGATGAAGGACGGCGATATCAGCATTGGCGGCAATGCGCTCGACTGGCTGGACTGAACCCTGGACTGAGCCCTGGACTGAGCCGGGCTTTGCCAGCCTTTGCCTCCGCCAGGAATATTTAAGGCAAGAGGAAGCCTGCTCTTTCCTCTTGAGCAAAAATACTTCGGGTGAGGCCCTGCAAGGGCCTGGGGGCTGTGCCCCTTTCCGGGCGTTGACATGGGCGCGCCCCGCGCTCATAGCAGCCGCGTCACCAGAGGAAGGCAGGCGCATATGTCGATTGATCTCTCCCGCGTGCTGAGCGAGGCGCGCATTCCTGAACTGCCCTCGCCCTATTTCGGGAAGGTGCGCGATTGCTACGATCTGGCTCCGGATGCGGATTTCCCGAACGGCAGGCGGATCCTGATTTCCTCGGACCGGATTTCGGCCTTTGACCGCATTCTGGCCGCGATCCCGTGGAAGGGCCAGGTCCTGACCCAGACCGCGCGCTGGTGGTTTGACCGCACCGCCGATATCTGTCCCAATCATGTCGTGGCCTATCCCGATCCGAATGTCGTGATCGGGCGCCATGTCAGCATTCTGCCCGTCGAGGTGGTCGTGCGCGGCTATCTCGCCGGTACCACATCTACCTCGGTTCTGACCCAGTATAAGTCTGGCGCGCGAGAGATGTATGGCCACCGCCTTCCGGATGGATTGCGCGATAATGAGGCCCTGCCCGTGGCCATCATCACCCCCACCTCGAAAGCCTTTGACGGCGGCCATGACGAGCCGCTGACAGCAGCCGAGATCGTCGCCCAGGGGCTCCTCACCCAGGCACAATGGGACGAGGTTTCGGACAAGGCGCTGCGCCTCTTCGCCTTTGGCCAGAAAGTCGCGGCAGAGCGCGGGCTGATCCTTGTTGATACGAAATATGAATTCGGCCTGGATGATCAGGGCCGCATCCTGCTTGCCGATGAGATCCATACCCCCGATTCCAGCCGCTACTGGATCGCCGAAGGGTATCAGGAGGCGCTGACCACCGGCGCCCGCCCACCGTCTTTCGACAAGGATGTGATCCGGTCCTGGGTCGCGGCGCGCTGTGATCCCTATAAGGATCCGGTGCCGGACATCCCCTCGGAAATGATCGCGCAGACCGCTGAGGTCTATATCGCCGCCTATGAGCGGATCACTGGTGCGACCTTCCGCCCCGACAGCTCGGGTGAAACACCACTGGCGCGGGTGCGTGCCAATCTGGCGCCGTATTTCACCGCCTGACAGCGCCACCATGTTTGCGCTAACAAAGCACAGGCAAACCGGGAGGCTTCGATGATTCTCTGCTGTGGTGAGGCGTTGATCGATATGTTGCCGCGGGTCTCGACCGCGGGGGAGGCCTGTTTCGCGCCCTATGCCGGGGGGCGGTGTTCAATACTGCCATCGCGCTTGGCCGGCTTGGCACGCCGGTGGGGTTCTTTTCCGGGGTTTCGACCGATATGCTCGGCGAGATCCTGGCGGATACGCTGGCGGCATCAAAGGTCGATACCAGCCTGCTTGCGCGTTCAGACCGGCCGACCACCGTGGCTTTCGTCAAACTGACCAATGGCCAGGCGAGCTATGCCTTTTACGACGAGGCCACAGCCGGGAGGATGCTTGCGCCCCCGGATCTTCCGGCCCTGCCCGACCGGGTCCAGGCGCTGTTTTTCGGGGCATCTCGCTGGTGAATGACCCGGCGGCGACAAGCTACGAGACGCTGCTTTCGCGCGAGGCCGGGCACCGGCTGATCATGATCGACCCGAATATCCGTCCTGGGTTCATCGCCGGCCAGGAAGAAACCTACCGCGCCCGCATCACCCGGATGATCGCGCAAAGCGATATCGTCAAGCTTTCGGATGAAGACCTCCGCTGGCTGGAAGGTGCGGGCGCCACCGAAGCGCTTGCTGCCCGCTTGCTCGCGCAGGGGCCGGCACTGGTGCTGATCACCGAAGGCGCCGACGGCGCGCGGGCCTTTTCGGCAGGCGGCAGCCGTCATCGCCCGGCAGGGAAGGTCACGGTGATCGATACGGTCGGCGCGGGCGATACATTCAATGCCGGCTTCCTCGCAGGCCTTGCCCGCGAAGGCGCGCTGAGCCGCGCGCGCCTGGCCGGGCTGACGGACGCGCAGATCGATGCCTGTCTCGACCTCGGGATCCGGGCCGCCGGCGTCACCGTTTCGCGCGCGGGCGCCAATCCGCCCTGGGCGCATGAGATCGGACTGCGCGGATGAGAGCCGTTTTGCAACGCATCACCCGCGCCGAAGTGGCGGTGGCGGGCGAGGTGGTCGGGCGCTCCGGTCCCGGGCTGATGATCCTGATCTGCGCCATGCAGGGCGATGACGAGGCGGTGGCGGCAAAACTGGCGGCGAAGATCGCTAAGATGCGGATCTTCAAAGACGACCAGGACAAGATGAACCTCTCGGTCAGGGATATCGGCGGCTCGGCGCTGGTTGTCAGCCAGTTCACCCTGGCCGCCGATCTGCGCGGCAACCGGCCGGGCTTTTCGACCGCCTCGCCGCCCGAAGAGGGCAAACGGCTCTATGAGCATTTCGCGACCAGTCTCGCCCGCGAAGGTGTGCCGAATGAGACCGGCATCTTTGGCGCCGATATGGCGGTGAGCCTGACGAATGACGGGCCGGTCACCATCTGGATCGACAGCGCGGCGGGCTGAGCCCTGCCCGCCCTGCACCGATCGCCCTGCCCTGCATAAAACGCTTGATTTTCAGATTTTCACCGCGCCAGATGCCGCCGGACTACCGCTGGTCTGCCTGCGGCGTGGTGATTTCTGTCCTGCGGGAAAACCGGCGCCGCCACGCGTGCCAGCCTCACGATGCCTTTGCGCCGGCCTGCTCTGACGCCCTCCCCCTCAGCCTTATCCCCCGAGACGCCCCTCCCTTATCCGGTACGACGACGCGGATCTTCAAGAGCGGCACGATCACCGGCGATCTGGTCAAAACGCAGCAAGGCATCTTGAGCGGCGCCCTCACCGGCAGCAACGGGAACAACGTGCTGACCGCCAGCACGGGCGCAGCGACCATAGGCCCGGCGACGGTGACGTTCCGCGCAGCGGTCCGGGTGCCGATACGATCGCGGCCAGTGTCGGGACTGAAATGCTCCCTTTCTCGGTGGCGTTTTTTTGGCAGCGGGGTGGTGGCAGGCACCCTGTCTGCTTCGGCCTTCGAGGCTGGCACCACCAGTCTCACGACCATTGCCAATGTGCGGCTCATCCATCGCGGCTCCGACAACACCATCTGGTGTGATGACGAGGGCAATGGCCTGGCCGCCGCCGTGCTGATCGCCAACATTGCGGTGCCGGTCGCGGGCCGCGCGATTTCCGCCACTGGCTTCCCTATCTTCTGAACCTGCGCCCTAGGCTTTGCGCCGCTGACCGGGGGCCAAGCCCCTGCCAGTCGCCGCCGCGAGGGTTTTCAACCCGTACAAAATGGTCTAAGCTCCGCCCATAATCAACGCCAGATCCAGGGGGATACATGCTTCCCTCAGACAGGATCTGCGATCGGGCAGGAGAAACGCCATGACCAAAATCAGCAAAGCCTTCGGGCTCGGCCTTGCGCTGAGCGCCCTTATCGCCGGCATCGCTCCCGGCACCTCCACCCCTGCACAGGCCGGTGATGCCGGGCTTGGCATTGGCCTGAGCTGGGTGTTTGGCAGCGGCGGAAACAGTGGCCTCGCCGCTGGCGCAAAAATCTTCACCGACCGCGACAAAGACCACTCGGCCGGTTCGCTTGGGCTGGATTACCATTTCGCTTCCGAGTCTTTGCGCCCCAATCTCGGCATCTCCTATGTCGGCGATGGCGGCTATGTCGACGCGAATTTCGGCTACAATATCGGCACCCGCAATATCGACTTCGGCCTCGGCGGCGGCTTCGTCAATTCCAGAGACTGATCTGACACCAAAGCCGGGTGCGGGGGCAGTTGCTCCCCCCGGCAGATGCGCGATAAGCGTCTCATGTTCCCCGGGGCCGATACCCGTCCGGACAGGAGACCGCAGCCCAAACCTGGGCCCACGGGCGCCTCCCGGCCGCATCCCGCCGATCCCCGCGATGGAACCGCCAGGGCCTGGAGGGTGAAGACATATGCTGCTCTTGATCGACAATTACGACAGTTTCACCTGGAATCTGGTGCATTATTTCGGCGAGCTTGGCGCCGATGTGGTGGTGAAGCGCAATGATGCGCTTGAGGTGCAGGAAGCGCTGGCGCTGCGCCCCGAGGCCATCGTGCTTTCGCCCGGTCCCTGTGATCCGGCCCAGGCCGGGATCTGCCTGCCCCTGACCCGCGCCGCTTATGAGGCCGATGTGCCGCTTCTGGGGGTTTGCCTTGGCCATCAGACCATTGGCGAGGCCTTTGGCGGCAAGGTCGTGCGCTGCCATGAGATCGTGCATGGCAAGATGGGCTCCATGCATCATGCAGGCGAGGGCATGTTCCGGAACCTGCCCTCGCCGTTCGAGGCCACCCGCTACCATTCCCTGATCGTCGAGCGCGAGAGCCTGCCCGACTGCCTTGAGGTCACCGCATGGCTGGAAGACGGCACCATCATGGGGCTCCGGCATCGCGAAAAACTGATCGAGGGCGTGCAGTTCCACCCGGAATCCATCGCCTCGGAACACGGCCACCGGCTGCTCGCGAATTTCCTTGAAGAAGCAGGCGTTAAGGTCACCGCATGAGCGATATTCTCAAACCGCTGATCGGCCTTGCCGCCAGTCGCCCGCTGACCCGTGCTGAAGCCGAAGCCGCCTTCAACGCGCTGTTCGAGGGCGCCGCGACACCGGCCCAGATGGGCGGCTTCCTGATGGCGCTCCGCACCCGTGGCGAGACGGTCGATGAATATGCCGCCGCCAGTGCCGTGATGCGCGCGAAAAGCCACCGCGTCCGCGCCCCCGAAGGCGCGATGGATATCGTCGGCACCGGCGGCGATGGCAAAGGGACGCTGAACATCTCGACCGCGACCGCTTTCGTCGTCGCAGGCGCGGGCGTCGCCGTCGCCAAACACGGCAACCGCAATCTCAGTTCGAAATCGGGCGCGGCGGATGCGCTGACAGAGCTTGGCCTCAATGTGATGCTCTCACCGGAGCAGGTCGAGACCTGCCTGAGGGAAACTGGCATCGGCTTTATGATGGCCCCGATGCATCACCCGGCGATGCGCCATGTCGGGCCGGTGCGCACCGAGCTTGGCACCCGCACGATCTTCAACATCCTCGGGCCACTGACCAATCCGGCCGGGGTGACCCGCCAGCTGACCGGCGCCTTCTCTGACGCACTGATCCGCCCGATGGCCGAAACGCTCCGCGCCCTTGGCAGCGTCAAGGCCTGGCTGGTGCATGGCGGCGACGGCACCGATGAGATCTCGATTGCCGCGCCGACGAAAGTGGCGGCGCTGGAGGGGGGCGAGATCCGCGAATTCACCCTGCATCCGGAAGATGCGGGCCTGCCCTACCACCCGTTTGAGAAGATCATGGGCGGCAATCCTGCGGAAAACGCCGCAGCCTTGCGGGTCTTGCTCGAAGGCGAGGCGGGGGCCTATCGTGACGCGGTCCTCCTGAACGCTGCGGCGGCCCTCGTGGTGGCCGACAAGGCCGCGACCCTGAAAGAGGGCGCAGAGCTTGCCCGCACCGCCATCGACAGCGGCGCGGCAAAGGCAAAGCTGGAGGCTCTGGTCAGGGTATCGAATGCCTGAGGGCGTTCCGGCGTGCCTCTGACCGCAGACCACAGGAAGGAGGCGGAGTGCCTCCAGCCCCCTCTTGCACGCACGTCCGGCAAAAGCAGTTGGCCGGACCAGCGCTTTTTGCGGCAGTCCGACGCAGATCATGACCGGGCCCGGCATTCTAGCCATGCGGCAGCCTTTGCGGAAACCGGATCGGGCCGCGGCCTGCCCCCTGTTCCCACGCTGATTTTTCGCGCATTGGACCTGCCCCCGCCCGAAGGACTGCGCGGCGCTTTCCCCGAACGGAGCCCCAACCCCGGGGAAGACCATTCCTGCGGCCCGGCCCGGCCCCCTGCGACTGGTGAGGATCTCCCGACTGTTCCCACCATCGTCTCCTTGCGGGAGGGGCTTCGCACCATTCCTGGCAGCGCCCCCCGCAACGGCAATCCGACAGATTCGGTGCCCGGGGAAAGCCCGCTTCTGAACCATCGGGTGCCAGGTGAGACCGGCCGACCCGGTCTGCATCTGACGTCTTTCAAAAGTGGCCCGGGCTGGCGGCGCCTGCCCGGTGAGTTCCTGATAAAGCTGCCGCCGCGAAAAATGCCGCAGGCAGCGCCTGCCCCTGCCCCCGGGCCTGCCGGGGAGGATGCGAAAGCTCACCTCCGCATCATGGCCGCCCGAAATGCACCACCCCTGACCGGAGTTAATGGTCAGGGACCATCCACTTTTCCGCCAGACAAACCGGCCCATGCGGGTTTCCCGGCGCCCGCCGCTTCACTACATGCAACGCAAGTCCTGGAACAGCGTCAGCCCGCGCCGACCGACCGGCCGGGCGTCGCCCAGGCATCGAGGTAACCCGAGATGATCCCGCCCGAAATCGCCGCCTGCTCCGAAATCCCCGCCTCCCCCGAAATCCCGGAATCCTGGGCCTCGCTTCCCTTCTTCCAGACCGACTGGCCCGCGCTCTGGACCCGTCTCGCGGCCTCTCCCGGCTGGCAACCCGAAGCGCAAAACATCTTCCGCGCGCTCACCCTGACCCCGCGCGAGAAGGTGCGCGTCATCATCCTCGGCCAGGACCCCTATCACACGCCAGGCCGCGCCCGGGGTCTCGCCTTCTCCTTCCCCCCCGGCGCGCCCCCGCGCGACTCGCTGAAAAACATCCTGACCGAACTCGCCTCCGACACGGGTCAGATCAAAGCCGACGGAGACCTCAGCGCCTGGGCCGCACAGGGCGTCCTCCTCCTCAACACCACCCTCACCGTGCCGGTGGGCCAGGCTTTTGGCCATAAGACCTGGGGCTGGAACACCCTCACGACCCAGATCCTCAGTGCCACCGCACAGGACGGCCCCCGCGCCTTCCTCCTCTGGGGCGGTCCCGCGCAAAAACTCTGCGCCCGCCTCCCCCGGGAAAATCACCTCTTCCTCGAATCCGCACATCCCTCCCCCCTCTCGGCCTATCGCGGCTTCTTTGGCTCACGCCCCTTCAGCCAGACCAATGCCTGGCTGGCCGCCCGGGGTGACCCCATCATCGACTGGTCCGCCTGAAGCCTTTCCTTCAGCCGGTCAGCCGGTTAGAACAGGAAACGAGCGCCTCTTCCTCTTGATGGAAATACTCCACGGGGGTCCGGGGGTGTGAAACCCCGGCGCTGCCGCCGGGGCAAACCGCACTGCCAAGACGGAGACTGCCCCATGTCCAAGACCGTTCTCGATCGCATCAGGGCCTATAAGCTCGAAGAGATCGCGGCCCGCAAAGCGCTGCGCTCCCAAAGCGAAGTCGAGGACAGCGCCCGCCAGGCTCCGGCCCCGCGTGGCTTTGCGGCGGCGCTGCAATCGGCGGCCAGTGGCGGCTACGGGCTGATTGCCGAAATCAAGAAGGCCAGCCCGTCAAAGGGCCTGATCCGCGCCGATTTCGACCCGCCCGCCCTTGCCCGCGCCTATGAAGAGGGTGGCGCCACCTGCCTTTCCGTGCTGACCGACACGCCGTCTTTCCAGGGCGATGACGACTTCCTCACGCAGGCGCATGATGCAGTGAAACTGCCCTGCCTGCGCAAGGAGTTCATCTATGACCCCTGGCAGATTGCTGAATCCCGTGCACTCAAGGCCGATTGCATCCTGCTGATCATGGCGTCTTTGTCGAATGACCAGGCGATGGAGCTGGAAGCGGCCGCTTTTGAGTGGAAGATGGATGTGCTGATCGAGGTGCATGACGAGGAAGAGCTTGAACGCGCCCAGCATCTGAAATCACCGCTGATCGGCATCAATAACCGCAATCTCCACACTTTCGAGGTCACTCTCGACACCACCCGCCGCCTTGCGCGCCGGGTGCCGGAGGATCGGCTTATCGTCGCGGAATCCGGGCTCCACACGCCCGAAGATCTCGCCGATCTCGCCCGTTACGGTGCGCGCTGCTTCCTGATCGGCGAGAGCCTGATGCGCCAGGACGATGTTGCCGCCGCCACCCGCGAAATTCTTTCCCGCCCGCTGACCGCCCAGGGCGGAATGCCGCTCTGAGAGGCGCCATGACCCCGCGAACGCCCGCTGAAACGCCCACCGCCGCCCCCTCGCCGCTCAGTCATTTCGACGATCAGGGTCATGCCCATATGGTCGATGTCTCCGACAAGCCCGTGACCTCGCGCCTTGCTCTGGCCGAGGGCTGGGTGATGATGGAACCCGCGACGCTGGCCCTGGTGACCGAAGGCCGCGCGGCCAAGGGGGATGTGCTGGGAACGGCGCGGCTTGCCGGGATCATGGGGGCGAAACGCACCGCCGATCTGATCCCGCTCTGCCACCCGCTGCCGGTGACCAAAGTCGCGCTGGAGCTGACCCCGGATAGAGGCCAGGGCGGCGTCCATATCACCGCGACCGTCCGCACCACCGGCCAGACCGGCGTCGAGATGGAGGCACTGACCGCCGTTTCTGTCGCGGCGCTGACGGTCTATGACATGCTCAAGGCGGCGGAAAAGGGAATGCGGATCGAAGGCATCCGGCTTTTGCGCAAAGAAGGCGGCAAATCCGGCAGTTTCGAGGCCGGGTTATGAACGGCCCCACCAATACTGGCCCCACCGATACGGGCCCCGGCCCGAAAAACCCCGGCCCCCTGATCCCGGTTGATGAGGCTATGGCGCGGCTCTTTGCCCTTGCGCCAGAACTGGAGACCGAAGAGGTGCCGCTCCGCGACGCCGCCGGCCGCTGGCTTGCCGCCCCGGTGATCGCAAGTCGCGACCAGCCACCCTTTGATGCTTCGGCAATGGATGGTTATGCGCTGGCCGGAACGCCCGCCCCCGGCGAGAGCTTTCGCGTGATCGGTGAAGCAGGCGCAGGTCATGCCTTTACCGACGTGATCGGCGAGGGCCAGGCGGTGCGGATCTTCACCGGCGCCCCGGTCCCGGACGGCGCCTCGCGCGTGGTGATCCAGGAAAATACACGCCGCGAAGGCGACCGCATCACCATCACCGACCGCGATTCAGGCGCCAATATCCGCCCGCGCGGTCAGGATTTCCGCATCGGATCCGAGATCGGCCCGCGCCGGCTGCGCGCCGCCGACCTGGCACTGATCGCCTCGATGAATGTCGCCAGCGTCTCGCTGCGACGCCGCCCGGTCGTCGCGGTGATCTCGACCGGAGACGAGCTGGTCATGCCCGGAGACACCCCCCGCCCCGATCAGATCATCGCCTCAAATTCATTTGCGATCAAAGCGATAGCCGAAGAGGAAGGCGCAGTTGCCCGTTTCCTTCCCATCGCACGCGACACCGAAGCCGATCTGAGCGCGGTCTTCACCCTCGCGCAGGATGCAGATGTGATCGTGACTTCGGGCGGTGCGTCAGTGGGTGATCACGACCTGGTGGCCCCGGTGGCCAAAAGCCTCGGGATGGAGGCGGGGTTCTGGAAGATCGCGCTGCGTCCCGGCAAACCGCTGATGGCGGGGCGGCTGTTCGGCGCGGCGATGCTGGGGCTGCCGGGCAACCCGGTCTCGGCGCTGATCTGCGCCGAACTGTTCCTCCGCCCACTTTTGCGCCATATGCAGGGCGACCCCGCGCCGGGACCGCATTTCCTGACGGCCGAACTCGCTCAGGACCTGCCCGCCAATGGCCCGCGCGCGCATTACATGCGCGCCCGTGTCGAGGACGGCAGGATCACCGCCTTTGACCGCCAGGACAGCGCGCTGCTGACCGTGCTGAGCGCCTCGAACGCGCTTTTACTGCGCCCGGTCGGCGACGGCGCGCGTCATGCAGGCGACCCCGTCCGCTATATCCCGATCTGAGCGGCTGCGATAAAGCCGTCACAATCCACGATTGCGGTACCGGCTCAAACCGGCACGGGGCTTGACACAAACAGAGAACATCGTCAGAACATTACATCAACGCCTCGTGATATGTGTCGTGACATACGTCGCAGTCATTCAGGGCAACCCGGATCTCTGGCGGAGAAAGATATGCTGACGCGCAAACAGCTCGAGCTTCTGAATTTCATCCGGGACCGGCTGGACCGCGATGGCGTCCCGCCCTCCTTTGACGAGATGAAGGAGGCGCTGGATCTGCGGTCGAAATCGGGGATCCACCGGCTGATCACGGCGCTTGAGGAACGCGGCTTCATCCGCCGGCTCGCGCATCGCGCACGTGCCCTGGAGATCATCCGCCTCCCCGAAGCGCTTGAGAAACGTTCTGCCGCATCCGCGCCTGCAGGGGATGTCACCGCCACAGCGCCTGGCTTCTCGCCCCGCGTGATCGACGGCGACCGCGTCGCCCAGCCCGCAAATGCGCTGCCGGTTTCAGCGGTTCATGCGCTGGAACTGCCGGTCATGGGCCGGATCGCTGCCGGTGTGCCGATCGAGGCTATTGCCGAGGTCTCGCATCACATCGCGGTTCCGGGGTCGATGCTTTCGGGGCGCGGCAATCACTATGCGCTTGAAGTCAAAGGCGATTCCATGGTCGAGGCCGGGATCAACGATGGCGATATCGTGGTGATCCGCGAACAGGGAACCGCCGATAATGGCGATATCGTGGTGGCATTGGTCGAGGACCAGGAAGCGACCCTGAAACGCTATCGCCGCCGCGGCAATATGATCGCGCTGGAGGCTGCCAATCCAGCCTATGAAACCCGGGTTATCCCGGATCACCTGGTCCGGGTTCAGGGGCGGCTGGTCGGGCTGATCCGCAGCTACTGAGAGCTGCCTCCGCGATGCGATTCCTTTTCCCGAATTGGATGTCTTGAGCATCGGAGTAAGGCGCAGAATTTCATGTTGAGCCAGGCATCGGGTGAAATGCGCCGGGGTACTCTCGGCTGCAGTGATCCCTGCCGGAAGCCGGACAATCATGAAAGTTCCGGCCTGGCGTTTTCGTTGAGATCCGGCGGACGAGCGGATCACGTCTGCGAAACGGCAAGTCTCACATGGTGAACTCGCAGATCTCTGTCGCGCAGAAAACCACCCGCGCTGTCGTAGGCTGTGTTAACAAAAAGGATTTCCCTGCGCGGTCGGCTGTGTTTCAAGATCATCTCTACGTGGGAGATGAGCCTGGCACGCAACCTGATGTGCGATGACGAATGGGCATTCTTTGAGGGCTTCATCCGAGCCGTCCGGCATCCGAACGGGCGCAAGCCTGGGGACCATCGACTTGTTCTGGATGGCATTTTCTGGGTCGCGCGGACCGGTGCGCCCTGGCGGGACCTGCCAGAGGAGTTTGGCAAGTGGTCATCTGTCTGCCGGCAGTTCCGGCGCTGGACGCTCGCCGGGCTGTGGGAGGACATCCTGGATGCGCTGAACCACGCTGGGATCGCGCCCGACAAGCTCCAGATGATCGACAGCACCGTGATCAGGGCCCACCACAATGCGGCCGGCGCAAAAGGGGCACTGCTGACAAGAGGCTCCTGGCCGTTCAAGAGGTGGGTTCTCGACCAGGATCCATCGTCCTTCGTCAACGGTGCTGGCCTCCCGATGAGGACCTAGATCACGCCCGGGCAGGATTAAGACTACACGGGCTATGATCGGGTGATGGCCGCCAACCTGCCGCAGCCAGCCGTCCTGGTCGCAGACAGGGGCCACGCCTCTGGTAAAATTCGGGAAGATATCGAGAGCCGCAACGCCCTGCCAATGATCCCGATGCGAAAGAACCGAAAAGTGCGCAAGGCCGTCGACATGGCCATCTACACACTGCGCAATATGGTCGAACGGTGTTTCAACAAACTCAAGAACAGTCGCCGCCTGGCAACCCGCTACGACAAAACCGCAGACAGTTTCCTCGGCTTCATCGACATCGCCTGCATCAGGCTCTGGCTTCGCCATTTGTCAACATGACCTGGTCAAGGCGCTTTGCCAACTCCTCCGCCGTTTCTTTGTAATACACTTGGAGCATGCGGAGGTCTTTGTGCCCAACCATTCGGGCCAGCGCCAGGACATCAAGCTTTTTCGAAAGCGCGGTAATTGCGGCATGCCGACTGTCGTGAAATTTCAGCCCCACATCCTGCGACTTGTCGCGGACTTTTCGCCATAAAGCATCAATTTGCGCACTGGTCAGATTGAATACCTGATCTGTCTTTGGCAACGCCTGCAACAGCCGCACCGCCTCAGAAAAGAGCGGCACCTCACGCGATCGACCGTTTTTCGTCCGATCAAGCCTTGCGACGCGCCGTTGCAGATCAACCCTATCCCAGGTCAAGCCCACAATCTCGCCCGCGCGCATCGCAGTCTGGATCGCGAACCTGAATGCATGAAAAGCTCGGGCGGTCGCAGTGGAGAGATCATCACCGGCCGCATAAGCCATCCGTTCCATATCGTCCGGTAATGGCAAGCGGTTCCGAGGCTCAGGCTTCTTGGGCTTGCGGACATCCGAGAGCGGGTTGACAGTTAACATACTCCATTCTTTTCGCGCACAATTCAGGACGGCAGACATCAGCTGCATCTCGCGGCTGACCGTGGCTGGCTGCACCTCGGACAACCTCTTGTCCCGCCATTTAGCAAAGACCTCTGGGGTGAGGTCTGCCATGTTATATGACGAGATCGGATCGCTCCGAAAATTTCTGATCTTAAGAATCTCCCAACGCTCGCCGCGCCTGGATGGCGACACTTCATTCGCATAGCGCTTGAGAACATCGCCGAAGGTCCCATGATCGACCGGCGCCTCTGCGGACTCGGTGATCCTGAACTCTTGCCGCGCAGCCCATTCTTTCGCAGCCTGCTTCGTCGGAAATGACTTAGATGATCGCCTGCCTTTGCAAGAGACCTCTGCCCTGATGGCGCCTGACGGAAGCTTGCGGAATGTTGCCATGAGCACCTTCTACGCGCGTGCGTAATTTGTGCGTATCATGAAGGACAAATCTTGCTGGAATGGCAACCCAAGGGGAGAAATTCCTCACCTTATCGGTACAAATTTCCCTTATTTTACTGGGTTCCCGGAAGCGCCGGGAAATTAGTGGTACGGATGGTCGGACTCGAACCGACACTCCTTGCGGAAACAGAGTTTGAGTCTGTCGCGTCTACCATTCCGCCACACCCGCAACGCACGGCACCCGCATGGCAGCGGCAGGATCAGGATCCGGCCGGAGGGAACCGTTTCGCGGTCTGTGCTCCGGGCCGTTACACCCGGGGCGCTTCGCCCGCTGCCGCGCTTATGGCGTCAATGCGGGGCGGGCGTCAAGGGTCCTGGAGGCGCAACCCTGGGATCCGGGCTATGTTCGTCCCTCAGGCATGGATGAAAAGCGACGGGGCGGCGTTCGGCGGGCCGCAGCTTTACCGGAGCGGCCGGACCAAAGGGGGCATCACGCGCAGTAATCAGCCGCGAGAGCCGGGGGCAGGTTCCGGCAGTCGGCCCCTGCCCCGCGCGCGCGCTGACTGTCACCTGCCCTCACGGTCGCAGCAGTTCCGGCCCGGTTTCTGGTCCTCGCTCTTGCACGCCGACCGGACAGGTCATTCCTCGCCCGGGCTCTGCTCGCGGTTACGGCCGCGAAAGCCCATGGCGATCACGAATTTTTCCGAGGAATCCTTGCGGCTTGAAGGCGGTTTCACATTGGCGACTTTGGTGAAGTTGCGCTTCAGCTCGGCCTGCATCTGATTCTCGGCGCCGCCGGCCAGCACTTTGGCAACGAATGTGCCGCCATCATCCAGCACGTCATAGGCGAAGGCCAGCGCCGCCTCGATCAGCGCAATGATCCGCAGGTGGTCGGTGCCCTTATGGCCCGAGGCCGCCGCCGCCATATCCGACATCACCACATCGGCGCGCCCGCCCAGCCAGGCCTTGACCTTGTCATCGGCGCCGTCCTCAAGAAAATCGAGCTGGTGGATTTCGGCCCCCGGGATCGGCTCCACCTCCTGAAGATCGACCCCCAGCACATAGCCCTGCGGTTTTTTCAGGTTCTCGCCCAGCGAATTGACGCGCGGCACTGCGACCTGGCACCAGCCGCCCGGTGCACAGCCAAGGTCAACCACCCGCGCACCCGGCTTCAGAAACCCGTAGCGGTCATCAAGCTCCATGATTTTATAGGCCGCCCGCCCGCGAAAGCCGTCGCGTTTGGCGCGGACGACATAGGGGTCGTTCAGCTGCCGCTCCAGCCAGAGCGTTGACGAAAGCTTGCGCCCCTTGGCGGTCTTGACCTTGACGCGCAGATCGCGCGCACCACGGCCCGACGTGTTCTTGCCCTCTGGCGGTTTCGACATCCTGTGGCCCTTCTCTTACGGCGCCGTCACGGCGCCTCGTCCAGTACGCCATCGGCGCTCATCTGGGCATATAGCAGGCCCTCGCGCAGACCGCGATCCGCAACCGACAGCCGTTCAGTGGGCCAGATCCGCATCAGAGCCTGCAAAATCGCCGCCCCCGACATGATCAGCGTATGACGGTCACGCCCGATCCGCGGGTCAGAGCGGCGCCCCTCGGGGCCAAGCGCCAGATAGTCGCGGATCACGCCATCGATCTGGGTCGAGGTCATCTCGAGCCCGTCAACCTTGGCGCGGTCATAGCGTTTAAGCCCCAGCCAGGAGGCCGCAACCGTGGTTACGGTGCCCGAGGTGCCGATGATCTGAAAACCGTCGCGTTTTGACTGCGCGTGATAGGGGCTGAAAGAGGCGAGGTTTTCCTCGAAAAACCAGGACATCAGCGCGAAACGCGCGGCGTCATCCTCGACATCCTGGAATTGTTCTTTCAGCGTCGCCACACCAAGCTTGACCGAAATCCAGTCCACCACCCGCGCCTGGGGCAGATCGGAGGTCTGGTTGAACCCGGTCCTGAGCCGCATGATCGATTTGGCGCGGTCCTCGGGCGGAACTGCGGAGAGGTCGATCCAGACGAGTTCCGTCGATCCGCCGCCGATATCGACCACCAGCAGCTGTTCGGTCTTTGCACTGACCAAGGGCGCGCAGGAGACGACGGCCAGCCGCGCCTCTTCCTCGGCCGAGATGATCTCGAGGCTCATGCCGGTTTCGCGTCGCACCTGACGGATGAACTCGCGGGCATTCCTCGCCCGCCTGCAGGCTTCGGTCGCGACCAGACGCATTCTGGTCACGCCATGCTTTTCGATCTTTTTCTGACAGATGCGCAGCGCCTGGATGGTGCGCGCCATCGAGGTCCGGCTGAGCCGCCCCGATGCTTCCAGCCCCGCGCCAAGCTGCACGGTTTTGGAAAAACTGTCCGTCACCGCAAACTGCGCGCCCGATGGCTGGGCGATCAGCATGCGGCACGAATTCGTGCCAAGATCCAGCGCAGCATAAAGCGCTGACCCCCGGCCTTCGCGGGTGACGAAACACCCGGGAGGGAGCCGGATTGCTCTGGCTCGACCCTGACTGGTGCCGCGTCCGCCCCTTGGGGACGCTCGGGCGTCATACCGCCCTCCATATGTGGTTGAGACGAATGTAATAGCGCGGCCCTGGTATGACAAGGTTTCATCACGGGGCGCGGCATGGCAGGGTGGCGGCCAGGAGGGCGTGGCGCCGGCGGCGCGCAGAGATCGGCGCGCCGGACAGGCCTGTGCCCGCTGTCGCTGCAAGTCGTCGCCATGTCGAAAACCGACCATGGTGGCTGGTTTGCGACGTCTACACAAAGACGGAGAGGCTTGAGGGGGGAATCGCAGCAATGCCGGAAATCACCATCGTTCGCTGGCGAGACATTCCCGCCCAGGTCATCGTCGGCAAGGGCAGGCGCGGATCAAAAGTGCAGCTGCCCGAGCGGTTTGAACAGGCAATCGACCGCTGCGCGATGAAGATCGGCGCGCGGGACTCTGACGCCTATCTCGCAGAGTGGCGCAAGGCCGTCGAAGGCGAGGCCGAAGGCGATCCCGATGACATCGCCCGCGATGCCGCCGCCCGCCTTGAGGCCGAATACGACACCGACCGGATCAAAGCGCTGATTGCCAATGATGGCTGGGCCACGCCCCCCACCGCGGGCTGAGCTCTGAATGCAACTGACGTTAAAGGAGCGACTGATGGCCCTGTTTTCCTTCCGCAAACCCGCCGCTCCCGCGACATCCGGCGGTGCTCTGGAAAGCTTTCTGAAAGGCTATTCCATCGAGGTCATGCCGCGCACCGCCGAGAAGATCCCGGATTTCCGCGCGCTGCTCCCCGAGGGCACCCGGGTCTATATCGCCCATATCGAGGGCACGCCGATCGAAGAAATGGTCGCCACCGCAAAACGGATCGGCGAGGAAGGCTATACGGTGATGCCGCATTTCCCGGCCCGCATCATCAAGGATAAGGCGGTGCTGGTCGACTGGATCTCGCGCTACAAAGATGTCGGCGTGCGCCAGGGGCTGATGCTCGCGGGCGGGGTCGCAAAACCCTATGGCGATTTCCACTCCTCGATGCAGTTGCTGGAATCAGGCGCCTTTGACGGGTTCGAGCGTCTCCACGTCGCGGGCCATCCGGAGGGCAATAAGGATATCGACGCCGATGGCTCGGATCGTGCGGTGATGGAGGCGGCGCGCTGGAAATCGGCCTTTGCCGAGCGGACGGATGCGAAAATGGCGATGGCGACACAGTTCTGTTTCGACGCGGAACCGGTGATTGCCTGGGTCAACCGGCTGCAGCAGGAGGGCGTGTCCCTGCCCGTCCATATCGGCATCGCAGGGCCGGCAAAGCTGCAGACCCTGATCAAATTCGCCATTGCCTGCGGTGTTGGCCCGTCTTTGAAAGTGCTGCAAAAACGCGCGCTGGATGTGACCAAGCTGCTGCTGCCCTATGAGCCGACCGATGTGCTTGCCGCGCTTGCCGCCCATAAGGCCGCCAATCCCGGTTTCGCGATCGAGCAGGTGCATTTCTTCCCGCTCGGCGGCATCAAGACCAATGCGGAATGGGTCACCGCCAATGGCGGCCTCGCCGGAAAACCCGCACGCGCTGCCTGAACATACTTAATCAACAGGATCAGGAATGACCCGTACCGTCATTGAATCTAAAACGAAAACCGTGATCATCGGTTTCGACGAGCCCTTTTGTGTCATCGGCGAGCGGATCAACCCGACGGGGCGTAAAAAGCTCGCAGCCGAGCTTGAGGCGGGGAATTTCGACACCGTCATCCGGGATGCTCTGGAACAGGTCGCCTGTGGCGCAACCGTGCTCGATATCAATTCGGGCGCTGTCTTCACCAATATGATGGCGAAAGACCCGCGCTACGCCGACAATAACTTTGTCGAGCCGCCGCTGATGAAACAGCTGATCGAGATCGTGCAGCAGACCGTCGACGTGCCTTTGTGCATCGACAGCTCGGTCCCGGGCGCGCTTGAGGCCGGGCTTATGGCCTGCGAGGGCCGCCCGCTCCTGAACTCGGTCACCGGGGAAGAGGAACGGCTGGAACTCGTGCTGCCGCTGGTCAAGAAATACAATGTGCCGGTGGTGGCGATTTCGAATGACGATACCGGCATCTCGCCCGATCCCGATGTGCGCTTTGCCGTCGCGAAGAAGATCGTGGAACGTGCCGCCGATTTCGGCATTCCGGCGCATGATATCGTGGTTGACCCGCTGGTGATGCCGGTTGGCGCCATGGGCTCTGCCGGGCAGCAGGTCTTCACGCTGGTGCGCCGGTTGCGCGACGAGCTGGGCGTCAACACCACCTGCGGCGCCTCGAATATCTCCTTCGGCCTGCCCCATCGCCATGGCATCAACGGCGCCTTCCTGCCGATGGCGATCTGCGCCGGCATGACCAGTGCGATCATGAACCCGGTCCGCCAGCAGGAGATGGAGGCAATCCGCGCTGCCAATTTCCTGATGAACCATGATGCGAATGGCGGCGAATGGATCCGCTTCTCGAAGGTGATCGAGGCGGTTGAGGGCGGCCAGACCTTTTCGGAGGCCTCGGCTGCGGCTGCGACAAGTGCGGCCGGTGGCCGTCGTGGCGGGCGCCGCGCGCGCGGCTGACCCTTCGGCTCGTCAGTCCATAGCCAGGGCGCGCAGGGACTCTCTGCGCGCCTTTGGTATTTTGTCGGTCTCGACGCAGGTGAAGACATGCAGCGTGTCGAGCTGGCGGTCCACCACCGCATGATCCGACACATGGCCGCCAAGCGAGAGATAAAAGCGCAGCAAGGGCGGCGTCCCCGCCAGCGCAGCCTTCTGGTCGCTGACCACACCGGCCAGGGCCGGATACGCCACCCGCTCTGGCGCGCGCGGCCCCGGGCGCAGGACGCCTGGCGAAACAGGCTGCGCGGCCAGCAGCGCCAGCGCCTCGCGGTGATGCTGCCAGTCTGCGCCCGGAAACGAGGCGCAGCCGAAGAGCCCCCGCACCCCCGCCTCCAGCGCGATCCGCGCCAGTGCCGCCCAGCACAGCCGCAGCGCCTCCCAGCCGGCACCTGGGGCTGCGGCAAAACGGCCCGGCTCCAGCCAGAGCCCCCCTTCCGCTGCCAGGGGCGCAAGATCATAGAACCGCGCCGAATAGCTGCCCGCCAGCGACAGTGCGGGCACCAGCCCCACCCGCACTGTCGCAAGAAGCCGCCCGTCCCTGCCCTCGATCATCAGCTGCCCCGCGACCGCATCCAGAGGATCGGCGCCATCCGAAGGCCAGGCCTGGTGCCTCAGCGCCATCACCGCGTCGGTATCACCGGCACCGTCTGCCAGCCGCGCCCGCATCCCGCCGCGCGCGATACCGGCCATTTGTGGCGCAATGATCGTAGCCCCGCCCCTCGACATTCCCATCCCACGCCCTAGATTCGTGCTCAGACACCCATCATCTCAGGGAGAGCGATATGAGCAAGATCGTCAAATCAGATCAGGACTGGCGCGCACAGCTCTCGGATCTCGCATATGAGGTCACCCGCCGCCATGCAACAGAGCGCGCCTTTACCCATGACGAGACACCGGAAGGCGACGGCGTCTATACTTGCATCTGTTGCGGCGCGCCGCTGTTCACCTCAGAGGAGCGCTACGAGTCGGGCTGCGGCTGGCCCGCCTTTACCGCACCGGTTGCCGATGAAAGCATCGAGGGCTCGCGCGACACCACACATGGCATGGTCCGTACCGAGGTCCATTGCGCGCGTTGCGATGCGCATCTGGGGCATGTCTTCCCCGATGGCCCGCCAGACAGGGGGGGATTGCGCTATTGCATCAATGGTGTGGCGCTGGAATTCGACCGCCAGGACGATTGACAGACAAAAGAAAAACGGCGCCGGGAAGACCGGCGCCGTTTTTCTTTAATGCATCAGATCAGTTCCGGACGAGGTCGCCGGCCTGAATACGGCCCACATTGCCCAGAAGCTGGCCGATCAGGCTTACGCCCTTGATATTCGTTTCCGTCACACGGCGCGACAGCTCGATCACGCGGCCATCTTCAAGCCCGTAGCGGCCGATATTCTGCACCGTTCCGTTTTCCGAGAAATTGATCGCGACGACCTGGCGTTCGATCTCTGTCGGCTCTTTCGGGCCGTAATGTTCGAACCGGCTCTGCACATAGAACCAGCCTAGGTCATTCAGCAGACCCTGGGCCGAGGGGCGGCCGATTTTTGTCGCCACCGTGTCGCGGGTATCGACGCCGACCTCGACCTTTGCCAGTTCGGTATCATCGGGAACATAGCCGTGATTGCGATAGACTTTCGCACAGGCCGCGACCATGAGCAGAAGCCCCAGGGCCGCCATACGCAGCGCCATTCCAGTCCTGCCTGCCATTCCTGCCCCGTTGCTCTGCCCGAATTCTCTGCGATAAGGTCGATAACCGCCCGTCCCGGCCGGCAATACCCTCTTGCGCCCTGAGATAGCAGAAGGATCGCCCTTTGTTCAAGGCAGCACTCTCCGACCTCAGCGGGACCGGGCCCGGGACTGCCGGTTCGGGGTATCGGCCCGCGATCCGTGCCGCGACAAGGCCCGGAAAGATCTGATCCGAAGACCGCGCCCTGAGGAAGGGCATAAGACCGCAGCAAATTCAGGCAAAGTGACACTCATGGCAGCCAAGACCCCCAATCCGCCCGCCCCCGCAGCCGCCGAAGGCCGCGACAGCGCCGCGCCGATTCTGCGCGCGGCCACGCTTTCGCATCGCAAGCCCACGCGCTTTCGCTGGCGCCCGGACGCGGCGGGGCGGGCCGAACTCGCCCGGAGCCTCGATCTGCCACGAATCGACCGCTTTACCTTTGTCGGCGAGATCCTGCCGGAAGGCCGCGCTGATTTCCGTCTGGTCGCCAGGATGCAGGCCGATGTGACCCAGTCCTGTGTCGTCACCCTCGCCCCCGTCCCCGCCCGGATCGACGAAGAGGTCAGGCGCAGCTTCCTCTCGGACTGGACGCCGCCTGAGGCCGAGGAATTCGAGATCCCCGAAGGCGACAGCGAAGAGCCGCTTCCCGAAATGCTCGACATTGCCGATGTCGCCCGTGAGGCGCTGGCGCTGGCGCTGCCGCCCTGGCCGCGCGCCGAAGGCGCAGAGCTCGGCGAGACGGTCATTGCCCCCCCGGAGAGACGCCGCTGACGCAGGAGGCGCTGAAACCTTTTGCCGGGCTTGCGGGTCTCCTGAAAAAAGGCGACAAGCCCGATGGTGCACCGGAATCGTGATCGCAGGTCGATACAGACCATCGTGACCGGCTCCAGGGCGCACATATCGGGCTAAGGTCAGGATCGCAGCGGAATAGGGGTTGAACCTCCGCCGAAAGCGAGTATTTTCCGCGCCTCATTCAAGCTGTGAAACAGCAATGGTTTTCTATTGTCCAAATGGTCCTTGTGACCCTGAGGGCATGGTCCGGCCAGCGTTGTATCACAAGGAAAAGCAGGCCCGCTGGCAACAGAAGGCCCTATAGAAATCAGGGGCTTGTCCCCGCTAGCCAAGCCCCGAGGTTGTGACATGGCCGTCCCTCAGAACCGAGTTACCAAATCCCGCCGCAATATGCGCCGCGCTCATGATGCGCTGGTTGCCGCGAATCCGAACGAGTGCAACAACTGCGGCGAACTGAAGCGCCCGCACCATGTCTGCCCGTCCTGCGGCCACTACGATTCGAAAGAAGTCGTGGCTGTGGCGCGCGAAGTCGATATCGACGAAGACGCAGCATAAGCCTGCCCAGGGCAGCGGCACCCCAGCATGAAGAGCGTGAAAGACACCTCGCCTGCCGGCACTGCTGCCCGCGTCATCATATCTGCGGATGCTATGGGCGGTGACCAGGGCCCGGCGGTTTTTGTCGCCGGCCTTGCTGATTCCATCGCCCGGCATCCAGACCTCTTCGTCATCCTTCATGGCGACGAGGCGCAGCTCTCTGCCCTGGTTGCAAAGACCCCGGTCCTCGCAGGCCGGGTCGAACTGCGTCACGCGACCGAAGTCGTGACGATGGAGGACAAGCCCGCCCAGGTGATGCGCCATGGCCAGAACACCTCGATGTGGGCGGCGATCGACTGTGTCAGAAATGGCGAGGCGGGCGCTGCGGTCTCATGCGGCAATACCGGCGCGCTGATGGCGGTGTCGATGATCCGGCTGCGCAAGCTGCCGGGGATCAACCGCCCGGCGATTGCCTGCCTCTGGCCCTCGCGCAATCCCGGCGGCTTTAATGTGATGCTGGATGTCGGCGCCGATGTGAAGGCAGAGCCCTCGGATCTGTTGCAATATGCGGTGATGGGGTCGGCCTATGCCTCGCTCGGCCTGTCGATCCAGCGCCCGCGGGTCGGTTTGCTGAATGTCGGCACCGAGGACCACAAGGGCCGGGCCGAGCTGAAAGAAGCCAATGAGATCCTTGCCGCCCATGCGGCTTCGGGCGGCTTTACCCATGTCGGCTTTGTCGAAGGCAATGAGATCCCCGGCGCCCGCGCTGACGTGATCGTGACCGATGGCTTTACCGGCAATGTCGCACTGAAAACCGGCGAAGGCACCGCGAAACTGGTGGTCGAACGCCTGCGCGAAGCCTTTACCGCCGGGTTCTTTGCCAAAATCGCGGCACTGCTGGCGATGCGCTCGCTTAAACGGTTTCAGAAGAATATCGACCCGCGCCGCGTCAATGGCGGAGTCTTCCTCGGGCTGAAAGGCACCGTGGTCAAATCGCATGGCGGATCCGATGCGACCGGCATTTCGGCAGCCATCGGGCTGGCGCGGCGTCTCGCGCTCAGCGGGCTGACCGAACGGATCGCGGCCCGGCTTGCATCTATCGAAACGGCGCGTCAGGATGGCGCGTCTGAGGAAACGGGGCCAGAGGGGTCCATGGAGGGACCTGCCGGTACAACCGGAACCGGTCCCGCGAAAGAGGGCGGTTCATCCGTATGACTTTGCGTGCAGTCGTCAGGGGCGTGGGGCATTACCTGCCCGAGCGGGTAGTTCCGAATTCCGAATTCGAAAAACTGGTCGAGACCTCTGACGAATGGATTCGCTCGCGCTCGGGGATCGAGCGCCGCCATTTCGCGGCCGAAGGTCAGATGACCTCGGATCTGGCCTGCAAGGCGGCCGAGGCCGCTTTGGCCCAGGCCGGACTGACCGCCGATGATATTGACGCAATTATCGTCGCCACCTCGACTCCTGACCTGACCTTCCCCTCGGTTGCGACCATGGTGCAGGGCCGGCTCGGCATGACAAAGGGATTCGCCTTTGACGTGCAGGCGGTCTGCGCCGGTTTCGTCTTCGCGCTCTCGAATGCCAATGCACTGATCGTGTCGGGCCAGGCGAAACGCGCGCTGGTGATCGGGGCCGAGACCTTCTCGCGGTTGATGGACTGGACTGATCGCGGCACCTGCGTCCTGTTCGGCGACGGTGCCGGCGCGCTGGTGCTGGAGGCGGTCGAAGGCCAGGGTGACAACGCAGATCGCGGCATCCTCGCCACCGATCTGAATTCAGACGGGCGCTTCCGCGATCTGCTTTACGTCGATGGCGGCACCTCGACCGGCACCACCGGGCATCTGCGGATGGAAGGCAAGGAAGTCTTCCGCCATGCTGTCGAGAAACTGGCCGAGACCGCGCATGCCTCGCTCGACAAGCTGGGGCTGACGGGCGACGATGTCGACTGGATCGTGCCGCATCAGGCCAATATCCGCATCATCGAATCGACCGCGAAACGGATGAAGGTTCCGATGGAGCGGGTGGTCGTCACCGTGCAGGATCACGGCAATACTTCGGCCGCATCGATTCCCCTCGCCATGTCGGTCGGCCATGCACGTGGCCAGATCAAACAGGGTGACCTGCTGGTCGCCGAGGCAATCGGTGGCGGTCTCGCCTGGGGTTCGGTCGTTCTGCGCTGGTAATTCCAGCCGGTTTTCGCCGGAAACGCGGCCTGAAGCCTGCGGCACAAGTCTTTGATATTGACAAAGCAATTCCGGACTCGCCATCCTTGCGAGGTCAATCCCGGGGGGGACCTTGAGACATGAGTGAGAAAACGCTTACGCGGATGGATCTGACCGAAGCGGTGTTCCGCGAAGTCGGGCTGAGCCGCAATGAATCTGCCGACCTGGTTGAAACCGTGCTGCAGCATGTCTCCGACGCGCTGGTTGCCGGCGAGACCGTCAAGATTTCGTCTTTCGGCACCTTCTCGGTGCGGGCGAAAACGGCGCGGGTCGGGCGTAACCCGAAGACCGGCGACGAGGTTCCGATCTCGCCCCGCCGGGTGCTGACCTTCCGTCCCTCGCATCTGATGAAAGACCGCGTGGCGGCTGGATCCGGCAGCTGAAGCCCCGCTGGCCGGTGCTGCACTGTGACCCGCAGCCCGGCTGACGCCCGCCGCAGTCCCGGTCGACAAAGGCAGAGAATATGCAAAGCGGCCGGAGCGGTTCAGACGCTGCGGCCATGATGAGGCAGGAGCGTCCGATGGACAAATCTCCCGACGCCTTCCGGACCATCTCGGAAGTCGCCGAGGTGCTGGAGACCCCGGCCCATGTGCTGCGCTTCTGGGAAACGCGGTTCCCGCAGATTCGCCCGGTGAAACGGGCGGGCGGGCGGCGCTATTACCGCCCTTCGGATCTGGCGCTTCTGGCCGGGATCCGGCGGCTTTTGCATGAAGAAGGCATGACGATCCGGGGCGTGCAGAAGATCCTGCGCGAACAGGGTGTGCGCCATGTCGCCGGTCTGACCGATGACACCAGCGCCGAGGAAGAGGCGCTGATCTCTGCGATGTCGGTCAAAACCACGCGGCGCGGCGCCGAGGTGACCAGGCTGACCCCGCGCGAGGCCAATGAGGCCAGTATCGAAGCGCTTGAGAGCGAAGTGCATGACGCACAGGCGCGCAATGACAGGCCTGATTCTGACGCAGGTGATCTTTCCGCAGGCGAGATCACCGGAACCGTCATTGCCTTCCCCGGCGAGCCGTCCCGGGAATCTGCCCCGGAAACCATGCCGCAAGCCACAGAACCGCCCGAGAAAGAGCCTCCCTTGTCTGCCTTCGATCCGCGTCAGTCGATGTTCCCGGGCTTTGAACCGGCCCATGATCCGGGCGAAACCCTGGTGATGACCGCTGCGGAAGAGGCAGAAGAGGAAGAGGAAGAGGCGCAGGATCACAATTCCGATCGTCTGTCTGCGCAGCCCGGAGATCATTTTCCTGCCGTGGCCGGTGCGGATGCGGATCTGGCCGATCATGAAGAGGCGCCTTTCGCCTTTGATATCGGCCCTGAAGATGACCTCGCCGCAGAAACGGCAAGCATCACTGCCTTCCCGCTTCCCGAGACGGACCGCGTGACCGTTGCCGAGACGGATCCTGTGGCAGAACAGAGCGCGGATGCAGCGTATGACACGGATGCCCCCGGCGCAGCCGGGCCAGAGCCTGCGGCAGCCAGCGAAGCCCCCGCCTTCCGTCCGCAGACACTCGCCGCAAGGCTTCGGGCGCTGCCGCCGGGCAGCTTTTCTCCGCGCAATGATTCCCTTCGCGCCCTTTCACGGCGGATCGCTGCACTCCGCCAGAGGCTTTCCGAAGCGCAAAAGCACAGCGGCTGAACCCTGCCCTGCACGGGATCTAAACCCGCGAAAGAGCCGGGATGAAAATCGACGAGGACGGCGCTGCTTTGTGCTTGAACCTGCGTGGGAAATCGTTATTCAGGCGCCAGTGTCGGGCCGTAGCGCAGCCTGGTTTAGCGCGTCCGTCTGGGGGGCGGGAGGTCGTGAGTTCGAATCTCACCGGCCCGACCATCGAAAAACCGCCCGCCTGCTTTCGCAGCGCGGGCGGTTTTCATTTGCGGCATCCCGGAGCGAGAGTTTCGGATAAAAACCGGACGGCAACGGATCGGACGAAAGGAAGCACAGCATGGCAAAGAGCGGCGTCCTGCCCGATCACGCAATTCGCAGCCTGATAGAATCGCGCGCCATCCTGGCAACCAGCCCGATCCTTGATGCCCAGGTGCAACCCGCGAGCCTTGACCTGCGCCTCGGGCGGTATGCCTGGCGGGTGCGGGCCTCGTTCCTCGCCGGCCGCGACCGCCGCGTCAGTGCGCGGCTTGAAGAATTTGCAATGCATCGCATCGACCTCAGCGAAGGCGCGGTGCTGGAGAAGGGCTGCGTCTATCTGATCGAACTGGCCGAGAGCCTCGCTTTGCCCAAAGGCATCACCGCGGTCGCCAATGCCAAAAGCTCGACCGGGCGGCTGGATCTGCTGACCCGCACCATCACCGATGGCGGCACCGAATTTGACCGGATCCCCGAAGCTTACCGCGGCCCGCTTTATGCCGAGGTCTGCCCGCGCTCTTTCTCGGTCCTGGTGCGCGAGGGCCAGCGCCTGAACCAGATCCGCTTTCGTGCCGGCGAAGCCCGCCTCTCGGATGCCGATCTTGCGAAGCTGCACCAGGAGGTGCCGCTGGTCGATGGCACCCCGGTGATTTCCGAAGGCCTCGGCTTTTCCGTCGATCTGCGCCCGACCGAAGGCACCCTGGCCGGCTACCGTGCCAAACCCCATACCGGGGTGATCGACCTTGACCGCATCGCCCATTACCCGGCACGCGATTTCTGGGAAGAGGTCCATAGCGAAGACGGCAGTATTATCCTCGACCCCGGCGCGTTTTATATCCTCGTCTCGCGCGAGGCCGTGACGATCCCGCCCGATCATGCCGCCGAAATGGCGCCCTACCTGGCGATGGTGGGCGAGTTCCGCGTGCATTATGCGGGCTTTTTCGACCCCGGTTTCGGCCATGACGCCGCCGGGGGCCAGGGCTCGCGTGGCGTGCTGGAGGTGCGCTGCCACGAGGCCCCCTTTGTTCTGGAACATGGCCAGGTGGTGGGGCGTCTGGTCTATGAGCGGATGTCGTCGCCGCCCGGCCGGATCTACGGCGCCGATCTGAAATCGAACTACCAGGGCCAGGGCCTGAAACTGGCGAAACAGTTCCGGTAGCAAGACCACCCTGCCCCCATTCCCCGCTTGCGATTCTCCAGCCCCGGACCTATGGCAAAACCATGACCCAGCCCCAACGCCTCCTCATCATTGATTTCGGTTCGCAAGTCACCCAGCTGATCGCGCGGCGCCTGCGCGAGCTGAATGTCTATTGCGAAATCCACCCCTATCAGCGCGTCTCAGACGCTTTTCTGGCAGAATTCGCGCCCCAGGCCGTGATCCTGTCGGGCGGGCCGGATTCGGTCACCCGTGAGGGCAGCCCCCGCGCGCCGGAAAGCCTGTGGACCGCCGGCGTGCCGGTTCTTGGCATCTGCTACGGCCAGCAGACCATGATGCAGCAGCTGGGCGGGCTGGTTGAATCGGGTCATGGCACCGCCGAATTCGGCCGTGCCTTTGTGACCCGCAAAGGCGCCGATCTCGAGATCCTCGACGGCTGGTTCCAGGCCGGTGACGAACAGGTCTGGATGAGCCATGGCGACCATGTGTCAAAGATCGCTCCGGGCTTTGAGGTCTATGGCACCTCGCCCAATGCGCCTTTTGCGATCACCGCCGATCCGTCGCGCCAATTCTATGCCGTGCAGTTCCATCCCGAGGTGCATCACACCCCCAAGGGTGCAAAGCTTTACGAGAATTTCGTGCGGCTTGCGGGCTTCACCGGCGACTGGACCATGGCCGGCTACCGCGAGGAAGCCATCGCGAAGATCCGCGAACAGGTCGGCGACAAACAGGTCATCTGCGGGTTGTCGGGCGGCGTTGACAGCTCTGTCGCCGCCATCCTGATCCATGAGGCGATCGGTGACCAGCTGACCTGCGTCTTTGTTGATCACGGGCTTCTCAGGAAGAACGAGGCGGCGGAAGTCGTCAAAATGTTCCGCGACAATTACAAGATCAAACTGATCGCGGCCGATGAATCGGATCTCTTCCTCGGTGCCCTCGAAGGCGTCTCGGACCCGGAAGTCAAACGCAAGACCATCGGCAAGCTCTTCATCGACGTGTTCCAGAAATACGCGAACCAGATCGAGGGTGCCGAATTCCTCGCCCAGGGCACGCTTTACCCCGATGTGATTGAATCTGTCTCCTTCAGCGGCGGGCCTTCGGTCACGATCAAATCGCACCATAATGTCGGTGGCCTGCCGGAAAAGATGGGCCTGAAACTGGTGGAGCCGCTGCGCGAGCTCTTCAAGGACGAGGTCCGTGCCCTTGGCCGCGAGCTTGGCCTGCCAGCGTCTTTCATCGGGCGTCACCCCTTCCCCGGGCCGGGCCTCGCGATCCGCTGCCCCGGCGAGATCACCCGTGAGAAACTCGCCATCCTGCGCGAGGCAGATGCGGTCTATATCGACCAGATCCGCAAACACGGCCTCTATGACGAGATCTGGCAGGCTTTCGCGGCGATCCTGCCGATGAAAACCGTCGGCGTGATGGGCGACGGGCGCACCTATGATTTCGCGGTCTCGATCCGCGCGGTGACCTCTGTCGATGGCATGACAGCCGACACATACCCCTTCACCCATGAATTCCTCGGCGAAACCATGACGCGGATCATCAATGAGGTGAAAGGCGTGAACCGGGTGTTCTACGACCTGACCTCTAAACCGCCGGGCACCATCGAGCTGGAATAATTCGGACCTACCCAAACGCCGCCGATTGCCGCCGACACCTCTCCATAACACACTGAAAATAAATAATTTTCCTCCCGGCACCTTTCGCCATCAATCGCCGAGAAAGCCTCGCGATCGACGGCGGAGCTGACGATATGGGGCATCTTGTGACATCGCGGAATTGCATATACCGTCATGGCCTAGAGAGCTTGTGACGGTATTTTTTTGACCTTATTCCATTGAGAATAAAGGAAAATTCGCCGTCAGGATTGGTCCATTTTGGCCTGACGGTATTTTTAGGGGCTCTCTGACGTTTCTTGAACGAAATCGGAGGGTCCGATGCTTACTGATGCCGCGATCAAGTCGCTGAAACCAAAGGACAAATTATACAAGGTCTCTGACCGTGACGGTATGTATGTCGTGGTGAACCCGTCGGGTGCCGTGGTATTCCGCTATGACTACCGTATGCACGGTCGACGCGAGACCTAGACCCTCGGCCGATACGGGCCGGCGGGCCTTTCTCTGGCCCGTGCGCGGGAGAAGTTGATCGACGCGCAGCGCTCGATTCAGGAAGGGCGGTCGCCCGCCCAGGAGAAGCAGCGCGAGAAGCGCCGCATTAAGGAAGCGAAGAGCTTCGGCGAGTTCGGCGAACGCTGGCTCCAAGAGCACCGTATGGCGGAGAGCACCCGCGCAATGCGGCGCTCGATCTACGAGCGCGACATCCTGCCGACGTTCCGCAACCGGCTGCTGACGGAAATCACGCCCGAGGATCTCCGGGCGATGTGCGATAAGGTGAAAAAGCGGGGAGCGCCGGCCACGGCCGTCCATGTCCGTGACATCGTGAAGCTGGTGTTCGCATTCGCCAAGTTGCACGGCGAGAAGGTGTCGAACCCCGCCGAAGAGGTCGGGCCTGCCTCGATCGCGACGTTCGTTCCGAAGGACCGTTCGCTCTCGCCCGCCGAAATCCGGGTCATGCTCGGCCAGCTTGAGCATGTGGCGACGCTGCCGACGATCCGGCTCGGCCTGAAGCTGATCCTGCTCACCATGGTCCGCAAGAGCGAGCTGCAGGACGCGGTGTGGGATGAGGTCGACTTCGAGAATGCCGTGTGGTCGATCCCGAAGGAGCGCATGAAGCGCTCCAAGCCGCACAACGTCTATCTGTGCGAACAGTCGCTCGACATCCTCGTCGCGCTCAAGACCTGCGCCGGCAATTCGCGCTACCTGCTGCCATCGCGCTACGACGCGGATGCGCCTATGTCGCGTGCGACCTTCAACCGCGTCACCACGGCGGTCGTCGTGCAGGCCAAGAAGGCGGGATTGCCGCTGGAGCCGTTCACTGTGCATGATCTTCGCCGCACGGGCTCGACGCTGCTCAACGAGCTGGGCTTCAACAGCGACTGGATTGAGAAGTGTCTGGCGCACGAGGACGGGCGTTCTTCGCGCGGCGTCTATAACAAGGCCGAGTATGAGCACCAACGCCGCCACATGATGCAGGAATGGGGGAATCTGATCGACGCATGGGTCGGCGGTCAGAAATATACCCCGACGCTCTATCCGGCCTCCATGGATCTTCTGGCCCCAGAACCTAGCCTTTGACCGGACGGGCTTTCCTGAGCGTGACGTCGGGTGACGGCGCACGCTTGGCGGTTTTCGCCTTGGAGGCTCGGCGCCGTTCTTCGAGCCAAGCCTCCACTTCGCCGAGATCCCACACCACGGTCCGAGAGGTCAGGTAGAAGCGCTGAGGAAACTCGCCGCGCTGCTCCATGTCGTAGATGGTGGTGTCGGCCAGGGGGACAATCTCGCGAAGCTGATGCCTGCGGATGGTGCGCTTGCTGAGAGGGGACGGCGATTGGCTCATGATTGACCCCCGCCGCCTGCGATCTCGACATTCAATGTGTTCATGCCAAACCTCGTTTCTTAACGCGGCCAGATCAGCGACTTGGCTGTATTACCGGCATCTGGCGAACCATGGCGAAAGATCGGGGGCCGGTAGCGTGCCGCATTCGCGCTAGCTCGCGCGCGGCACCCCGGCAAAGCTGACTCCACGCTTGAGATGCGGTGATTAGACCGACTGCGGATTGGCTTGGAAGGCATCGTCGATACCTTCTGCCGATCGGCGCGGTCAGGCCGTCGTGCGCCGGGCCTTGGCGAAGCCGCGGTCGGTGCTGATGAAGCGTTCGAGCATCGGCACGATCAGCTTGGCAGGCTCGATCGGCGTAGCGCCCGCCGCGAGCAGGCGGCCGTAGTCTATGAGGTCGCGATGGAGCTGCGCCGGCAGTTCCACCGTGATCTTGACGGGCTTGTCGTCCGCGATGGGGCCGAGTTTCAGCTTGGTCATGGTCAGCTCCTGTAGGGTTCGAGCACCAAATCCTTGGTGACGATGACGCGCACCGGGAAACCCGGCCGGATGGTCAGTGTCGGGGCAACCTGTAACTGGCGCTGGACGATCTGTTGACCGGCCTGATTGACCGGGTCCTGAGCACCGTCGCGGATGGCGCGGATCAGGCGATCATTGTCGTCGGTGGCGAGTTCCGCGCCGACGCCGAGCAAGGTCGACAGCGCGGCGGCCTTGGCGAGATCCCACCAGTGGTAATCAACGCCATCCTCCAGACCGGCATAGCCCTGCGTATCGGCGCCCGGCTGGCGCTCGAGAACGATCGAGCGTCCGTTCGGCATGATGAGCCGGCTCCAGCCGAGCAGCACGCGGCGCTGGCCGAACTGCACGTTGTTGTCATACTGGCCGATGATCCGCGTCCCCTGCGGCACGAGCAGAATGCTGCCCGTCGGGCTATCATAGATGTTCTCCGTGACCTGCGCGGTGATCTGGCCGGGAAGATCGGAGCGAATGCCCGTGATGAGCGCCGCCGAGATGACTGCGCCTGCCTGAAGCACGAAAGGCGAAGCTGGCGGCGTCACGCGATCCGGCGTGACCGTGCGCCGGTCGGCCGCGACGTTGAGGAAGGCAAGCTGCCGGTCCTGCGCGGTCGGTTGCCCTGTGGCGGCGCTGGCGGGATCGAAGCCTGTAAGGCCGGGCATGGCGCCCGGTGTAGCCGCAGTCGATCCCTGCCTCGATTGGAAGAACACGGTGCTGAGGCGTGCGGCTTCCTCCTCTGCGCGGCGGCGCTGCTCGGCCTCGTCGACGCCGGGTGTCGGCACCACGGGCGAGACGACCGGCTGGCCGGCATTCTGCGCGGACAGGATCGGTGAGCGCAGCGTGTCGAACAACAGCGCGAGAACGCCGAAGGCGGCGACGGCGGCGACGAAGCCGACAAGGCCCGCCCCGATGAAGCCCGCGCCGGTATGATAGGCGAACTGCGCGGCGGTGACGCCGAGCATGAACGGCAAGGCATAGACGGCGAGCGTATAGGCCAGGACGCAAAGCCCGGCGATCAGCACGACGCTCATCAGCATCACGGCAACCATGGTTCTCCTCCTTCACGGTGATGGCGACCATGGCGACGGTCGAGGTGATCGGGCCGCGCGACTGCGCGGCCCGCGATTTTTTCGGACGCGAGGAAAGCCGGGGCCGCTTGCGCGCCCCCGGCCTGCCTTCCTCATTCCGCTGCGATAGCGAAATGGTCATCATGGGCTTCCTGCGAGGGGGCGGGCTCGACGGTATCGAGGGCGAAGCTCTCGGCCTGCTGGTCGAGCCATGCGGGGCGCGCGGTGCGCAGCACGGGCGGGAGCCAGCCGGTTCCGGCCAGAAGCTGCGCGGCAGCGGTAGCCATCTCCACCTTCTTCTTGTCCGCGATCCGCTCCGCTGCCTCGTCGCCAAGGGCATCGCGCACGGCGGCGAGGATGTGGGCTATGGTGACACGCCCGAGATAGCTGCGCGCGGTCGCGGTCCAGTGCGCCGCCATGTCGAGCGCCACCGCCGTCGCCAGCTTATCCGCCGTCTCATGGGCGCGGCGCTTGCTGCTCTCCCAAGGCAGCTTCACCGCATTGACGGTCAGCGAGGCGCAATGCGCGAGCAAGGCCATGAGGCTCGCATGGTCCAGACCGGCAACGAAGTCCCAGAGGTCCGCCATGTCGCGCGGCATGTCCGCCGCCCATCCGGCATGGCGATCTGCCAGCATCTTCGCCGCCGCCGTGTCCTCGATGCCGTCGGCGTGGGCGGCGAGGTAATTGCTGGTCGGGCTGATTTCGAGGCAATGGGCCGTGCTGCCGCCCCGATAGTAGGTCTGCGCGGCGAGCGCATGGACCACGGCGATCAACGCCATGTCTGGTTGCTCGCCAAGGGCGAGACGCAGGCCAAGGGTGCGATGCGCGGTCAGGTCGCGAATGAGCGAGTCGGGCAGCGGCTTGCCCGCATCCCCGGCGTCCTCTTCCGGCTCCTGCTCGGTTTCGGGAAGGTCGTCGCCTTCGCCGTCCTCGCTGTCGAGGATTTCGCCGTCACCGTTGACGCGCACGCCGTCGATGACGGTTTCGCCGCCCTTGGTTTCCTCCGGTTCCGGCTCCGGGGCCTCGTCCTCGGCGCGGATGAAACCGCGCTCGATCCGAACATCGCCATTATGGGCGACGACGACGAACACGCCGCCGCGCGCGATGTCATCGGGATCGAAGGCGTGGCGCTTGGCGTCGATCCGCTCAATCTCGCCTTCAAGCTCCGCAAGGCGCGCATCCACCTCGTCCGGAAGGTCGGTGTCGGCGTCCTCCCACTCCGCGTTCAGGCGCTCAAGCTCGTCCTGCGCGGCGTCGTAGGCCGTGGCGTCTTCCTCGGAAAGCTCCACCGGATGCGGATATCCGAGCCGATGTCCGGCAGAGGTTCCGCGGCGAAAAGATCGTCGGATGCAGCCAATGCCGCCGCTCGCGCAGTTGCAAGACGCCCATGAGCCTCACGGAGCGCGGTCCGGTTCTGCTCAGAGGCGGCGGCGGTCAACTTGCCGATCTGTTCGATCACTGCATTGATGCGGGTTTCCTGAGTCTGGAGTTGACGGACGGTCCGGGCGGGATCGCCAGCGAGATCGGTAATGAGGGTTTGAAGCCGCGCGTCTTCGCTGTTCCGCCTGGGTCGTGGCAACCCTTGGCCTCTGCGATCGTAAGCGAAGTCAGATCGGATTTGCATGCGATCCAGTCGGGGAGGTCGCCTCGTGCGAGGCGCACGATCTTGGCGCGTTTACGACGTTCGAGATCGACCACTCGATTACCGAGATGCGCGAAGATGGACAGGTCGAAGTAGCGTTCGAGATAGGCCCGAGCGACGAACCTGCCGAACAGACCCGACAACGCGACCTTTACTTCACGAGCTTGCCCAAGCGGCTGTTTGAAGATGAAAGGCGTGCCTATGCCGGTCGGCGACAGCAGCGCATCGAGGATCGACCAGGCGCCGTAAGCGGCGCCCGGCGTTTGAAGCACCTCGCGAATGCCGGCGTCCTCGATCTCCGAGACGTCCAACGCAATGGTCGCGCCGGGGGCTGGGTCCAGCGATGACGGAGTAAAGCTGTAGATGAAGGTTCGGCTCATGCATCGGCCAGCTTGTAAGCTGACCTGAGAAGGGCAATCGCCTCATCGCGGGTAAACGGCACGTTGAGCGCTTTTGGATCGAGAGTGTCGTCAGCCGCTGCCAGATCAAGGAAGCGTCGCATGTCGTCGAGAATTTGATCGGGCAAGGTGATCGAGGCATCGCCGGGCAGAAGCTGGGTCAGGCGAAGCACATCATTGCGGTGCTTCTTGATGTTTTTGCTGTCGATCTTTTCCCCGGCTTCGGCCCGTGCGGACAGATCCAGGAATGCCCGCGCTTTGAAAGGGATGAGAAGTGTTTCATCGATGACGGTTACGCCCTCGATCTTCCGCTTCGCGGACTGCAACGCTTCATAATATCCGTCGTCGAGCAGAATGGCTGAGAGGCTGACGATGTCTTCCTCAACCGGGATGGGTGTGAGTTCCGCATTTTCCGGAAGGTCGAGGGTGCCCGGCTTGCGGGAAAACAGCTCGATCATGAAGGGGACGCTCTGGTCCGACGGCTTGTGGAAGCGGTAGAATTCCTTTTCGCCGGTGCTGCGTTCGCGTGCCTGATAGCCGCCGGCATCCAGAAACGCTTTGAAAGCGGTGCCGAAGGCGGCATCGACCACCTCAACGCAGAGCACCATATCAATGTCCTTGGTGGCCCTGAAATCGAGACCGGCTTCATCGAACAGGAGGTCGCATGCCGCGCCGCCGATGATGGCGTAGTGGTCCTCATGGCCAGCGAAGTATTTCTGAAATTTATCGATGCCAGCTACCAAGGCAGGTTCTCCAAAAGCCGTTCCGCGGCCATGGCGACGCGCTCGTCGCGATGATCCCGGAATTGTGCGTACAGGGACAGGACGTCCACGGTGTCGGTGTCGGACAAGGCGGCCGGATCGTAGGACCATGTCTCGATGATGTAGTTGGCGTCGTCACGGTCGGTTTCGGCGAGGTCCGCAGTTTGCGAAATCGCTTTCCAGTCGCTGGCGGCGACGGCGAACGTGTCGATACGGGGGCCAGCCAGTTCCGTTAGGCGGGAAAGTGCCGTTTCCCCGGCCAGCTTCAGGTGCGCGCCGAAGGCGCTTCCGCGCACGAATTTCTGGGATCGAACCGGACTGCGGAGATGTGGCGTTGCATCCTCCAGGAGCTGCCGCCCTTCTGCCTTGAAATGAATCCGCCTCTCTTTTCCGTGCCGGACGGTTTCGGCGAGGCCGGTGGCAACCAGATCGTCGAACGCTCGGCCGATCGACATCGCCGAGTAATGCAGGCGGTCAGCCAGGAGGGATGGCGTTGTCATGCTCCGGTCGAGGTGCAGGATGTGATGGAAAAGGACGGTTTGGGCGGCAGGAGACAGGCCGTCCGCCTGTCGGTTGCGCGGTGCACGGAAATGCTCGCGCAGATCGATCGCCAGATCCGGTATATAGAGCTGGTTGCCGGGAACTATAAAAGGAACACCTTGACCGATGAGGCGCGACCGGTTGTGCGCACTGATGGTCATGGTGGCAAACGCCACCGTCGCATGGGCGGCATTGCGGACTATGTCGATATGCTTAGCGATGTCGGCGGGAGTGCCTGTGCCGTCGAGCTTGGCAACGATGACGCATTGGCGTCCAAGAATGCGAGCCTCGTAGAGCGCGTAGATGCGTCCGATAAATGCCGGCAAGCTGCGCGTGGCTTCGAATGGGCGGACATCAATGCGTTCATGAAGAAGCTCTCCCAGGTAGCGTTCTAGCGCATCAGGAAAGGGACCGTCCGAGCGTGAGAGGTCTTTTGATAACATGGTGGCGAACGCTAACATTGATAGTGTTAGTGTGCAATCCGAATGTTATTGATGGAGCGGCTACTGGGTCGGCGAGGCCCAGTGATGGTCGTAAGCGTGTACTGGCTCTGCGCTCACCCCGATGAAGGCGAAGTCTGGCTGGACTCACGATGGAATCTTCCGAGTGAGATGGAAAATAGAACCGCAAGCCGGTACGATGTAGCTCTTGCGAGGACATTCGCTGTCTGTTCTGCGAACTGAAGCGGCGAGCGTCACCGGCGATAGATGGCGAATTTTTTTTCGAGCCAATCAGTCGAAAAAACCCAATGATTTCAAGAGGGATAGCTTTATGACGGTGGATGCGGCGGCATACGACCTCCCAAAAATATTTTTTCGCTTTGTTTTTCAACTGGTTAGCCCATAGGGCGGACAATTGAGTGGGAATGATTCGGGCCTGTCCAAACACCGCCGATGACCGCCGATACCCCATATTAAAGCGCTGAAAATAAAAAGTTTTCGTTCAGGCATCTTTCGCCGTCAATCGCTGGGCAAACCTCGCGATTGACGGCGGAGCTGGCAGTATGGGGCGCCTTCTGACATCGCAGGATTGCACATACCGTCATGGCTCAGAGAGCTTGTGACGGGTACCTGCAGCTCCAGTCCGAGCGTCAATCTTGCGCGAGATCAGGGCGACAGGCCCCGCCGAAGGTATCAGGCACAGAAAGCTCAGGACAGCTCTGACGAGGCAGAGCGCGCCGCAAGGGAAATGGGAGAGGTCGTCGCCCCATCCTGGCAGGAGACAGGGCACAAGCCTGTCTCAGAGGTCTGAAATGACGATGTTCTCGCAGAAGATCCATTTCGACCTTTCTGAATCACTGAATTTCTGAATTTCTGAATTTCTGAATTTCTGAAAGTGCCGGCATCTCAGCAAACACGGCAACATATAAAGCTGGTTAAGAGCCGGCACGAGGCCACGGCGCGGCTCCCTGACGACGGTGCTGTGATCTCAGGCAGGAAGCCGGCCCTGCGAAAACGATGATTGCGCCTGAGGCATTTCCGGATGTCGTTTGATTGTGACGCCCCGGATCAACCAGTGGATGCGGTTTTATCAGCGAGACCAGGCCCGGCATCGCCCTGGCGCTGTCCCGCATGATCGAACCACCAGCACATCATCTCGGACGGCGCGCGGTCTGGGCCGTCACCGGGCCCGGCGGACATACGTTCCGCCCGCTCACAGGTCAGCCCGGCGATCAGCATGGCACCGGTCGCACCATGCCCAAGATGCGCCGAGATAACGCGGTCGATCAGCCAGGGGGTCAGCTCGCTTTCATCCGCGCAATCCGGATTGGCGATGATCTCGGCCAGCCGATCGCGTTTCGCATCCTCGCTGGCGATGATCCGTGCAACTTCGCTGCGAAAGGCGGCCTCGGTGGCGATATAGGCATCCAGCGCCGGAAGCGATTTCTGCGCAGGTTTCTTCAGCCTGAGATGGCCACCGGTATAAAGCGCCTTCAGGACTTTTGCCCCGACAGGCGAAGTCATCGCAACATGGGCATCAAGAAAGGCCAGCTCTTTGTCATCCGCAGAGAGACGCGTTGACAGGGGCCGCCCGTCTAGCACCGCCCGGCGCAGCATCGCCAGCGCCGGTGTGCGATGGATATTCGGGATCAGGTCGATCACCGAAAGGGCAGGTTTCATAAGTGCCCGGATATCCCAAAGCATGATCTGTACCCCCATGTCATCGCGAGACGCCTGTGTAGCGCGTTCAGGCGGTCCGCGTCCACCCGGACCGCGGTTTGACGGCATGCGGGCGCGTTTGATCAGGCGATGTGCTGCAAACACATGGCAGAGCCGGGTCGGGTGGAAAAAACCTGCCGGCTCTGCAACGCCAGGCTTGCATTGGTCCCGGGTGACAGACATGCAGGCAGGTGTGAAACATGTCTCCGATCAGATCCCGCCCGCCCAAATCGGCCCAGCCCTGAGCGGCCCTGCCCTGAGCGATCCGGCACTGGCCGCTCTTGGCTGGTCTGCCTTCTTTGCTGATCAGCTCGGCGAGGAAGACGCAGGGCTGGTGCCAATGCGGGTGGCGAGCGTCCACCGCGCCAGGATGACGGCGCAATCTGTCGCAGGCCCGGTTCGGCTTACTCTGCCGCCCCGCGCCAATACCGCAGATTATGCGGTGGGCGACTGGATCCTGACAGAGGCCGCAACCACGATGCTGGTGCGCAGGCTTGACCGGCAGACCCTGCTGCAACGGCGCAGCGATGGCGGCGGGGCGCCACAGCTGATCGCCGCGAATGTCGATACGCTGTTCATCGTCACCTCCTGCAATGATGATTTCAGCCCGGCGCGTCTGGAACGCTATCTTGCCGTCGCGAATGAGGCCGGAACCACGCCGGTTATCGTGCTGTCCAAGGCCGATCAGATCGCGGATCCGGGCGCCTTTCGCGATCAGGCTGTCGCATTGCAGCGCGGATTGCAGGCGGTCTGGCTGGATGCCACATCGCCTGATGCGGCCCGGGTGCTGGCGCCATGGCTGGGTGCCGGTCAGACGGTGGCCCTGGTCGGATCGTCAGGGGTGGGAAAGTCGTCTTTGCTGAACACGCTTGCGGAAAAGACCGGCGAGGATGCGCAGCTGACCGGCAGCATCCGCGAGGATGACGCAAAGGGGCGGCACACCACGACCTCGCGCTCGCTGCATGCGATTGCCGGCGGGGCGATGGTGATCGATACTCCCGGCATCCGGTCGCTCTATGTCAGCGATCTGTCCATCGGGCTGGATCAGCTGTTTGCCGAAATCGCAGAACTCACCCCCGAATGCCGCTTTCGCGACTGCACCCACGGCCATGAGCCGGGCTGTGCGGTGCTGGCCGCCGTCAAGGGCGGAACGCTCGACCCTGCCCGCCTCGATCGCTGGCACAAGCTGCATGAAGAGAACCTCTCGAACACCCCGGTTCTGACCGGCCCGCGCGGCAACAAAACCGCGCGTCAAGGTGGTAAACGCCGCTGAAAACCCCGACGGCCAGCGCAGATCCCCTTCGCCTTCATCGCGGCCCCGCTATGCAATAGTAATCGTAATCCTAGCCGGGGTCGACTTCCAGTCGGCCGCACGGGGTGTCTGCTTTCACAAGCTGGGCTCCAGTGGCTCGACGACAAACACCTGGTCCAGCGTCAACGCGGCGCGCTGGCAGACGTCTCTCGCGACTTTCGCTCCTGGCCTGCTGATCGCCGGCGATCAGTAAACGATCAGGGCGCAGCTTTCACCCCCTCCACATTTGCCGGAAATCTCACCACGATCCTTACGCGAGCGAGGGCCGCCGTGCCTCTCGTTGACCTCCTGATTACCTCGCCGCCGGAAGATCAGAAGCCGGCAAATGCCTACCCCATGGCTCAGTACACGCGCGCCGCTCTTGAGGTTGCCGTGGCAATCGGCGCCGCTCACCTCGATCACCAGTATTTCTGGGGGGCGGCGCCTTCCTATTATGCAAGCGGCAATTCTGCTCGCCCCTGTATGCGTTCTGACGGCATTCACCCCGCGCCGTTGTTCGGCGGCTTCGCCCTTGCGGATGCTGTCACCCACCTGCTTTCCCCTGGTCTGTGAGGCTCACAGGACGAATTACTCCACCACCGCCATTCAATTGCCCACTGTCAGCAGCGGCCCGGCAAAAGCCCTGCCCAGCCTGGATAAACTCATTGAGGACGGCGGCGGACGGATACTGACCGTTTTCGATCTCGACTTTGACTGGTCTTATCCGGGCGGCGCGCCGGTTAATGCGCAGGAAGTGCGCAACCTGCTCCGGTCGGACCATTTGCAGACCCGGGTTCCCGGCGCGGGCGCCGGGCCAGCTTAATGCAGGCGGGGGCTTCGACTTCTCGCCCATAACTTCAACGATGCGGGGGTCAGGGCGTCGGCCGCGCCGTGGGCGACAATCTATGGTGCTGCAAACGACTTTTTCGCGGTCTGTGGCTACTGGCGAATGCCGGAAGCTGCGAATTGGAACGCCGGTTCCGCGTGCCACGGTATGTTCGCGTCCTCATCTGCCGACAACGGATATGTGTCTGCGCCCGATCCGCTGACCATCGCGCAGATCAGCGGAAATCTGTGGGGTGCGCGGCAGACGTCTTTGGGCGCTGCCGTTTCCCTCGTGGTAACCCCGGATGCTCAACACTATGGCAAGGTCAGCCAGATGCTCTACTGGCAAAATGCGGACGGAACCGGCTTTCGAATGGCTCCGCTGGTGCCAGCGTCAGGCCGGCAATAGATCTGAGCTTTGCCGTTGTGGCAACTGGGGCGGTCGGGGCTGGGATCGCAGTCAATTTTTTGGGCGCTCAGGCCCAGTGGGGGATCCCGCAGGCCTGGAACGGCGCCCCCATGTCAACGGCGCAGCGCCAGGCAGCAAAAGAGCGCCTGTATCGCGGCTGGATGGCGGATCTAAAAGCGCCGGGAGAACACAGCGTCTTGCAGCTGGCCAACCGTGACCTTCAACGGGTGCTGGACCGGTACAATATGGCTCGGGATGCAAACGGCGGTGTGCCGACAGTGTTCGTCTAAGTGACCCCTGCTGGTGGCTGGTCCCGTCGATCCTCGGCGGGGCCGCTATTTGGGCGACCCTGATCGCCGCAATCCTCTGGTAATCCTCTCGATGGTCAAGGGGCTGAATAAGTAGAAATTTCTCGTGAGCCGTGAGCTGAGGAAATTCGAATGAGAAAGAGCCGTTTCACGGAACCGCAGATCATGGCCGTGCTTCGTCAGGCCGAGAGCGGTATGGCCGTGCCCGAGCTTTGCCGTGAGCATGGGATCAGTACGGCGAGCTTCTACAAGTGGCGCTCGAAGTATGGCGGCATGGATGCGTCGATGATGAGCCAGATGAAGTCCCTTGAGGACGAGAACCGGCGGCTGAAGCGCATGTTCGCCGAGCCTTCGGCATGCAGGCTGAACTGCTCAGGGAAGCCTTTGGAAAAAAATGACACGGCCAGCTCAACGCCAGGAGCTGGCCGAGAAGGCTGTGGCGACAAAGGCGGGCAGCATCGCGCTGGCCTGTCGGGCATTTGGGTCGAGCCGAGACCTGTTTTCGCTACAGCCCAAAGCGCGATGCCGAGAACGAGTTCATCGCAGACCTGTTGGAAGGGCTGACCAAGGCGCACCGGACCTGGGGCTTTGGGCTATGCTTTCTGCACATGCGCAATGTCCAGGGGCACCCGTGGAGCCATAAGCGCGTCCATAGGATCTACTGCGAGCTGGAACTGAACCTGCGGATCAAGCTGCGCACGCGGATCAAACGCGACAAGCCTGAAGAACTCAGCGTCCCTGAGGCGCCGAACACGGTCTGGTCAATGGAATTCGCTGCGAGGACCTTCGGTTCATGGCTGATCGATTGGCTGATGGCCGTCAATTCCGACTGCTAAATGTGCTGGACGACTTCAACCGCGAGGGCCTGGGCATCGAGGTCGACTTCTCGCTCCCGGCTGAGCGGGTGGTCCGGTCCCTGAACCAGATCATCGAGTGGCGCGGCAAACCTCTGGCAATAAGGGTCGACAATGGTCCGGAATACATCAGTTCCACGCTGATGATCTGGGCCGAAAAGCAGGGCATTGCCCTCAACCACATCCAGCCCGGACATTCGTCGGGAAAACAGTCCACTGGACTGTTTTCTGACCCTCCTCATACCCAACAGAACGCCTTTGTAGAACGATACAACAGAACGGTCCGGCATGAATGGCTGGACCTTCACATCTTTGAAACCATCGAGGAGGCGCAACAGATCGCAACCGACTGGCTATGGACTTACAAAAATGAGCGCCCCAACATGGGCATCGGCGGCATTACACCCGCCCGAGACAACTGAAGATGGCTGCCTGAAGTCTACTTCTGCACCCCGTTAAAACGGGGAGGATTATCAGGAATTTCAGGCTGCGCGCCTTGGTCTGCTACATCGCCCGTCGCCACGGCATGAGCTATCCTAGGATCGGCATGGCTCTTGGCCGTGACCATAGACCATCCGAAGCGCAGTTCTCAATGAACGGCGCAGGAGGGGTGAAGCATGACCTATTCAGACAAGGTCCGGGCCGAGGTCGCCGCCCGCGATGGCGTCCCGGTGCGCTGCCCCGTCCAGATCATCCCGCCCGGGGTGATCGCAGCAGACATCGATCCCTGGGCATGAGTTGGGCTGTCCGGCGCGGGCGCCTGCTCACCGCGAAGGAGCGCTTGCAGATGGCCGAACTGCGGGACTGCGGCGCGAGCTTCCAGGAGATCGGACGGTATCTCAACCGCAGTACCAGCCACGTCTACCGCGTTCTGGGGTGACTCGCCCCCTGCCCTAGCCCCGGCTTCGGTCGGGGCTAGTCGATCACAATCGGGTTATTTCGGCTTCAGGGTGTATCAATTAAGCGCAAGCCGAAGGGTGGACTACAACGAGTCATCACCATCTAAGGCTATGATATAAAACAATTTTCAATGTAGTAATGGTGCCCCCAGAGAGATTTGAACTCCCGACCTTCGGTTTACAAAACCGCTGCACTACCGCTGTGCTATAGGGGCCACGGAGAGATGATGTAGCAACTCCCGCCCGCAGGTGCAAGCCGGAGCGCTGTCTGCGAACCGGTGCTTTAAGCCGGATCTGGCTGGCGTTTTGTGGTTTTCCGCAGGTGCCGCAACCCCGATTGGTTGCAATGACCGGCGTGAGCAAGGCGGGGATGCGGCATGGGTCAGAATCACTCCGGGCAGGCAACTTTGCGGCGACGTCCTGGCAGCGCAAATACCGGCTGGAAGCTGTTCAGCTCCCCTGTCCCGGCCGCCCCTGTTGCGGCCCCCTGTAATACTGCCCCGGGTTCCGGCCGCCCGGGCCGGGTTGCGGGCTTTGGATGGCGGTGCATGTGGTGATGGATCGGCAGGCCCGCCCCGGACCTCATTCGTGCAACTTCTCACAAACGCCTTAAGACAAACGCATTTGCCACAAGCCATCGTGCTCTATATGGGAGGAAAGCAGGCTGTCCGACTGGCGCGGGCGGCGAGGATGGCAGCGGGAGCCCCGATCCGAATCATGCGCATTGTCTACCACCTGGGTGCCCATTGCACCGATGAGGAGCGGCTTATCCGTTGCCTGCTGAAGAATCGTTCGGTTCTGGCAGAACAGGGGATCCATGTGCCGGCTCCGACCCGCTACCGGCGGCTCCTGCGCGATACGGCGGTCCAGCTGCGCGGCGCGCCGGCCAGTGTCGATACCCAGGCGCTGGTGATCGAACAGATCATGGATGATGACACGGCCGGGCGGCTGATCCTCAGCTGGGACAGTTTCCTTGCCTTTCCGCAATGGGCGCTGCGGGGCCGGCTTTACGGTTTTGCCGGGGAACGCATTAGGGCCTTTACCCAGATCTTCCCTCATATCGAGGCCGAGTTCTTTCTCGCGATCCGCAATCCCGCCACCTGGCTGCCGGCGCTTTACGAGAAGCAAAGGAACAGCCGCAGCTATGAGGAATTCATCGAGGGTACCGATATCAGCCAGCTGCGCTGGTCGGATGTGGTCAGCCAGATTATTGCCGAAAACCCCGGGGCGCCTCTGACGATCTGGTGCGACGAAGACACGCCGCTGATCTGGCCGGAGGTGTTGCAGGCGGTGGGCGGCTACAGCGATGACACCCGGCTGGAGGAGACTGACGAGCTTTTGTCGCTGATCATGGCAGGGGACGGTCTGACGCGGCTGCGCAATTACCTTGCAAGCCACCCGCCGGCTTCAGTCAGCCAGCGCCGCCGGGTGGTTTCGGCTTTTCTCGACAAATTCGCGGTGGCGGAACGGATCACTATGGACTTCGCCCTGCCCGGCTGGACGCAGGAAACGGTCGACCGGCTGACCCGGACCTATCTCGAAGATATCGAAGTGATCCGCAACATGCCCGGCGTCACACTGATCAGCCCCTGAGCTCAGCCTCTGAGCGGACCCGCCCGGCCAGGCCCGGCAATCTCTTGCCCGGTCAAAGCGAGCGATCGGCAATCGGGTGCCGGTGCCATGTTGCGAGCCAGCCGCAGGCTTGACCGGGGCGACACCTGCAGCGCCAGATCTGAGACAGCGCCCCCCTTTACTCCGGGGGAGCGCCTGACATACATTTGCAACCCCTGACAGAGGGAAAGTGGAGCGCGATGAGGCAAGTGGGGCAATCCAGGGTCAGATCCGGGGGCCGGGCGGCGAGCCGCCTCCAGGACCTCAGCTTTGGTATTCCTGATCCGGGCTTTGATGGTGCATCTCACTGCGGAAATCCTTCCGCCCACCGCTCTGGCGTCCTGGGCCGCTCAGTCGGGGCGGCACTTCTCTGGGTACTCGCAGTGATCGCGGCCGGACCATCGGTTGCCGCCGCGCCCTGGCCTTTCGAAGGAGTCTGGGATTGCGAGGTCGGGACCTTCACCTTTACCGGCAGCGACTATGACAGCGGTGAAGCGCCGATGCCCATCGTCGATATCGCCCCCGAGGGCGATACATTCACCCTGACCTTCGAGGATAATTACCAGCTCTCGCTGGCGATGAACCCCGATGGGACCATGACCTGGTTTTCCCCGGTCAGCGGCGACAGCTTTCTGTGCCGCCGAACACGTTAGCGCGCCTCCCGGATCGGGCGGCACAAAGGCGCCGCGCCGCATTCGCCTGAGGAGCGCTTTTCTTCCCCGCGCGGCACCGCTATTCCTTGCAGGGAACCGACCAAAGCAGGGAGTGCAAGATGAGTTCGGAAATCAAACGCTATGGCGTGGGCGCGCGTATGTCCGAGGGCGTGTCTTACAATGGCATCATCTGGCTCGCGGGTCAGGTCGGGAACCCCGGCGACTCGGTTGCGGATCAGACCCGCACCTGCCTTGCCGAAGTGGACCGGATCCTCGCGGCAGCCGGCACCGACAAGACCCGCATCCTGTCGACCCAGATCTGGCTCGCCGATATGGCGGATTTCGCCGAGATGAATGCGGTCTGGGATGCCTGGGTGCCGCAGGGCAATACCCCGGCGCGTGCCACCGGCGAGGCGAAGCTCGCGACGCCGGATTACCGCGTCGAGGTCATCGTGACCGCTGCGCTGAAGTAAGCAAAAGAAGAAGGGGGGCTGTCTGCCCCCCTTCACCCCCCGAGGATATTTGGGGACAGATGAATTGGCTCAGGTTTTCAGGAAGGCCACGAGGCTGGCGGTGGAGCCGTCCTTACCGTCTGTGCCTTCTTTGCCTTCGAGCACCGGTTGCAGCGCGAGGGCGAGTTCCTTGCCAAGCTCGACCCCCCATTGATCATAGGAATTGATCCCGAGGATCACGCCTTCGACAAAGACGCGATGTTCATAGAGCGCGATGATCTGGCCGAGGACGAAAGGGGTGAGCCTGTCATAGGCGAGCGTTGTCGTCGGGCGGTTGCCGGGGAAGACACGGTGGCGGGCCTGGCGTTCCAGCTCCTCTCCGGTGAGGCCTTTTTTCGCCATGATGGTGCGGGCCTCATCGAGGGAGCGGCCGCGCAGCAGCGCCTCGGATTGCGCGAGGCAATTGGCGACGAGCAGCAGGTGCTGATGCGCGAGGTCCGGCTCATGGCCGTGGCGGCCGACGAGGAATTCGCAGGGTATGACGCGGGTGCCCTGATGGATCAGCTGGTAAAAGGCGTGCTGGCCATTGGTGCCGGGCTCGCCCCAGACCACCGGGCCGGAGTTGATGCTCAGCGAAGAACCATCCAGCGCCACCGATTTTCCATTTGATTCCATCTCGAGTTGCTGGAGATAGGCGGGCAGCCGCGAGAGGCGTTGTTCATAGGGCAGCACGGCGCGGGTGGCATAGTCGCAGAGCTGGTTGTGCCAGATGCCCACCAGCGCCAGCAGCACCGGAATGTTGTCGGCGAAGGGGGTTTCGAGGAAGTGATTGTCCATCGCGCGGCCGCCGGCGAGGAACTGGTCGAAATCCTCGGGCCCGATTGCCAGCAACAATGCGAGGCCAATCGGCCCCCACATCGAATAGCGCCCGCCGACCCAGTCCTCGAAACCGAACACGCGTTCAGGTGCGATGCCATAAGCGGCGGTTTTGTCACCAGCGGTCGAGACGGCAGCAAATTGCGCGGCCGGGTCTTTGACCGATTTCGCCATCCAGGCCCTTGCGGTATCCGCATTGGTCATGGTCTCAATGGTGGTGAAGGTCTTGGAGGCGACGATCACCAGCGTGGTTTCCGGGTTCAGCCCGGACAGGATGTCATGGATATGGGCGCCGTCCACATTCGAGACGAAATGCGCGCGCGGCCCGTCAGCATAAGGCGCCAGCGCCAGCGCGGCCATGGCCGGCCCAAGATCCGAGCCGCCAATGCCGATATTGACCACATCGGTGATCTTGCCGCCCTGGCCCTGAAACGCGCCCGAACGCACCTGATCGGCAAACGCCGCCATCCTCCTGCGGGTCGCGGTAATGTCAGGGATCACGTCCTGGCCATCGACCAGAATGCGGTGCTCTTCGCCCGCGCGCAAAGCGATATGCAGCACCGCCCTGCCTTCGGTCTCATTGATCTTCTTGCCGGAAAACATCGCGGCGCGCTTGTCCGCAACGCCCGACGCCGTGGCCAGCCCCAGCAGAAGATCGCGGCCCTCAATGTCGATATTGGTCTTTGACCAGTCGAACAAAAGCCCGTCGGCCTCTGCAGAAAAGCCCGCCGCCCGTGCCGGATCCGCATTGAACAACGAGAGGATCCGGCGCTCTGCCACTTTCGCGTGATGCGCTTTCAGCGCCTGCCACTTATCCATTTTCTGCCCTTCCGGTCTTTTGCGTCATTCGGCCCAATGCACTTCGGCGTGATCCAGGACGGCGCGGATCGGCGCCTCGGTTGCGGGCAGTCCTGCCGCCTTTTCAATCGCTTCCCGTTTTGCCTCGCCGGTGATCAGCACATGGATATGCATGGCTGCGCGCAGGACCGGCGCGGTCAGGGTAACGCGGGGTTCTACCGCCGCATCCGAGCGCATCGGCATCAGCAAGGGCGCATCCGGGGCCAGTGCCTCTGTCAGACGGTCGGCACCGGGGAAGAGTGATGCGGTATGCATATCGCCCCCCATGCCCAGAAGCAGCACCGAGATCGGCAATGCCGGCGCGAGGCCGGCCTCCAGCGCGGGGATACCCTCTTCCGGCGTGTCGGTCGCGGTGTAAAGCGGGATCAGTTTCGCCCTGGCGGCGCGGCCCTGCAGCAGGCGCTCGCGCAGGAGCCTTGTATTCGAGCGGTCGGAATGCTCCGGCACCCAGCGTTCGTCATTCAGCACGACCGAGATCAGCCCCCAGTCAAGATCGACGCCCGAGAGGATGTCAAAGACCGGCCCCGGCGTGGTGCCGCCCGGCACCGAAAATGTCGCGCGGCCGTCGCGCCGGATGAATTCCCCCAGCTGCGAGGCGATACGGTCCGCGAGTTGCAGATGCAGGAAATCGCGGTCGGGATAGGTGTTGAAATTCATGCCCCCATCCCCCGCCAGCGCCGCCCGTCCCGATGCATCAGCATCAGCGCATCCTCCGGACCAGAGGTGCCGGGATCATAGGTCTGGGGCCGGTCACCGCGCGCCTCCCAGTCCTGGATGATCGGGTCGGTCCAGGCCCAGGCTGCCTCGACCTCATCGCCGCGCATGAAGAGGGTCTGATTGCCGCGGATCACATCCATGATCAGCCGTTCATAGGCGTCAGGCACGTCTTCCAGGCTGTCTTTCAGCGCCTCGGCGAAAGACATGTCTAACGGCACCTGGGTCAGGCGCATACCACCCGGCCCCGGCTCTTTGATCATCACCTTGAGGTTCATTCCCTCATCGGGCTGCAGCCGGATCACCAGCACATTGTCGCGCCAGCCGGCGTGATCGTCGAAGATCGAATGCGGCGGCTCTTTGAAGGTGATGGCAATCTCACTTTCGCGCGCCCGCAGGCGCTTGCCGGTGCGCAGGTAAAAGGGCGTGCCCTTCCAGCGCCAGTTCGAGATATTCACCTTAAGCGCGATATAGCTTTCGGTGCGGCTTGCCGGGTTTTCCGCATGTTCCAGATAGCCCGCCTCGCCGCCACCGGCGAGATACTGGCCGCGCACGATATCTTCGGGCAGCACGGGATCAAGCGCCCGGATCACCTTGAGCTTTTCATCGCGGACAGCATCGGGGTCGAAATGATAAGGCGGCTCCATCGCGATCAGGCACAGAAGCTGCATGATATGGTTTTGCACCATATCGCGCATCGCGCCGGATGTGTCGTAATAGGCGCCGCGCCCGTCCACGCTGACGGTTTCCGCCACCGTGATCTGCACATGGTCGACATATTCCGACTTCCACAGGGGTTCGAACAGGATATTGGCAAAGCGCACCGCCATCAGATTCTGCACGGTTTCTTTGCCGAGGTAATGATCGATCCGGTAGATCTGGCGTTCCTCGAAATGCTGCGCCAAAACGGCGTTCAGCGCTTTGGCCGAGGCGAGATCGCGGCCAAAGGGTTTTTCGACCACGATCCGCGCATCGGGGCCGGCAATATCGTTGCTGGTCAGACGTTCGGCAATCGCGCCAAAGAGCGAGGGCGCCACCGAGAAATAGAAGGCCTGAACCACATCGGGGCGGATCAGCGCCTTGAGATCCTTCCAGCCGCGTTCGCCCGTCGCATCGATCGCGACATAGCCAAGCCGGTCCAGAAACCCCCTGATCGCCGCCTCGTCGCGTTTCGCCTCTGGGACGAATTCGGCAATGGCACCTGCTACGAAATCTCGAAACTCTGCCTCGGTCAGATCGGCGCGCGCGGCACCGATCACGCGGGCCTCGGGCAGGATCTGCCCCGCCAGCCAGCGCAGGTAAAGGCCAGGAAGGATCTTCCTGCGGGCAAGGTCACCCGTACCACCGAAGATCACAAGATCGAAAATCTCGACCGGAATGACGCGCGAAGCCATGGAATCCCTGTCTTTATTGATCACGGTCCGGTGCGGTTGCCATCACGGCTTCGCAGGACCGTTAGCGCTAACGTTACGATGCCAGCCTTCTATCGGCCCGACAATGCCATGTCTAGCACCGGATTGGGCTCTGGCAAATGCCGGCTTTGCCGCCCGCTCATTCCAGCCGGTCCGGAAAACCTTCGGCGCGCAAATCCGTGGCAAGCAGTTCCTCGAGCAGTTTCACGATCTGGGTCGATTGCGCCTGCCCGCCAAAGGCCGCGCGCCCGCGCAGGAAGGTCTGGTTGACCTGCGAGGCCAGGTCCAGCGGCACCCCGAATTCGCGGCCAAATCCGATGGCGAAACCCAGATCCTTCAGCGCCAGATCCATCGAGAAACCGACATCGTAACTGCCATTCAGGATCAGCTGGCCCTCGGTCTCATGCACGAAAGAGCTGCCCGATGAGGCCGCAATCGCCTCCCAGGCGGTTTTCAGGTCAAGCCCGCCGCGTTTCGCGAGCATCAATGCCTCGCCATCGGCGACGAGATGGATGAAGGCCAGCATATTGGTGATCACCTTGATCACCGCCGCAGTGCCAAGCGGCCCCATATGGAAAATCTTGCCGCCGATCACCTCAAGCGCCGGGAAATGCAGATCGTAAAGATCACGGTCCCCCCCGGCGAGGACGGTGATCTCGCCTTTCGCCGCCAGATGGACACCACCGGTCACCGGCGCCTCCATCATCCGAACGCCCGCACTGCGCGCAAGCCCCGCAAGCCGCAGCACATCATCGCGCCCGAGCGTCGAATTCTCGATCCAGCTCGATCCGGGTTTCATGAAAGGCAGCATCTGCGCCAGCACGGTTTCCGAAGCCTGGGGCGAGGGCAGACAGGTGAAAACATGGTCAACCTGTTGTGCGAGGTCCTCCAGCGAGCCGACACGGTCGCCGCCTTTGCCGCAAAGCCGGTCAACGGCTGCCGGATCGCGGTCCCAGACCGTGACATCGAACCCAGCCCTGAGCAGGCTTGCCGCCAGGTGACCGCCGAGATTGCCCAGACCAACATAGCCATAGCGCATGGCCGCTCCTCCGGATGTTGAAAAGGCGGGGGAAACGCCCCCCGCCAGTCCACAGTCAACGCCTCTGCCCCGGGACATTCAAGGGCTCTCCGCTGCACATCTGCTATGCGCCCCCGGAAGAGTTGCGTCCGGGGGCAGGCGCGACGCCTCGTTCAGGCGCCCCAGCCGACCACGCCCTTGATTTCACAGAAATCATGGATGCCCCAATCGGCATATTCGCGCCCGTTGCCGGATTGCTTATAGCCCCCAAAGGGCGCGAAGGTGTCCCAGTCCGGGTAGTTGAGGTTCACCGTCCCGGCCCGCAACCGCCGGGCAATCGGTTTGGCCTCTTCAACGGGGCCGGCGATATAGGCGGCAAGGCCATAGGGCGTGTCATTCGCCATCCGGACCGCATCGTCGATGCTGTCATAGGGCAGGATCGCCAGCACCGGCCCGAAGATTTCCTCGCGCGAGATGGTCATCTCATTGGTGACATCGCCGAAGATGGTCGGCTGTACATACCAGCCGCGATTGACGCCCTGGGGCCGGCCGGTGCCTCCGCTGATCAGCGTCGCGCCCTCGTCAATGCCGGCCTGGATCATGCCCTGAACCTTGTCAAATTGCAGTTTCGAGATCAGCGGCCCCATCGTGGTCGCGGCATCGGTCGTCGCCCCGATCACCACTTCATCAGCGGCCTCTTTCGCGGCGGCATAGGCAGCTGCTGTCGCGGCGCGCGGCACGAACATCCGCGTCGGTGCATCG